>NZ_JBSFNQ010000001.1:0-301046 GCF_053981115.1 Streptomyces sp. NPDC003691 | reverse complement strand
GTGGGTCCGCTGTCGCCGGAGGCCGCGCTGCGGCTGCTGGGGGAGCGGGGTGCGGCGGCGCGGGCGGGGTTCTCGGTGGGGGACGACGCGGCGGCGTGTGCGGAGATCTGCCGGCGTCTGGACGGGCTGCCGCTGGCGGTGGAGCTGGCCGCGGCCCGGCTCCGGGCGCTCACCCCCCGTCAGATCGCCGACCGTCTCGACGACCGTTTCCGTCTTCTCACCGGCGGCAGCCGTACCGCTCTGCCCCGCCAGCAGACCCTCCGTGCCGTCGTCGACTGGTCCTGGGACCTCCTCGACCACCACGAACGCACCACCCTCCGCCGCCTCTCCGTCTTCGCCGGAGGCTGTGCCCTGCCGGAGGCGGAGGCCGTCTGCGGCGCCGTCCCGGACGACGGCCCGGGCAGTGTCCCGGACGACGGCACCGGCACCGGCACCGGCACCGGCACCGGCACCGGCGCCTTCGCCGCCGGGCCGGAGACGGACGTCCTGGACGTCCTCGCCGCCCTGGTCGACAAATCGCTCGTGGTCGCCACTCCCGGAGCGGACGGCTCCGCCATGCGCTACCGGCTCCTCGAAACCGTCGCCGAGTACGCCGCCGGGCGCCTCGACGCCGCCGGGGAACGCGCCGCGGTCGAACGGAGCCACCTGCTCGCCTACCGCGAGCTGGTCCGTACCGGACAGTCCCATGCCCGCGGCCCCGGCGTCGGCGGCTGGATGGCCCGTCTCGATGCCGAACTCGGCAATATCCGCGCCGCTCTGCGGACCGCCGTCCGCCACGGCGCGGAACAGGACGGCCTCTGCCTGGTCCTCTCACTGGGCTGGTACTGGCAGCTGCGGTCCCTTCAGTCCGACGTCCGGACCTGGTCGGGCGCCGTCGCCGCCCTCGGGCCCGACCCGTTCGCCGCGCCCGTCCGGCGCGCCGGGCCCGTGGCGGGACGCTGCACCGACACCCCGCCGCCGTGGCCCGAAGACCGGCTGTGGGAGGCGCGGCGCGGTGTCCGGCTGACGCTGCTGGCATCCGGCGGCGCCGACGGCATGGCCGTCAGCAACCCCGAGGTCGTCGACCTGCTGCGCAGGGTCGTCGAGGCGTATGAACCCGGGCAGCCGCAACTCTGCCGGCAGCCCGCCGCCATGTGGTTCTTCTGCAAGCTGCTGACGGGCGGATACCCGGGGCTCGACGAGACCGCCGACGCGCTCGTCGCCGCCTGCGAGGAGCAGTACGCCCTCGGCACGGTGGACGCCTGGGACCTGGGATTCTCCCTGCTGATGCGGACCCGGCTGCGCTCGGGAGGCTTCACCGAACCGAGCGGCTACGACCGTGTCCCGCCGCCCGGGGACGGCAGACTGGACGCCGACCGGGCCCTCACCCTCTTCGAGTCGGCGGGCGACGACTGGGGCATTGCCGAATCCCACGCCGCCCGGGGCGAGCACCACGAATGGCACGGGCGGTACGCGTCGGCCGCCGCCGACTACCGCGCTGCCCTGGCGGTCTTCGCCCGTTCCGGGCCGCCCTCGCAGGCCGCCCTCTACCGGGCCCGGCTGCTGTTCCTGACCCTCCGCACGACCACCGACCCGGCCGAGCGCGAGACCGCCGAACGCGAACTGGAGGAGGTCGCCCGGGAGTCCGCCAGGACCTCCGGAGAAGCGGAGTTCGGCACGCCGTACCTCCTGCTCGCCCGGCACTACGGCGCCACCGGGCGCACCGGGCAGGCCCGTGCCCGGCTCGACGCCATGGAACGGCGGTTCGGTGCCGAAGCGCCCGAGCTGTTCCGCGGCCTGGTCGAAGGGGTCCACGCCTGGCTGGACTGCCAGGAAGGGCGGTACGCGCGGGCCCGGGACCGCTCCCGTTCAGCGATCCGGAACTTCGCGGACTTCGGCGACTTCGTCACCCGGATGACGGTGGACCAGTTCCTCTGCGCGGCCTGGGCGATGGCCCGGCTGGGGGACGCGGCCGACGCGGCCCGGCTGCTCGGCGTCTACGACAAGGCGGGACACCGCTCCTCCGGCCTCGGCCTCCAGCCGTTCCACGACGAACAGAGCGCCCGCGCCGCGGCCGGTGACGCGGTCCGGTCCGTCCTCGGCGAGGAGGAGTGGCACCGGGCGTACGAGGAGGGCCACGGCCTCACGGTGGCGGAGGCGGCCGCCCTCGTCTGACACCGGACGTACCGGGCCCCCGTCCGCCGCCCCGGCTCACTCCGCCAGCCGGGCGAACACCACCACGTTCTCCTCGTACCCCGCCGCGGGCGACCAGCGGCCGCCGCAGGTGATCAGCCGCAGCTCCGCCCCTGCCGCGTCCCGGTACACCCGGGCCGCCGGGAAGCCGTCCCGGGGCAGGGACTCGGTGCCGTACACCGTGAACACCGCGGTACGGCCGTCCTCGCGGGCCACCTCGACCCGGTCCCCGGGACCGAGCCGGGCCAGCGGGTGGAAGACCGCGGGTCCCGACTCGGTGTCCACATGGCCGACCACGACGGAGGTACCCCGTTCACCGGGTGATACGGAGCCCGTGTACCAGCCCGCCAGTCCCGGCTCGGACGTCGGCGGGGGTGCCACCGTACGGTCCGCCGCCAGTCCCGTACCGCGCACCGGGGCGTCGATCCGCAGCGACGGCACCACGATCCGGCGCGGCGGCGAGTGGGGGAGCGGTACCGCCGTGACCGGTGTCCGCCCGGCGGCCGTACGGTCGACGGCCGCACTCGGCGCGGGCCGCGGCGGACCTTCGGCGGCGGCGGAGGCGGCCGGTCCGACACCCGGCGCGCCCGCGCCCGTACGCACCAGGAACAGCCCGAACAGCAGCACGCACAGCAGGGAGAACCAGAGCCCGCCGCGGGGCGCGCGATGCGCGGGCGGCGGCGGGGGCGGCGGCAGCGCGGCGGACACGACGGAGCCCTGAGGGCGCGTCAGACGCCGCGGCCGGTACGCCGCGCCCGTACCGCGAACAGGACCGCGCCGCCCGCGAGCGCGCCCGCGACCAGGACGGAACCCGCCGCGATCCGGCCGGGCCCGAGCTGCGGCACGCTGCTGCCCCCGCCGCCCGCCCGCACTCCGCCGTCAGGGTGCGCCGGCGTGTCGGCGCGGTGCGCCGAGGTGCTGTCATGGGCACCGGCGCCGGAGTCGTTCGGCGCCGGATCCTGGACGATCGCGGCACCGTCCTCCTGACCCGCGGGGCTCCGCCCGGCCGCGGCCTCTCCGGCGATGAGCAGCCGTACCGTGCCCCGCTCGCCCAGGCAGTCGAAGGTGATGTCGTACGCCGCGCCCGGTTCGGCCTCCGGGAACACCGTCGCGGTGCCGGACAGCCCCTCCGCCAGGGTGACCGGCGCGAAGACCCCGGACGACGCCGTGACCTGCGAACCGGAGCACTCCGTGGCCCGCAGGGTGACCGTGCCGCCGGGCGCCACGGTCTCCGGGGTCACGGTGAACCCGAACGAGGTGACCCCGCCGTTCTGCGCCGTGCCTGTACCAATGCCCGTGCCGGGGTCCGGGGCGGTGCCCGTGCCCTGGTCCGTGTCCTGCCCCGTACCGGTCGCCGGCGCGGGCACCGGTACGGGGACGGCGACCGGGGCCGGGCCGGTACCGGGCGGCTGGAGGGCGGCCGCCGGAGCGGCGACCGCCAGGGCGGCCGCGGTGGTCAGGACGGCGAGCGGTGCGACACGTATGGCACGCATGGTCAGGTCTTTCGGTGGGGGAGGAACGCACGGTCGCAACCGACGCTAGAAGCGCGCCCCGCACCCTGCCACCGCTGTACGCCCGAACGGCGCGCCGTGCCCCGGCGGACCGCTCACGCCGTTCACGGGCCCGCCACGGTGGTACGTGCGACGGCACCCCGTCACCACGGCCGTCCGTCCGACCGGTGCCCCGCCACCCTCTGGGACCGGTCACGCCTTGCGGTAGCCGTACGCCTCCGAGGCCGCCGCCTCCACCGCGTCCAGCCCGCCCCCGGCGGAGGCGGTCACCACCGCGGCGATCGCTCCCTCCAGAAACGGCGCGTCCACCAGTCTGGTGTCCGGCGGCAGCTCGTCGCCCTCGGCGAGCAGCGCCTTCACCGTCAGTACGGCGCTGCCCAGGTCCACCAGCACCGCGACACCGGCGCCCCGGTCCACGGCGGCCGCCGCCCCCGCGATCAGTTCGGAACTGGTACCGAGACCGCCGTCCGGCGTACCGCCCGCGGCCGCGACCGGCGCGTCCGGGCCCGCGCCCGCGAGGGCCACCGCCAGCGTCGCCGCCGCATCGGCGACCTCGCGGCTGTGCGATACCAGGACGATGCCGACCGTGCCGCCCGCCGCCATCACGCCACCGCCCCGGCGAGCGCGGCCAGCAGCAGCGCGGACGAGGCGGCACCCGGATCCTCGTGCCCGGCGCTGCGCTCCCCGAGATAGCTCGCCCGGCCCTTGCGCGCGACCAGCGGCACGGTGTCCCGGGCGCCCTGCTCGGCCGCGCGCTGCGCGGCGGCGAAGCTCTCCGTGGCCGGCCCGAGGGCGGCGACGGCCGGTTCCAGGGCGTCCAGCATCGTCTTGTCCCCGGCACGGGCCCCGCCGAGCCCGGCGACCGCCTGCACCCCGGCGCCGAACGCCGCGGCGAACTGTTCGGGCGTCACCTCGGCGGCGTCGCCCAGCTCCTTGCCGGTACGCCGCAGCAGTGTCCCGTACAGCGGCCCCGAGGCGCCCCCCACCTTGGAAATGAGCTGCCGGCCCGCGAGGACGAGCACCGCCCCCGGGGTCGCGGGCCGCTCCTGGGCCAGGGCTTCGGTCACGGCGGCGAAGCCGCGCTGGAGATTGGCCCCGTGGTCGGCGTCCCCGATGGCGGAGTCGAGTTCGGTGAGCCGGGCGGCCTCCCGGTCGACCAGGGCGGCGGCCCCGGTGAGCCAGCGGCGGAAGAAGTCGGCGTCGAGCACGTGCACTCCCGTGAGTCGGTGGTCGTCTCCTGACCCGATCATCGGTGACGCCTGCCGCCGCTGGCGAGCCGTCGGACTCCGCTCAGCGCCCCCACCGGAGCGCGGTGGTCTGCACCGGCGCGTCCCACAGCCGTACGAGCTCCTCGTCGGCCTCGCAGAGCGTCACCGAACAGCCCGCCATATCGAGGGACGTCACATAGTTCCCGACGAGGGTACGGGCCACGGTCACCCCGCGCTCCCCGAGCGCCCGGTGCACCTCGGCGTTGAAACCGTAGAGCTCCAGCAGCGGGGTGGCGCCCATACCGTTGACCAGCAGCAGCACCGGCCCGTCCGGCCGCCGGTCCGTCACCAGGACGTCCACCACGTAGTCGGCGATCTCCCGGGACGTCATCATGGCGCGCCGCTCCCGCCCGGGCTCCCCGTGGATGCCGATGCCCAGCTCCAGCTCCCCGGACGGCAGCTCGAACGTCGGACTGCCCTTCGCCGGGGTGGTGACCGCGCTCAGGGCCACCCCGAAGCTCCGGGAGACCTCGTCCACCCGCCGCGCGAGCGACGCCACCCGCTCCAGCGGAGCACCCTCCTCGGCGGCGGCCCCCGCGATCTTCTCCACGAACAGGGTGGCACCCGTACCGCGCCGCCCCGCCGTGTACAGGCTGTCGGTCACCGCCACATCGTCGTCGACCAGCACCTTCGCCAGCCGTACGCCCTCGTCCTCGGCCAGCTCGGCCGCCATCTCGAAATTGAGCACGTCGCCCGTGTAGTTCTTCACGATGAACAGCACCCCCTCCCCGCTGTCCACGGCGACGGCCGCCCGCACCATCTGGTCGGGCACCGGACTGGTGAACACCTCCCCGGGACAGGCGGCGGACAGCATCCCGGGCCCCACGAACCCCCCGTGCAACGGCTCGTGCCCGGACCCACCGCCCGACACCAGCCCCACCTTCCCGGCCACCGGCGCGTCCCGGCGCACGATCAGCCGGTTCTCGACATCCACGGTCAGCTCGGGATGGGCGGCCGCCACACCGCGCAGGGCATCGGCGACGACGGTCTCGGGGACATTGATGAGCATCCTCAACGGTCTCTCCTCGGCAGCTGACAGACGGACCCCTGAGCTGTCTGTTTGCAGGTCAGGGCAGGTAGGGGCAGGTGGTGATCCCGGCGCTTCACGGCGGTCCGGGGCGGGTTCCGGCGGGGCTCCTGCCGGCGTGGCGGCGACTTTCCCGATGATGCGTCGGATGGTGTCGGTCGGATTCGGGTTCTCGCAACCGAACCCTCGCACCAGTATCAGCCGGGAGTCCCCTGTGCGAGAGGGCGCAACGCTCCCCGGCTGCCTGCCTTGCCGTATCCGGCGCTGCCCGGTGCCCGTGCGGCGGGCGGTCGGGCGCAGGGGGGCGGGGGAGGGGTCCTCCGCCGGGCGAAGGGGGGAGGTCGCCCGGACGGGTGATGGCCTCACGTGCCGGGGACGATGCGACTGGCCTGGCGGTCCGGCGAGTCCGGCCGTGCACCCGCCACCCGGCCGCACCGCGGGCCGGTCAGGGGCGGGGCTGCTCATCCACAGTGCTGTGACGGCTTGAGTCCGGCGATGACCGTGTCGGCGACGTACCGCGCGTGGCTGCCGACTTCCTCCGGAGTGAAGGGGTCCTCGTCGGACAGCCGCCGGGCCAGCGCCCGGCTGCCGAAAACCGCCGCACCGCCTGATGTGATCATGAAGAACACGCTGCGCAGTGACACCTGGCGGATGAGGCCCTGGCGGTTGAGCTCTTCGTGGAGCGCGCCGAAGTGCGTCCAGGCCGGTGCGATGTAGGTGTCGTAGATGTAATCGAGGCGTTCGGTCCGCTCGCCGGCCTCCATGGTCACCAGGCGCAGCAGGTCGGGGTGCTCGGCCTGGTGTTCGACGAAGCTCCTTATCCAGGCGTGCAGCCGGTCGAAGGGGCATGCGCTCGGATCGTCCGTGAACTCCAGCTTCTCCACGAGCGGCGTGAAGCCCCAGTCGACCGCGGCGTGCCAGATGGCCGACTTCGATCCGAACCGCTGGTGCAGCAGGTTGTGACTGACCCCCAGCTCCCGGTTGAGCATGCGGACCGAGACCCCGTGGTAGCCGTGCGTGGCGAACGCGTGCAGGGCCGCCGCGAGGGCGTCGTCCACGGGTGCGGGGTCGACGTCCTTGCGAGGGCGGCCCCGGGGCCTGACCCGGAGCGGCTCGGTCATGGCCACATCCTACGGCGGCCCCCGCTGCCGTCGGCCGGTGGAGCCTCCGTCGCCGCCGTGTCGTGCCAGGTGCCCCGGAGCCCGCGACGGGGGCCGGAGAAGTCCCCTCCGCTAAATATAGACAGGTGACAATTAAATGCCTAGGGTGGCCGCCATGCTCCCGGCGACAGGGCCGGGCGCGAGGACCGGTGGGCCCATCGGCACGTAAGCCGGGCAGGCCCGACGGGACACGCGGGCGGCCGCGATGCCGCTCGGGACAGGGTCGGTCCGGCACGGTCCCGGCCGTCCGCCCGACGGTGTCGGCGGCCTCGTCCCGGCACCCGTCCGGAACCACCGTGCTGCCGATGGCGAGGGTTCCGCGCCGGTCCTCGAACGAGACACGAACACCACAACAGGAACGCGGTCCCGGGGCCGCAGGGAGGGACGCGCGGCACGCGCCGCGGACCGGCGTGTCCCCCTCTCCCGGGACCGGCGCACGGCAACCACCGAGGAGCCCCGCGTATGAACACCGGCCGGATCACCGAAACGGACAGCCCGCCCATCCCGCCGTCCTTCACCTACCGCCTGGCCCGCCACAGTCCAGCGGGCCGCGCCCTGGAAAAGAAGCTGTCCCGTCACATCAAGGGCGGCATCGAACTGCCGGAAGAGATCGTCGACGAACTGGGCCGGGACGGCGCGCGCGGGGACGCGCTCTCCGACGCGTTCATCGACGCGGCGTTCGCCGGGGGATTCATCCGTGACGCCCGGAGGATGGTCGACCAGGCCCTGGAGCACGGCATCGGCAGCGTCCCGGACGCTCCCGGCGAACTGACCGCGCTCTTCGCGCACATCGACACCGAGCCCGAATGGCTCGACTGGGATCTCGTCGAGCGGGGCGCCAGGGTCTTCCGCCGCTACGGCACGGACGCGTTCCTCTACTTCGGGATCACCACCTTCGACGGATACCGCCGGGAGACCATCGCCAAACCGCTGGTCCTCACCGGTGCCTACACGGGCAACAGCGCCTTCGGGCGGTTCCTGGAGACCTGCCGGTTCTGGACGGACGTCTCCGAACCCGGCGCGCTGCGGCAGCGCGGTGCGGGCCGCGGGACCGCGGTCACCGTCCGCGTCATGCACTCCATGATCCGGAACAGGATCACGCCCCACGAGGAGTGGGACACCGCGAGGCTGGGCGTGCCCCTCAACCAGCGGGACCAGTTCTCCATCATCACGCTGTCCTTCACCCTCACCCAGCACATGAAGGCCATGGGCTACCTGATCGACGACGAGGACGTCCTGGCCCATATGCACTTCTGGCGCTACGTCGGACATCTCATGGGCGTCGAACCCTCGTACTACCCCCGAACCGTCGAGGACTGGTGGCGCGCCGTCTATCTGGTCCTGCTGTCACAGGCACCGCACGACGGACCGGACAGCAGAAGGCTGGGCCAGGGATTCGTGAAGGCGTTCGGCCCGGCCCCGGAGGACACCGGCGAGGCGCGCCGCCGCAAGGAAACGGAGTACCGCACCGCTCTCGGATGGACCCGCTTCTTCGTGAACCAGGAGGTGTTCCAGGCGATCCGGCTCCCCTCGGCCGGGCTGTGGCGGTGGAGTCCGCTGAAGCGACTGCTGCCCAATCTGGTGGAACAGAGCGCGCGCAAGTACATCGTCGGAGTCGACGAACTGCTCGACCGGCGGCGGCGCCACCGCCGCGCGCTGTGGCTGGACGAGAACACCCAGGGCCGCCCGGCCGAGTTCGCCCCGGTGGAAAGGCTCACCCGGTGACGGCGGAGTAGCGGTGAGCCCGGGTGACAGGGCCGTCGGGACCTTCCCGGCACGGAACGGGCGCGGGCCGGGGCGGGCGGGGGGCCGGCACCCGCCCGCCCGTCCCGGATCGGCTCGCGGGTCCGACGGTTCCGGAGCGGCCCGCTGACACCCCCGAGCCGTACCTCTCCCTATCGAGATTCCGCTCGACGGGCTCCGTGCCGCAGACGCGGATGCCCTGGCCGACAGCCGGTGCACCGCCAAGATCCGCACGGGCGGAACGACGGCCTCGGCCTTCCCCGGCGAACAACGGCTCGCCGCCGCGATCATCGGGTACGCCCGCCGTGGTATCGCCTTCAAGTGCACGGCGGGACTCCATCACGCCGTCCGGCATCTCGACCCCGGCACCGGCTTTGAGCACCACGGTTTTCTCAGCATCCTGCTCGCCACCGCAGCGGCTCTCGACCGGGCCTCCGAGACGGCCGTTGCCGCGATCCTGGCCGAGCGCTCGGCAGTGCGGCTGAAGTCGGCGCTGGGGCACCTGGGTGCGGTCGGTGCAGCGGAGGTGCGCCGCGCCTTCACCTCCATCGGGTCGTGCAGCGTGCGCGACCCGATGGACGACCTGATCCGGCTGGGACTGCTCAGCCCCCCGGGCTCCCACGGGAGCTGAGCCGGTCTCCAGGGGATGTCCCCGGGCCACCGGAGTGCTGCCTCAGGGAACCGGTCGTACCGCACGCTTCGTGCGGGTCACCGTGTTCGGCGCGGCGGCTCCATGGCCGGGGGAGTCCTGGTCGAGCCGGTCGAGGACGCGCTCCGAGATGAGGCCGAGCATACGGACCTCCTCGGGCGACAGGGCTGACAGGACGAGGCGCCGCACCGTGGCCACATGGCCGGGTGCGGCCCTTTCCATGGCCTCCCGGCCGTGTTCGGTGAGTACGACGAAGGTGCCGCGGGCGTCGCCCTCGCACCCCCTCCGCTCGATCAGGCCCCGCTCGGCCAGGCGGCCGATCCGGTGGGAGAGCCGGCTCTTCTCCCACTCCATCACCCTGGCCAGCTCCAGCACCCGCAGCCGGTCGCCGGGCGCGTCGGTGAGGCTGACGAGTACGGCGTAGTCGCCTGCGGAGAGACCGGTCTCGTTCTGGAGTTCCCGGGCGAGACGCCCGGTGAGCCGGGCCTGCATGCGGATGAAGCCATGCCAGGCGGACTGCTCTTCGGGGGTGAGCCAGTGCGTAGGGGAAGCCATGGTTGCCAGAGTAAGCGATTAGTTGACCTGTCATCCATGTGCATGGAGTGGTCGAGTAGTCGCAAATCGCGGGGGAATCGGCATTGGTTGACGCGTCAACCTTCATGGGTTATGTTGTTGACACGTCAACCTCTTCGGGTCGGTCCAGCCGGCCCCGCGTCCCCGCCGGAAGTTCCCGCGGGACGCGGAGAACAAGGAGCAGGAGGAAGGAGACGACACCATGTCGAACACCACGGAGCAGAAGCGGCCCACGGCCGCGATCACCGGTGCGGGCGGCGGTCTGGGCCGGGAGGTCGCGCTGAAACTGGCCGCGAAGGGGTACCGGGTCTTCGGTACGGCGCTGACCCGCGACGAGATCGACGCCCTGGACCAGGGAGCGGACGGACCGCTGACACTCTCCCTCGTCGACATCACCGACGAGCGCGCCGTCGCCGGCTGGGTGGCCGAGGTCACCGGGGAACTCGGTGACGCCGGGCTGGACGTCCTCATCAGCAATGCGGGCATTCTGACCCCGGGCCCGCTGGAGGTCATCCCGCTCGAAGCGGTCAAGCGGGAGTTCGACGTCAACGTCTTCGGCGGCCTGGCCGTCATCAACGCCTTCCTGCCCGCACTCCGCAGGTCCCGCGGCCGCATCGTCCAGATCGGCGCGATGACCGGCCGGTTCCCCCTCCCCTTCAACGGCCCCTCCAGTGCTTCGAAGGCGACCCTGGAGGCCCTCGCGGACGTCTACCGCGCGGAACTCAAGCCGTTCGGCATCGATTTCGTGATGGCCCAGGCCGGCAACATGCGTACCGGTGGTCCGGCCAAGACGGCCGCGGCCCTCCAGCGTGTCGCCGACGGGATGACCGGTGAGCAGCGCGAGCTGTACGGCGACGCCTTCAGCAGGTTCACCGCCGCGCTCAACGACATGCAGGGCGGCGGGCTCGGCGCCGATGAGTCCGCGGAGCGCATCGTCGAACTGGTCGAGCAGGTTCCCGCCCCGATCCGCGCCGCCGTGGGCGAGGACGCCGAGGAGATCCTCCGTCTCGTACGGGAGAAGTCCGACGCCGAACTCGACACCCTGCGGCTGAACCTCGTCGGCCTCGGCGACCACTGATCGCGTCAGCGATCAGCCCACTGCACAAAACGAACGAGCACACCATGATTCGCGAAGCACTCCACCGCATCACCCACCGAACCCAGAAAGACCGGACCATGAGCACCACCACCCCCCGCACCAGCCTCGACGGCTTCCACACGACCCCGACCGCCCAGCGCGCCGACGAGCTGGCCCGTGCCTTCGTGGCCGCGGTGAACGCGCAGGACCACACGGCGTTCGACACCCTGCTGTCGCGCACCTTCCTCTCGTACGACATCGGCGGCGTCCGCAGCCGGACCGCGATGAAGAAGTACTACGCGGGGCTGCACGCGTCCTTCTCCGACCTGCGGTTCGAGGTCCACGAGAACATCGGGGTGCTCGTGGAGAACGACCTGATCGCCCTGCGGACCGTCATGACCGGCACCCACACCGGCGACTACGCCGGGGTGCCCGCCACCGGAAAGCCCGTCCAGACCTCGGTCTCCCACATCTTCCGGTTCCGTGACGACCGCCTGGTCGAGCACTGGCAGGTCATGGACACCTACCGGATTCTCGCCAGGATCGGCAGGGTTCCCGGTGTCGCGGCCCAGTTCCAGCAGCTCCTCGGGGTTCCGCAGTCCCCGGACGGCATCTTCGTGGAGAAGCCGGGCACCGCGTTCGACGCACCCCGCACGGGCCGCGCCGTCACCAGTGACGAATCCCGGGCCGTAGGCCGCCGCCTGTACGACGGCGCCATCACCACCGGCGTGGCGGAGGATGTCGACGCGCTGGCCGAGGAGTACATCCAGAACACCGGCTGGACGCCGGACGGGCGCTCCTACTTCGGCAACGCCTGGGCGATCGGCCGCGGCGCGATGCCGGACGGACTGGCGGTGCAGACCCATGTCGTCGCCGAGAACGACCGGGTCGCCTCCATCAGTGTCTGGGACGGCACCATCGCCGCCGCCGGCACACCGGTGGACTTCGCCTCCGCCGACTTCCTCCGGATCGAGGACGGCGTCGCCGCCGAGCACTGGGACACGGTCGACTACGTCCGTCTCTACCAGTCCTTCGGCCTCCTGCCGGAAGACGTCTGACAGGCAGGGCGCGCGGTCGAGCCCCTGCCCGGAGCGGTCCAGCACTGTTCCGGGCAGGGGCTCGGCCGTACCCGTGGCCGCGCGGACCCGCCGAGGAGGTCCGGCACCGGCAGGTCCCGCGGTGAGAAGCCGTCGGGCCGCCCCCGCCGTGGAACCGGGCGTGGACGCCGGGCGGTCGCCCTCTGCCGGCCGCACCCGGGGGTACGACCGGAATCCGGCACAGGGTGACGGGTCAACCACTCGTTACACTGGGGGCATGACGGAGGCATCCCACTGGCTCAGTGCGGCCGAGCAGCAATCGTGGCGCAGCTTCCTCCGTGTGCAGGACAAGCTGCTCACTCGCCTGGCGCGCGAGCTCCAGAACGATTCCGGACTGTCGGCGGCCGACTACGGGGTGCTCGTCAACCTCACCGATGTGCCCGAGGGCCGGCTGCCGGTGCTGGAGCTGGCCAGGACGGTGGAGTGGGAGAAGAGCAGGATGTCCCATCACATCGCCCGGATGGAGAAACGGGGACTCGTCGCCCGCGAGGAGTGCGCGGGCGACAAGCGGGTCGCCTTCGTCGCGATCACTCCCGAGGGCCGTGAGGCCATCGAGGCGGCGGCGCCCCGGCATGTCGCGGCGGTGCGGCGGCTGGTCGTCGCCCCGCTCACACCGGCCGAGCTGGCCATGCTCGGCCAGATCTCCGACCGCATCCTCGAAGAGCTCGAGCGGGAGCCGTCCTCGGGCGGTTAGGGAGCCGCATGCGGATCGGGCTGGATCGGCGAGTGGGGGCACCCCCACCCCGGGCCGCCGGGGCCAGGGGGGGCGGTGCCCGGCGGACCCGGCGGTAGCCTCGGTAGGCGCGTGAGCGAGGAAACAGTCCCGGACCTTTCCGGCGCATCCCGCCCGGTGTACGACGTCCGGCACGCACGAACTCCCCCCGCGCCACCGAGCACGGGGGGAGTACCGGACGCCGCACACCCCGCCCTTCGGGCGGACGCGGACCGGTGCCGGACGGGCCCGAGGGGTACGTCCGCACCGTCGGGGTCCGTCCGGGACCTCAGGACGCGAGGGTCAGGGTGACGGCCGTGGCGATGGCGAGGGCCAGCAGGGCGAAGGGGGCCATGGCGTTGCCGCGGGTCTCCGGGTTGGCGTAGTCGCCCGCCTTGTGGTGGAACCAGGCCGCCCCGATCATCATGAGGGCGAAGCCGATGGCGGCGGCGATCCCGAGAGGCTGCCGGAAGAGCCCCGCGACGAGGCCGGCCGCGGCGGCGACCTCGGCCAGGCCGATGAAGCGGACCAGCCCGGCACTCAGCCCCATATGCGTTTGCAGACCGGTGGCGACATCCCCCTTGAGCAGCGCCTTGGGCGCGCCGGCGGCAAGCGATACCAGGGCCAGGAGCACGCTGAGGATTGCGGCGGCGATGTACATGGGGGCGGTTCCTTCCGCTTCGGCCCACCTCCCGTGGGTGGGGGTGCGCCAGTGGTCGATTCTTCCGGCGGGACTCTAGACCTCTAAGGTTGATACGTCAACTAAAGATCCCGAAGATGACCCTCGGGCCCCGTCGCGCGCCGGTCGGAGGTCTCGTGCGGGCGTCCGAAGGCTCGGGGGAATGGTGGGGGAGGTGTCCGCGTTGAGGCATATAGTTGATACATCAACCATTGGAGATGATGGCCATGCAGTTCGGGATCTTCACCGTCGGTGATGTCACCACCGACCCCACGACGGGGCGGACGCCGTCCGAGCACGAGCGGATCAAGGCGATGGTGACCATCGCGCAGAAGGCGGAGGAGGTGGGTCTGGACGTCTTCGCGACCGGCGAGCACCACAACCGGCCGTTCGTGCCCTCGTCGCCGACCACGATGCTCGGCTGGATCGCGGCGCGCACCGACCGCATCATCCTGTCCACGGCCACGACGCTGATCACCACCAACGACCCGGTGAAGATTGCCGAGGACTACGCGATGCTCCAGCACCTGGCCGACGGCCGGGTGGACCTGATGATGGGCCGCGGCAACACCGGACCGGTCTACCCCTGGTTCGGCAAGGACATCCGCCAGGGCATCCCGCTCGCCATCGAGAACTACGGGCTGCTGCGCAGGCTGTGGCGCGAGGACGTGGTGGACTGGGAAGGCAAGTTCCGCACCCCGCTCCAGGGGTTCACGTCGACCCCGCGCCCGCTGGACGGCGTGCCGCCGTTCGTCTGGCACGGCTCCATCCGCTCGCCCGAGATCGCCGAGCAGGCCGCGTACTACGGAGACGGCTTCTTCGCCAACAACATCTTCTGGCCGAAGACGCACTTCCAGCGGCTGATCAGTCTGTACCGGGAGCGGTACGCGCACTACGGGCACGGCACCCAGGAGCAGGCCGTCGTCGGCGTCGGCGGCCATGTCTTCATGCGGGCCCGGTCGCAGGACGCGGTGCGCGAGTTCCGTCCGTTCTTCGACCGCTCGCCCCAGATGGGCGGCGGGCCGTCGCTGGAGGAGTACATGGAGCAGACGCCGCTGACCGTCGGCAGCCCGCAGGAGGTCATCGAGAAGACCCTGACCTTCCGCGAGTCCTTCGGCGACTACCAGCGCCAGCTCTTCAATGTGGACGGCGTCGGTGTCCCGCTGAAGACCGTCCTCGAACAGCTCGACATCCTCGGAGAGGAGGTGATCCCGGTGCTGCGGGAGGAGTTCGCCAAGAACCGGCCCGCGGCCGTGCCGGACGCGCCCACGCATGCCTCGCTGGTCGCCGCCCGTGACGCCGCGAACGGGGGAACCGGTACCTCGCCCGAGGTGCCGGCCGCCTGAGCCGGCCGGGTCCGGTCGTCGGCGGGCGACCGGACCCCCGGCCCCGGACCTCCGGACCTTCGGCCCCGGGGGCCGGCGCCGCCCCGCGCCGCCCGCCGGGGTGAGCGGTACCGCCGGGGCGGAGTGCCCGGAATTTTATATGGACAGTTGACAATTAAATGGCTAGCATCCTTTCCACGCGGAGCGCCCTCCCATCCGGAACCCGTGGGCCCGTGCCCGCTCCCTTCCGCCGGCCGGGCCATCGGCAGCGAGCGGACGGCCTCCGGCCCGCGGCGTCGTCACGGCTCGGCCGAGCCACCCGCTCCGCCGGGAGGGCCCAGGACCCGACCGGTGAGCCGCGCCCCACCGGCACCGGCCCGCTGCCCGTACCGCGTCGGTTGCCGTCGGCGACGGACGCGGGGCGCCGGGCCCGTCTCAGCCGGCCGGGACACACGTCCATCCCGTCGAAAGGCTCACCCGATGACCACCACCGTCACCGCCGCCGTGGCCCGCGAGGGCCATGAGGGCTTCCGTGTCGAGGAGCTGGAGCTGGAGGACCCGCGCCCGGACGAGGTACTCGTCCGCTACACCGCCGCCGGTCTCTGCCATACGGATCTCGCCGCGGCCGCCGGAGCACTGCCCACCCCCAGGCCCGTCGTCCTGGGCCACGAAGGCACCGGGGTGGTGGAGGCGGTCGGCGCCTCCGTCACCGGGGTGCGCCCGGGCGACCGGGTGGTACTGAGCCTGGACTCCTGCGGGCGCTGTGCCGACTGCCACGGCGGCATGCCCGCCTACTGTCCCGAGCACGGCGCTCTCAACTTCGCGGCGGCCCGCGCCGACGGGTCGGCCGGGCTGCGGGACCATCGCGGTGAGCCGGTGCACGACCACTTCTTCGGCCAGTCCTCGTTCGCGGGGTACGGCCTCGCCCACCCCCGCGGTCTGGTGGTGGTCGGGAGCGATGTGGCGCCCGAGATCCTGGCCCCGCTCGGCTGCGGCGTCGTCACCGGAGCGGGCGCCGTGTGGAACGCGCTGAGGGTCACCCCCGGCAGCACCGTCGCGGTCCTCGGGGCAGGGGCGGTCGGCCTCAGCGCGGTCATGGCGGCCCGGGTGGCGGGCGCGGCCAGGATCATCGCGGTCGATCCGCACCCCGGACGGCGGGAACTGGCCGTGCGCCTCGGCGCGACCGAGACGGTCGACGCGGCCGCCGAGGACACCACGGAGGCCGTACGCGGCCTCACCGCCGGGCGCGGCGTGGATTTCGCCGTCGAGTCCACCGGCGTCACCTCCGTCATGAACCAGGCGTTCGGTGTCCTCGCGCCGCTGGGAGCCGTCGCGGTGCTCGGCGTGGCGGCGCTCGACGCCGACCTGCGCGCGAACGCCTTCGAACTCCTCAAGGGACGCACCATCACCGGCTCCGTCATGGGCCATCAGGCACCCCGGGTACTGATCCCGCGCGTGCTCGACCTGTACCGGCAGGGCCGCTTCCCCCTCGACGAGATCATCCGCACCTACCGGCTCGAAGAGATCAACACGGCCGTCGCCGATGTCCGCGCCGGCGGCACGGTCAAGGCCGTCCTGCTGCACCGAAGCTGACCGGTCCGTCCCGACCGGCTTTTCCCGTCCGCCGGTCCGTCCCGACCGGCTTTTCCCGTCCGGAGGAGTGACATGCCTTCTGTCCCGCCCCACGAGGTCCACGGCCACGGCCCCCATCCGGTGATCGCGCTCCACGGCTGGTTCGGCGACCGGACCTCCTACACACCGCTCATGCGCTGGGCCGACGCGTCCGCCTTCACCTATGCCCTGCTCGACCAGCGCGGCTACGGAGCCGCCCGGTCGGTCCCGGGAAGGTTCACCGTCGAGGAGATCGCCACCGACGCCCTCGTCCTCGCCGACCACCTCGGCTGGGAGACCTTCTCCGTGGTCGGCCACTCCATGGGCGGCAAGGTGGCCCAGCGGCTCGCCGCCGATGTCCCCGGCCGCCTCCGCGGACTCGTGGGGATCTCGCCCGTCCCCGCGTCCGGCGCCGGACTGGACGAAACCGCCCGGGAACTCTTCACCCGCGCGCAGGACGACCCCGCGCTCCGGCGGGCCATCATCGACCGCACCACCGGCGAGCGGCTGCCCGGCCGGTGGCTGGACGCGATGGTGGATCACTCCCTCGCCTGCTCCACCCGGGAGGCGATGGGAGCCTATCTGCCCGACTGGGCCGGCGAGGACTTCCACCAGCGGGTGACCGGGAGCCCCGTACCCGCCCTCTTCATCGCCGGGCGCCACGACCCGGAGCTGTCCGCCGAGGTCCTGCGCGCCACCGTGCTGTCCTGGTTCCCCGACAGCCGGCTCACGGTGCTGGAGGACGCGGGTCACTACGCGATGGACGAGACCCCGCTCGCCCTGGTCCACCTCGTCGAATCCTTCCTCGCCTCCGTCCCCGCCCGGCCGGTTCACGCCGGCCCGCGGCGCGCCTGAACCGCCCTCCCCCGACCGGAAATCCAGGACCGAAGGAGACCGCCGATGCCCTACTACCGGCAGCTGGGGAATGTCCCTCCCAAGCGCCACACGCAGCACCGTGCCCCCGACGGAAGCCTCTACCACGAAGAACTGATGGGCGAGGAGGGCTTCTCCGCCGACTCCTCCCTCCTCTACCACCGCTCCATCCCCTCGGCCATCACCGCCGCGACACCCTGGGAACCGCCCGGTGGCACTCTGCGGCCGAACCACCCACTCCTTCCCCGTCACTTCACCCTGCACGGCCTCTCCACCGGCCGGGAGTGGCGGACCACGGACCCGGTCACCGGCCGCCGTCTGATCCTCGGCAACGACCAGGTACGCATCTCCTACGCCGTGGCGGGGCGGACCTCACCGCTCTACCGCAACGCGATCGGCGACGAATGCGTGTACATCGAGTCCGGGGAAGGCGTCGTCGAAACGGTCTTCGGTACCCTCCCGGTCCGGGCCGGGGACTACGTCCTGCTGCCCCGCGCCACCACCCACCGGTGGGTACCCGGCGGCAACGAAGCCCTGCGCGCCTACATCATCGAGGCCGCCTCCCACATCACCCCGGCCCGGCGCTTCCTGTCCCGGTTCGGCCAGCTCCTGGAGCACGCTCCCTACTGCGAACGCGATCTGCACGGGCCCGGGGCCCCGCTGCTCGCCGACCACCCGGGCCCCGTCGACGTACTGGTCAAACACCGGGGAGCGGACGGGATCGCGGGGACCCGCTACACCTGTGCCCACCATCCGTTCGACGTGGTGGGCTGGGACGGCTGCCTCTACCCGTACACCTTCAACATCGCCGACTACGAGCCGATCACCGGGCGGATCCACCAGCCGCCCCCGGCCCACCAGGTGTTCGAGGGCGACGGCTTCGTGATCTGCAACTTCGTACCGCGCAAGGTCGACTACCACCCGCTGGCCGTCCCCGTGCCGTACTACCACTCCAACGTCGACTCCGACGAGGTGATGTTCTACTGCGGCGGGGACTACGAGGCCCGCAAGGGCTCCGGCATCGGCCAGGGGTCGGTCTCCCTGCATCCCGGCGGCCATGCGCACGGACCCCAGCCCGGCGCGCAGGAACGCAGCATCGGCCGGGACTACTTCGACGAACTCGCCGTCATGGTCGACACCTTCCGGCCCCTCCACCTCGGAGAGGACGCCGCCGCCGTCGACGACCCCGGCTACGCCTGGAGCTGGGCGGCGGAGCCCGCCCCGTGACGGCGGCCCCGGCCGGCCCCGGCCTCCGCCCCACCGCCACCGCACCGGAGAGAACCGACACATGAGCCCGCTCGACCTCCCCCACGACTCCTTGTACGGAGTCGACAACCTTCCCTACGGGGTGTTCTCACGCTCCGGTGAGACACCCCGGGTGGGCGTACGCGTCGGCGACCACGTCCTGGACCTCGCGCCCGCCCTGGACGACCCGGACTTCCGGGTACCCGCTCTCAACACCTTCATGGCCCGGGGCCGCGACCGCCGGCGCCGCGTACGCGACGACATCCGGCGCCTGCTCACCGAACCCCGGCAGCGGGACCGCGTCACGCCCCTGCTCCACCCGCTTCGCACGGTCCGGCTGCATCTGCCGTTCGACGTGGGCGACTACGTGGACTTCTACGCCAGTGAGCACCACGCGGCCAACCTCGGCCGGATGTTCCGGCCCGGCTCCGAGCCGCTCACACCGAACTGGAAGCACCTGCCGATCGGCTATCACGGCCGGTCGGGCACCGTGGTGGTCTCCGGTACGCCGGTGCCGCGCCCGCGGGGCCAGCACCGGCCCCCGGGAGCGGCGACCCCGGTGTTCGGCCCGTCCCAGCGGCTCGACATCGAGGCGGAGGTCGGTTTCGTCGTCGGGACGGGCTCGCCGCTCGGCCGGCCCGTCCCGGTCGGCGCCTTCACCGACCGGGTCTTCGGTCTCTGCCTGCTCAACGACTGGTCGGCCCGTGACCTCCAGAGCTGGGAGTACGTCCCCCTCGGGCCCTTCCTGGGCAAGTCGTTCGCCACCTCCGTCTCCCCGTGGGTCGTTCCGCTGGAGGCGCTCGCCCATGCCTGGACCGCGCCCCCGGAGCGCTCCCCGCAGCCGCTCGCCTATCTCGCCGACGCCGGGCCGCAGGGCCTCGACCTCGGACTGGAGATCCGGCTCAACGGCCATCTCGTCTCCCGGCCGCCGTATGCCGCCATGTACTGGACGCCGGCCCAGATGCTGGCCCATATGACGGTCAACGGGGCGTCCACCCGGACGGGGGACCTCTACGGGTCCGGAACCGTGAGCGGCCCGGACGAGACCGGATACGGCTCGCTCATCGAGCTGACCCGGAACGGCGAGAAGCCCCTCCGCCTCCCGGACGGCAGCACCCGTACCTTCCTGGAGGACGGCGACGAGATCACGATCTCCGCCACCGCGCCCGGGCCGGACGGCATCCGCATCGGTCTCGGCGAGGTGACCGGCCGCATCACGAGCCCAGGAGAGGGGACCTGACCATGGACAAGGTCTACCCGAGCGCGGCCGAAGCAGTCGGTGACATCGGTGACGGGGCCTCGCTAGCCGTCGGCGGGTTCGGCCTCAGCGGCATACCGGGCGTCCTGATCCGGGCGCTGCACCGGCAGGGCACGACCGCGCTGACCGTGGTGTCCAACAACTGCGGGGTGGACGGAGCGGGCCTGGGCATCCTGCTCGCCGACGGCCGTATCACCCGGGTCACCGGCAGCTATGTCGGCGAGAACAAAGAGTTCGCCCGTCAGTACCTGTCCGGTGAACTGGAGGTCGAGCTCGTCCCCCAGGGAACCCTCGCCGAAAGGCTCCGGGCGGGCGGCAGCGGAATCCCCGCCTTCTACACCCCGGCGGGCGTCGGCACCCAGGTCGCCGACGGCGGACTGCCGTGGCGGTACGCACCGGACGGTACGGCCGCCGTCGCGTCCCCGCCCAAGGAGACACGGGAGTTCAACGGCGTGCCCCATGTTCTGGAGCGGGGCATCACCACCGACTACGCCCTGGTCCGTGCGGCGAAGGGCGACCGGCACGGCAATCTCGTCTTCGCCGGGGCCGCGCGCAACTTCAACCCGCTCGCCGCCATGGCCGGCCGTATCACCGTCGCCGAGGTGGAGGAGCTGGTGGAGCCGGGTGACCTCCTCCCGGACCGGGTGCATCTGCCGGGTGTCTTCGTGCAGCGGATCGTCGCGCTCACCCCCGAAGAGGCCGCCGAGAAGCACATCGAGAAGAGGACGGTGCGCGTCTGATGCCCTGGACCCGTGACGGCATGGCCGCCCGCGCCGCCGCCGAGCTCGCCGACGGCAGTTACGTCAACCTCGGTATCGGTCTGCCCACTCTGATCCCCGGCCACCTTCCCGACGGTGTGCAGGTCGTGCTCCACTCCGAGAACGGCATCCTGGGCACCGGTCCCTATCCCCGCGAGGACGAAGTCGACCCCGACCTGATCAACGCGGGAAAGGAGACCGTCACCGTCCTGCCCGGCGCCTCCTTCTTCGACTCCGCCCTCTCCTTCGCCATGATCCGCGGCGGCCACATCGACACCGCCGTCCTGGGCGCCATGCAGGTCTCCGCCCGCGGCGACCTGGCCAACTGGACGGTCCCGGGACGGGTGGTCAAGGGCATGGGCGGCGCGATGGACCTGGTCCACGGCGCCCGCCGGGTCATCGTCCTGATGGAGCACACCGCCAAGGACGGCTCCCCGAAGATCGTCCGGGAGTGCACGCTGCCCCTCACGGGCACGGCCTGCGTGCACCGGATCATCACCGACCTCGGTGTTCTCGACATCACCCCGGACGGCCTCGCCCTCGTGGAAACCGCACCCGGCGTCACCGTCGGGGAGATCGTCGCCCGCACCGCCGCCCCGGTACGCACCGGCGGGGCCGTGCCTTCGCTCCACCCCTCGGCGATATCGGCAGGAATCCACCCGGACGGTCCATAGCGAACGGGTCGGGGAAGGGGAATCGCCATGTCATCATCACAGGCCGTGACCGAGGCGCCGGGCTCGGGACACTTGCCTGTCCTCGTTCCCGTCGCCGGCGGAGTGCCCGGCCGTCCCGGCCGGTCCGCCGAATCCCGTGCCGCCCCCGGTGGGCGGCCGCAACACCCCTGTGCGTCCAACGCAGCGAAACGAACGATGGAGGAACGTCATGGAGGACTCGGTCGAAGGTGTCGTCACCGCGCATCTGGCCGCCTGGAACTCGTCCGCGGGAGCCGAGCGCGACAGCCTGATCGCGAAGGTCTACTCGCCCGATGTGTTCATCGGTGAGCCGGGCGCCGCCCACCGGGGGCACGAGGGGATGAACGCCGCCATCTCCGGACTTCAGGAGCAGCTCCCGGGCACGGTGATCACCCGCTCGGGGCCGGTCCAGCAGGCGCAGGACCTCGTCACCTACAGCTGGACGCTGGGGGCGCCCGACGGGCCGGTCAAGGCGTCCGGACGCGACGTGCTCCTGGTGGGCGACGGCAGGATCGCGCGCCTGTACGTCGTGATCGATACCCCTTGATGACATCGGTGTCGAAATTCTGACATGAGTGTTGCGCTTTCGTCGTTCGCGTCGCTAGCCTGAATGGCATGTCATCCATGGTGAGAGAGCACCGGGCCGGAGGCCCGGACCTGGTGCCTTACGACGACGAGAGCCGTGCGCGGTACCGCGCCCACGGCTGGTGGCGGGGGAAGACCCTCCCCGCGGAGCTGGAGCACGCGGCCCGCGAGCATGCGAGCCGCCCCGCTCTGGTGACCCCCGAGGGCACCTGGACCTACGACCGGCTCTTCGGCGAGGCCCGCGCGTTCGCGGCGGGCCTCGCCGGCCGGGCCGGCGCCCGCCCCGGCGACGCGGTGATGTTCCAGATGGGGAACACGGCCGAGACCGTGATCAGCTATCTGGGGTGTCTGCTGGCAGGCACCCGGCCCGTGTGCACACTGCCGCAGCACGGGGTACGGGAGGTGGGCCTCCTGGCCGAGCACACCGGCGCCCGATTCCTGATCACCCAGGCCGACTTCCGCGACGGCCGGCTCCTCGGCCAGGCGCGAGAGCTGCTGGAGCGGGGGAGCGTCGCATCGGTAGTCGTCGCCCGGGGGGACGATTCCTCCGGCGGGCACTCCTACGAGGGGATCGTCTCGGCCGGCCGGCGGCACGGCGGTGAGCCGCTCCCGTACACCACGGTGCTCCCCGACGACATCGCCGTCTTCCAGCTCTCCGGCGGCACCACCGGTCTGCCGAAGATCGCACCCCGGCTCCACGAGGAGTACGCCTACAACTCCCGCGCGTGGGCCGAGGCGATGGGATACGGCCCGGACTCCCGGCTGCTCTACCCGCTGCCCGTCATGCACAACGCCGGTCTCTCGCTGGCCGTGCAGCCGGCCGTCCTCGCCGGTTCCTGCCTGGTCCTGGCTCCGTCCGCCGAGATCACGAGCCTGCTGGACCTCGTCGAGGAGCACCGGCCCGACATCCTGCCGCTGGTACCGCCGGCGCTGGCCATCCGGCTGCTGGAATCGCCCGAGGCCCGTCGCACCGATCTGAGCTGCGTACGCGACTTCGTGGTGGGCGGGCAGAAGCTGCCGGCCGAGATCGCCGAGCGGCTGCGGGACGAGCTGGGGATCCGGGTCCGCCAGATGTTCGGCATGGCCGAGGGCATGTTCATGCTGACGCCGCCGCAGGCCGCGGAGGAGGTGCGCCACCACACGGTGGGAGCGCCGATCGCCCCGGGCGACGAGGTCCGGATCCTCCAGCCCGGCGGCGAGGACGAGGTCGAGGACGGCGGGATCGGCGAGTTCGCGGCCCGCGGACCGTACACGATCCGCGGTTACTACCGGGCGCCGGAGCACAACCGGAACTCCTTCACCGTGGACGGCTTCTACCGCAGCGGTGATCTGGCCCGCCGTCATATCACCGCGGACGGGGTCTTCTACTCCATCGAGGGCCGGATCAAAGACGTGATCAACCGCGGGGTGGAGAAGATCCACGCCGAGGAGGTCGAGGAGCTGATCGTCCAGCACCCCTCGGTGAGCTTTGCCGCCCTGGTGGCCATGCCGGACCCCGTACTGGGTGAGAAGGGCTGTGCCTATCTCGTCCTCGAACCGGGGGCGGAGCCGCTGACCGTGACCACCCTCGGCGAGCATCTGCTGGATCTGGGAGTGGCCAGGTACAAGCTGCCCGAGCGGGTGGAGATCGTGGACACGCTGCCGCTGACCAATGTGGGCAAGGTGTCGAAGAAGACCCTGCGCGGCGATATCGAGCGGAAGCTGACCGAGGAGACGGGGGAGAGCCGATGACCCGGCGTGTGGAGATCATCGGTGGCGGCCCGGCCGGGCTGTACGCCGCGCGGCTGCTCAGGCTGAAGGACCCCCGTCTCGATGTGGTGGTCCATGAACGGATGGAGGGCTCGGCACAGACCTTCGGGTTCGGCGTCGGACTCACCGAATCCACGATGCGCAATCTGGAATCCGCCGACCCCGAGACCGCGGAGCGGCTCCGGCACGCCTCGTACGCCGGGCACAGCCTGGAGCTGCGGGGGCGCGCGGACACCGTCACCCTGCACGGCGCCCGCAATCTCGCGATCGGCCGGGCGAGGCTGCTGGACATCCTCGGCGAGGCCGCCGCCGCGGCCGGGGTCCGGATACGGACCGGCGTGCCGGCGGACGCGGCGTCGGTGGACGCCGATGTCGTCATCGCCGCCGACGGGGTCCGCAGCGCCACCCGGGAGAAGTACGCCGCCGAGTTCGGTGTCCGGGCGAAGACCGGACGCTCCCGCTTCGTCTGGTGCGGGGCCGCATTCGCGGTGGACTCCGCGTTCTTCTCCGCGGCCGCACGGGGCGACAGCCTGTTCGTCGCCCACGCCTACCCGTATGCGGCGGACCGCAGCACCTTCCTCATCGAGGTCGACGAGGTGACCTGGCGGTCCTCGGGGCTCGGCGAACTCGACGCGCAGGTCCCCCCGGGGGAGACCGACCGCGCGAGCGTGGCGCTGCTGGAGCGGGCCTTCGCTGCCGAACTGCGCGGCGGGCCGCTGCTGACCAACCGCACCCGCTGGAGCAGGTTCACCGATCTGGCCCTCGACCGGTGGTCGACCGGCAACATCGTCCTGCTCGGCGACGCGGCACACACCGCCCACTACACCCTGGGCTCCGGCACCAAGCTCGCGCTCGAGGACGCCATCGCTCTGGCCGACGCGCTGACCGGTGAGGCGTCCGTCCCGGCCGCGTTCGCCGCCTACGAACGGACCAGACGACCCCCGGTGGAGCGGTTCAAGAAGCTCGCCCACCGCAGCCAGGCATGGTGGGACAGCTACCGGGTCCGAGCACCATGGCCCGCCGAGCAACTCGCCGTCTCGTACATGACGCGCTCGGGCAACCTCACCCTCGCCGACTTCGCCGCCGAACAGCCGGCGAGCACCCGGCGCGCGCTCGCGCGGCTCGGCGGCCCGGTGCCGGAGCGGCCGGAGGAGTTCGACGCCTGGGTACTGACCCGCCCGCTCCGGGAGCCGGGGCTCACGCTGCCGGGCCGGACGGTGTCCCGTCAGGAACTCGACGCCGTCACCACCGTCCAGGAGCTGACCTGGACCGACCCCGAGGTCTGGGACACCGCCGCCGACGCGGCCCTCGCCCGGCTGAACGGTACGGGCGGTACGCCGATCCTGGTCACGGGCCCGTCGGACCGGGACGCCGTCGCCGCGCGGATCGACATGGCCGAGCGGCTCCGTCTGCGGGGCGGCCGTCCGGTCGGGGTCGCGCTGCCCGAGGGGGAGCGGCCACTGGCCGCCACCACCGTTGCCGCCGGCCGGGCCGACTTCGTGGTGCACCCATGAGCGGCGCCGTGACCGCCGCACGTCCTGGCTATACTCCCGGCATGGCGAAGGCAGCGGCGAACAGGACGAACCGCTCCGCCCTGAGCAGGCAGCTCGTCACCTCCGAGCTCCTGGACAAGGCGACCGAGCTCTTCGCGGAGAAGGGCTACGAGTCGACCTCGCTGCTCGACATCGCCACCGCGCTCGGCATCTCCCGGCCGGGGCTCTACAACTACGTACGGAGCAAGGAAGAGCTGCTCGGCATGCTCGTCGAGCAGGTGAGCCGCGGGCTGGCCGAGGTCCTCGAGCAGCTGTCCGGCCGGGCCGACCTCTCGCCGACCGAGAAGCTGACGACCGTGGTGTCGCTGCTGGTGCGCCAGCGAGCCGAGCACCCCGACCAGTTCCGCATCCTCGACCGCTCCGAGACCGTACTGCCGGAGCCCGCGGGCACCGAGCACCGCGAGGCCAAGCGCAAGGTCCTCCGGGAGATCGTGACCGTCGTCGAGGCGGGCATCGAGACCGGGGAGTTCCGCGCCACCGACGCCCGTACGACGGCCCTGTCGCTGCTCGGCATGTGCAACTGGGTGGCCTGGTGGTTCTCCCGGGGCTCCGACGTGGACGCGGTGGTCGACACCATTACCGACCTGGCCACCGCCATGGTCGCGGCGGAGCGTTCCTCGGCGGCGCACGTCGAGACCGCCCGCACCGTGGAGCAGATCCGGGTCCTCCTGGACCGCCTCGACCCGCAGCGCTGATCTCACCGGCCCGCTCCGGGCCGCGTGTGCTCCAGGGTGCTCCGTGAGCACCGCCACGGGGCGCTTCCCTCCGCTGTGACCTCCGGTTCCGCGTCGGCGGACGCGGGCGCCCTCCCCGGCTGATCCGGCCTGCCGCGCCGACCCCGCGCGGCCGCGGCCACACCATCCTCACCAGGCCGTTCGGCGATTCAGCACACCCATCTCTGACGCGAGTGTTGAAAATTCGACATTCATGTCTAAACTCGATTTGAGACGTAAGGAGAGCCATGACCTCCCTCCATCGCATCGGCCTGATCGTGCCGAGCACCAATGTGACCGTCGAGACCGAGATCCCGAGGATCCTGCGGCAGACCGGAGCGGACTTCTCGTTCCACGGCTCGCGCATGCGGATGCACTCGGTCACCCCCGCGGAGCTGCGCGCCATGAACGCGCAGCGCGAGCGCTGCGTCCTGGAGATCGGCGACGCGGGCGTGGATGTCGCGCTGTACGCCTGCCTGGTCGCGATCATGGCGATGGGCCCAGGCCATCACCGTGAGGCCGAGTTCCGCATCGCCGAACAGCTGGGCTCCGGGGGCTCGGACACCAGGGTCCTCTCCAGTGCCGGAGCCCTGATCAGCGGCCTGACCGAGCTGGGCGCCCGTCGTATCGCCCTGGTCATGCCGTATCTGAAGCCCCTGGCCCGGCAGGTCGTGGAGTATCTGGAGGCCGAGGGCTTCGAGGTCGCCGACTGGCGCGCCCTGGAGGTGGCGGACAACGCCGTGGTCGGCTGCATCCCGGGGGAGCGGATCATGGACGCCGCCCGCGATCTCGACCTCACCGGGGTCGACGCCCTGGTGCTCTCCTGCTGTGTGCAGATGCCGTCCCTGGACCTGATCCAGCCCGCCGAGGACGAACTCGGACTGCCCGTGCTCTCCGCGGCCACCGCCGGCGCCCACGCCATCCTGCGCGGCCTCGGCCTCCCGGTACGCGTACCGGGAGCGGGCTCCCTGCTCATGGCCGACGCGGCCGTCCCGGACCGCCCGGCAGCGGTGTCCCGGAGCTGAACACCCCCGTCCCCCGAGAGGAACCATCCATGTCCGACAGCAGCCGGGCCGCCGCCCCCAGGCCCGTACACCGGGTCCGCGGAGTCGACCACGCGGCCTTCCCCACCTTCGACCCGGGCGCCACGGTCCGCTTCTACCGCGATGTCCTCAAGTTCCCCGTCGTGCACTCCATCTGCGCCGCCGGCTGGGGCCCGGAGCGGCACCCGGACTTCATCCACTTCTTCTTCGACATCGGCAACGGCGACCGGCTGGCGTTCTTCTACTACTTCGGATGGCAGCCCGCCGGAGACCCGACCGCGCCCGGGGACGCCTGGGCCCGGCTGCCGCACGACACGCCGGAGTTCTTCCGCAACTCCCGTCATATCGCCCTCAATGTGGCCGACGAGGAAGACCTGCTGGAGTACCGGCGCCGCCTGGACGACTCGGACTGGCCGGTGGAGATGCAGGTCATGCACGAGACCATCGAGTCGATCTACACCCACGACCCCAACGGCTACATGCTGGAGATCACCCGCCAACTGCGGCCGGTCACCCCGCAGGAGGACCTCGACGCCGAACTCACCATCCAGGCGCTCTGCGAGATCACCGCGGGGGAGTCGCCGTCGATGGACCAGCTGCTGACCCGCAAGGCCGAGCTGATCGCCGAACGGGCCGCCGCCTGGGAGGCGGGCCGTCCGGACCGGCACCTGATCCACGGGGAGCGGGTGTGACCATGGCCCGCTTCTACGTACTCGAAGTCCCCGAGAACGACGGTGTGGTCACGGTCGCCCGGCAGGACCCGGCCAACACCGTCGACAGCGTCGGCCCCTACTTCCGGATCACCGCCGCCGGACCGATCGTGATCGACCGGCGGGCCACCGGCTGCCGCCACGCGGTCTGGTACAGCGCCGTCGCCGGTCTGGAGGACTCGGTCATCACCCAGCACGACAAGGACGCCCTGCGGGTGGAGGCGCGATGACCACCACCTCACTGGGAGCCGGCCGCCACCAGGCTCCCGCGGACCTCCCCGAGCGGACCCGTACCAGCGCGCACCAGCTCACCACCCATGACGGGGCCACCGTGCACGGCCTGCTCCGCACGGTGCCCGGCGCCGCCACCGTCGCGTTCCTCATGCACCCCCGTCAGGACTTCTCCCACCACGTCCTCGTCCCCGAGCTGCTGCGGCACGGCTTCGCGGTCTGGACCCAGGGCGCCCGGTCGACGGGCAACGACCTGACGCTCCTCCACGAGCAGGCGCTGCTCGACATGGCGGCCGGGCAGGTGTTCCTGCGCCGGCAGGGCTTCGGGAACGTGGTGGCCGTCGGCCACTCCGGCGGGGCGGCCCTCGCCGCCTTCTACCTCCAGCAGGCGGCGCTGCCCCCCGCTTCCCGGCTGGACAGCACCCCCGGCGGGAAGCTGATCCCGCTCCCCGAGACCGAACTCCCGATGGCGGACGGGCTGATCATGATGGCTCCCCATCCGGGACAGGGCGCCCTGCTGCAGCGCGTCATCGACCCGTCGGTCACCGACGAGGGGGACCCGCTCTCGGCCGATCCCGAACTGGACCCCTACCACCCCGCCAACGGATTCGCGGCACCACCCGGACCGTCCTCCTACCCGGCGGAGTTCGTCGAGCGCTACCGCCGGGCCCAGCGTGACCGGATCGCACGCATCGACGCCGTGGCCCGGGAGCGCGTCGACACCGCGAACCGGGCGCGGAGGCGCTACGCCGCCGGGAAGGAAGCACACGACCGGCGCGAGGCACTGGCCACGGGGGTGATCACCGTCCACCGCACGGACGCCGACCTCCGGGCGGTTGACCTGAGCCTCGATCCCAACGACCGGCCCTACGGCTCGCTCTTCGGACGCAGGCCGGACCTCACCAACTACGGGATCACCGGCTTCGGCCGGCTCACCACCCCCGAGGCATGGCTCTCCACCTGGTCCGCCAACACCGCCCGCGCCGACCTCGCCGCCTGCGCCCCCGGGGTCACCGTCCCGGCCCTGCTCATTGAACTCACCGGCGACCAGGCATGCTTCCCCGCCGACGCGAAGCGCTTCGCCGAACTGCTCCCGCACCCGGACGTCACCCATCTGCGGGTACCCGGCCGGCACTTCGGCGCCCCGCTGCACGACGGCATGCCCTC
Source organism: Streptomyces sp. NPDC003691 (assembly GCF_053981115.1). Classification (NCBI taxonomy): domain Bacteria; kingdom Bacillati; phylum Actinomycetota; class Actinomycetes; order Kitasatosporales; family Streptomycetaceae; genus Streptomyces; species Streptomyces sp. NPDC003691. The sequence goes on along the minus strand of NZ_JBSFNQ010000001.1, from coordinate 271,864 downwards.
CGGCGCGACCCTGGCCGGCGACGAGATGGCGCGCTGGACGGCCGAACGATTCGAAGGAACTGCCCCCGTCCCACGCTGAGCAGGATCACCACACTTCCAAGGAGCGGTGCACCATGATTTCGCCCTACTTCGTCAGAGCCGGCGGCCTGGGACTCTCCGGCCGGATATCCGGACGCACCTCACGACCGCGCGGCCTGGTCGTTGCGCTGCACGGCGGTACCTACGACTCCGCCTACTACGACGTCGGCCCCGCCTCACTGCTCTCCCTCGCGCCCGCCCTCGACCTGTGTGTCGTGGCCCTGGACCGGCCCGGATACGGAACCGCCACCGGAAGCGAGCCGGCGCTCCAGTCGTTCGACGGCCAGGCCGCGGTTCTCGCAGCCGCACTGAACAAGCTGGTCGACGACGTTCAGCCGGAACTCGGCACCGTTCTCGTCGGGCATTCCATCGGCGGCATGATCGCCCTCACCCTGGCGGCGAGGGGCGTGCCGGGCCTGCGCGGCGTGGAGGTCAGCGGCCTCGGCGAGACCTGGCGACCCGGGATGCGCGAGATGTGGGGCTCGTTCGTCGGCGACGCCGCCTTTGTCGAGGTCCCCGCGGAACCCCACGCCGAGGTGATGCTCGGGCCCCGGGGGACGTACCCGCCCACCCGGCGGGCTCTCGACGCGGAACTGATCCGTCCCATGCCGATGCCGGAGCTGATCGACGCGGTGCGCTGGTCCGAACTCTTTCCGTCCGTCGCGGCGGATATCGGTGTGCCGGTCGCCCTGACCTTTCCCGAGCACGACAACATCTGGATGTCCGACGAGGACGCACGGTCCCTCGCGGCCGGCCGCTTCACCAAGACACCGTCGCTGAGCGCCGAACGGTTCGACGCCGTGGGGCACTGCGTCGAACTGCATACCCGAAGCCGCTCGTACTCCCTTCGCCAGCTCGCTTTCATCGAGGACTGCCTCGCCGTCTGAGCGGCCGGGGCCCGCGGACTGAACGGCCGGGCGCGGCGGACGCGTGCTGTAAGTTGACGGCTCAACGAGATCCCGGTGGCCTGATCAGCCGGGCTCCCGGACAATCGGATCAGGTGCCGGAAGAGGAGTTTCCATGGCGGTCGAAGTACGCGATGTGCCCGGGGCGAAGCGTTACGAGGCCCGCATCGACGGCGGGACCGAGCCGGCGGGCTTCGCGGACTACATCCGTACGCCGGAGCTGATCGCGTTCGTCCACACCGAGGTGGGCCCGGAGCACGAGGGCAAGGGGGTCGGCTCGGCGCTGGCCCGCACCGCCCTCGACGAGGCGCGTGCCGCGAACCTGCGCGTGCTGGCGACCTGCCCCTTCATCGCTACCTGGATCGCCCGCCACCCCGAGTACCAGGACCTGCTGTACCAGTCCCGCAGCAGCGTCAGCGACTGAACCACCGGGCACATCGGCCACGGAGGCGGTATGAGTACCGAGTCCGGGAAGAAGTCCTACAAGGGCCGGGGGATCACGGTCACGTTCGAGGCCGGGCGCTGCCTGCACGCCGCCGAATGTGTCCGTGGCCTGCCCGAGGTCTTCGACACCGCCGAGCGGCCGTGGATCCGGCCGGACGGCGCGGACGCCGACCGCGTCGCCGAAGTGGTGCGGCGCTGCCCCTCGGGCGCACTGCGGTACGAACGTGCGGACGGTATGCCGGAGGTCCCCGACCGGCCCACACGGATCACCCGCGGCCCGACCGGTCAGTTCACCGTACGCGGTGAACTGACAGTGGATACCCCGACAGGTCCACGCTCCGAAAGCAGGGCCGTGCTCTGCGGCTGCGGGAGCAGCGGTAACCAGCCGTACTGTGATCACTCGGGGCTCTGCGGGCGGTGAGCGCGTCGGGATACCCGACTCCGGGCCGGCGCCGGTCCGACGGTGCCGGTGCCGGTGCCGGTGCCGAAGTCGCCGTGCCGCCGCCGCGCTGGTCAGGCACCCGGTTCCACTGCATCCAGGCCGGCTGCCCGATGCCGTGCATCAGCCGGAATTCCGGATATGTGACCACCAGCACATGGGATGCTTTTAAGCCATCAAAGGTGACATGGTGGGAGTGTGTTGGACGATACGGACCGCAGGATCGTGCGCGTACTCACCCGGGACGGCCGAACGCCCTATACCGCCCTCGCCCGTGACCTGGGCGTTTCCGAGGGGACCGTACGCCAGCGGGTGGCCAGGCTCCAGGAGAGCGGCGTGCTGCGTATCGTCGCGCTCTGCGATCCGCTGCGGCTGGGGCACCAGTCGGTGCGGTTGATGATCCGCGTCCGCGATCTCACCCCGAGAGCGGTGGCCAAAACGCTCTCCGGAATGCCGATGATCAACCATGTCGCGCTCTGCGCCGGAAGCCAGGACATCTTCCTGGAAGGCACCTGCCGCGACCAGGCCCAGCTCGTCCAGTTGCTGGACGACATCCGGATGCTGCCGGGGGTCTCCCGGGTCCAGGTCCTGCTGCTGCTGGAACTCTTCAAGGACTACACCTGGAGCGGACTGGCGAGCGCCGTGGGCCAAGGCGTCTCGGAGGAGTAGCCGGAACGGGTTCCGGGCGCCGCCGTCCGTGCCGTGCGGGTTCCGGGCGCGGCCGTCCGTGCCGTACGGGCTCCGGGTGCCGCCGCCGTACGGTCCCGGCCGCGTCCCGTGCCCGTACGGGTGCGGTCGTGCTCCGCTCAGCCGGGGATGATCCGCTTTCCGGGCCGGACGGGGACCTCCCGGAACCCCTCCCACAGATACGAGTCCTTGATGACCTCCAGCACGGTGAGCGCCTCGGCGTGGGCGACCCCGTTGACCCGGCGGACCCGTTCCGTGAGCAGCTCCGCGAGATGTTCGAGATTGCGGCAGCGGACGTCCACGATCAGGTCGTAGGGGCCGACGCAGGAGGCGACGTACCGCACCTCCGGCATCCGGGACAGCTCATGGGCGACCAGGGCGACCGGGATGTGATGGACCCGTACCGCGAGATGGACCTCCATCTCGCCCATGCGCACCGCATCGGTCATCCCCACCACCTGGAGGACGCCCTTGCGCTGGAGCCGCTGGTAGCGGGCGCGTACCGATGCTTCCGAGAGGCCGACCGTCCGGCCGATCTCGGCGAAGGAGCGGCGGCCGTCGACCCTGAGCTGGTCGATGATCTGGCGGTCCAGGTCGTCGATCACCGGGGACCTCCCATCGGGTGCGGGGGCGGAATCTGTCAGCACCATCATGAACCTTCTCTCCTGACCCTCCAATGTCGCCCGTCACATCCCGGGCTGCGAGATGCGTGGAAATCGGGCGGTCTTTCCACGGGATTCGTTTCGGTTTCATCTTTCCGGCGCGGGGTCCGTTAACCGACGCTTTCCCCAACCGAAACCCCCGCCTCCGCCGGCCCGGCCAGGGCCGCCGAACGGGCTCCGGGCTCCCTTGACGCCTCCCGGCCGCCGCACCCCGCGGCGAGCCCGGGCGGCGACCGGCCCCGGACCGGAACCGCCCCCGGACAAGGAGTTCAGCGCCATGCAGACCACCCCTCCCCCCGACCGGCCGTCCCGCCGGGCCCCGCGGTGACGGTCGCGACGGCCGGCACCGGCGCGACGCCCCGGCGGCCGGGGGAGCCCCCCGCCCGGCCCGCGCGGGAGCCACGGGCCCGCCGGGCCGCGGTGACGACCCTGCTCCTCGCCCCGGCCGGGATCACCGTCGCCGGCCTGGTGCTGGTGCCGCTGCTCCTGGTGGTACGGAACAGCTTCGCCTCGGCCGACGCCTACGGCGGCATCCAGGGCGGCTGGACCCTGGCGAACTACCAGGACCTGATGGACCCCGTCTATCTCAAGGTCTTCTCCTACAGCCTGGGCATGGCCGCCCTGAACACCGCGGTCTGCCTGGTGCTCGGCTACGTGGTCTCGTACTACCTGTCGAGCCGGTCCCCGCAGCGCCAGATGCTGCTGCTCCTGCTGATCATCGTCCCGTTCTGGACCGACTTCCTGGTCCGCACCTTCGCGTGGATCAACCTGCTCAGCCCGGGCGGCCCGGTGAACAGCCTCACCGACGCGATCGGGTTCACCGACGGCGCCACCCAGTGGATCCCCAGCCAGGGCGCGTCCTTCGTCGGTCTGGTGTACGCCTTCCTGCCGACCGCGATCTTCCCGATCTACGCGGCCCTGCGCAGCGTCGACAACTCGCTCGGCGAGGCCGCCCGCGACCTCGGCTGCGGCTGGTGGCGGGTGCACACCCGAGTCCTGCTGCCGATCGCCCGGCCCGGGATGCTGGCGGCGGCTCTGCTCACCTTCATCCCGACCCTCGGCGTGTTCGTGATCCCCGTGCTGCTCGGCGGCGGACGCGACCAGCTGGTCGGCAATCTCATCGTCACGCTCTACACCGAGTTCCGTAACCAGCCGATGGGCGCCGCCGCCTCCGTGGTGCTGCTCCTTCTGATGGTGGCCTCGATGGCGGTACTCGGACTCGCCGCCCGGCGGCTGAGGAGGAAGTCGGCATGAAGCACACTCTCGACACCGTGACCGCATGGCTCGCCCGCGGCGTGATCGCCTTCCTCTACATCCCCATCGTCGTCGTGGTCGTGCTCTCCTTCAACGACTCCGAGGTCACCTACAAGTGGGCCGGTTTCAGCACCCGTTGGTACGGAGAGCTGTCGCGGAACACCGAACTGCTGGCCGCCCTGCGGATCAGCGCCGAGACGGCGCTGATCTCCGCCACCCTGGCCACCCTCTGCGGACTGCTCGCCGCGATGGGCATGGCCCGGCTGCGATCCCGGGGCAAGGTGGTCTTCTCGGGCGGGCTCTTCCTGCCGCTGATCGTCCCGGAGATCGTGCTGGGCGTCGCCCTGCTCTCGGTCTTCGGCGCGATGAGCGCCGACCTCGGGACGCAGACCCTGGTCCTGGGCCATCTGGTGGTGACCCTCCCGTACGCGGCACTGATCGTCCTCGGCGCCTACAACGCGCTCGACCCGTCGCTGGAAGAGGCCGCGACCGACCTCGGGTGTAACGCCTGGCAGGCGTTCCGTCGGGTCACCCTGCCGCTGCTCAGGCAGCCCCTGCTGGCCGCGTGGCTGCTCAGCTTCACCATCTCCTTCGGCAACATCGTGATGTCGACCTTCACCAACGGCGTCGGCAGCACCACCCTGCCGCTGCGCGTCTACTCGATGCTCAAGGGCGGCCTCACCCCCGAGATCAACGCCCTGGGCACCATCCTCGTGCTCTTCACTCTGCTGATCATCCTCGGAGTCGGACTGCGGCAGATGCGCCGGGTCCTGCTCGGCGCGGGCCACTCCTGACCCCCGTCCCCTCCCGCCCGTCCTGCTTTCGGCCCGGTCCCTCCCTCCCCGCGGTCCGTCCGCCCCGTACGAAAGGCACCACCATGCGCGCAAGAAGCGTCTCCAGAGGCGTCCTCGCGGTCGCCGTAGCCACTGTCACCGCGCTCGTCGCCACCGGCTGCGGCGGCTCGGAATCCTCGTCCGGCGGCGGCGGGAAGAAGCTCAACGTCTACGCCTGGGCCGGGGAGATCCCCGACACCGTGGTGAAGAAGTTCGAGCAGGAGACCGGGATCGACGTCACCCTCGACACCTTCGACAGCAACGAGACCATGACCGCCAAGCTCAGCTCGGGCTCGGCCGGTTACGACCTGGTGGAGCCCAGCCAGTACAGCGTGCAGCAGCTCGTCGGACAGAAACTGATCCAGCCCCTGGACCACTCCCGTATCAAGGGCCTCGACAACATCGCGGACAAGTTCCGCGACCCGTCGTACGACCCCGGGAACAAGTACTCCGTCCCGTGGATCTGGGGCACCACCGGCTTTGCGTACAACAAGAAGTGCATCCCGTCGGCGACGAGCTGGAAGACGCTCTTCGACGAGAAGTACAAGGGCAAGGTCTACATGCTGGACAACATGCTGGCGGCGTACATCGCGGGCCTCCAGGTCACCGGCTCCCGGGCCACCAGCACCGACGAGGGCGAGATCAAGGACGCCACCGAGGCGCTGACCGACCAGAAGAAGATGCTCGCGGGCTACAACTCCACCAACTACCCGCAGTTGCTGTCCTCCGGGCAGGCGTGCGCGGCCCAGGCGTGGAGCGGTACGGCGATGGCGAAGGTCGTCGCCGCCAACCCGGACGTCGAGTACGTACTCCCCGAGGAGGGCGGCTCCCTCTGGACCGACGGCCTCGCCATCCCCAAGGGCGCCAAGAACACCGACACCGCCTACCAGTTCATCAACTTCCTGCTCCGCCCCGAGATCGCGGCCATGGCCACCGACGACGGCGGCAGCGCCAGCGCCAACGCCAAGGCGCGGGAGTTCGTGAAGGACAAGAAGGCGCTGGAGAACCCGGCGGTCTACGCCCCCGACGCGGCCGTCGCCAAGGCGGACTTCCTGCTCGACCCGGGAACCGCGATGAAGCACTTCCAGCAGGGCTGGACCAAGGTGAAGGCGTCCTGATCATGACCACCGACACAACGACCGCCCCCGGGGCGGCGGCCCGGGACCACGGCATCCCGGCCGTACGGCTCACCGGCGTGGGCAAGACCTTCGGCGACACCCCGGCCGTCCGGGACGTCACCCTCGACATCCGGCGCAACGAGTTCTTCTCCATCCTCGGGCCCTCCGGCTGCGGCAAGACCACCCTGATGCGGATGATCACCGGCTTCGAGACGCCCACCGAGGGCACCGTCGAACTCGGCGGCGTCCCCGCCACGGCCGTCCCGCCCCACAAGCGCGACCTGAACATGCTCTTCCAGAGCTATGCCCTCTTCCCCCATCTCTCGGTCGCGGACAACGTCGCCTTCGAGTTGAAGGTCCGCAGGTCCCGCCCCCGGGCGGAGATCCGCGACGCGGTCCGCGAAGCCCTCGCCCTGGTCCGCCTCGAAGGCTACGGCGACCGGTCGATCGCCCAGCTCTCCGGCGGCCAGCGGCAGCGCGTCGCGATCGCCCGCGCCCTCATCGGACGGCCGTCCCTGCTGCTGCTGGACGAGCCACTGGGCGCCCTCGACCAGAAGCTCAGGGCCGAGATGCAGCTGGAGCTGAAGAAGATTCAGCGCGAGGTCGGGGTGACCTTCGTGACCGTCACCCACGACCAGGAGGAGGCCCTGACCATGTCCGACCGTATCGCGGTCATGGACGGCGGCCGGGTGCTCCAGGTCGACAGCCCGGAGGCGATCTACGAACGCCCCGCGACCCGGTTCGTCGCCGACTTCATCGGCACCTCCACCTTCCTCACCGGCACCGTGGACACCACCGCGATCGGCGTCCCCGGCCTCGGCCGGATCCCCGTATCCGAGGGCCACGGACTCCCCGACGGCACCGAAGCCCATCTCGCCCTGCGGCCCGAGAACATCCGGCTCGCCCCGGCTGGGGAACGCCCGCCCGGCTGCGACGCCGTCCTCGACGGCACCCTCCGGCAGACCGTCTACCTCGGCAACGCCACCCGCTACCACCTCACCCTCGCCGACGGGACGTCCCTGGTCGCCGAGGCGGGCGGCGCGGACCGCGGGGGCCTCGCCGCCGGTGACCCCGTCACCGCCGGCTGGGACCCCGCCCGCGCCCGGCTGCTCGCCGAATGACCGCCGCCACCCGGCCCACCCGGCCCGGCCAGGCTCAGGACCGCCCCCACCACCACCCCCACAAGGAGATCCGGCCGTGAAGGTCGCCGCAGCACAGTTCGCCCCCACCGCAGACGCGGCGGCCAACCTCGCGGTCATCGAGGAGATGACCGCCGAAGCCGCCGCCGCGGGCGCCGAGCTCGTCGTCTTCCCCGAGGAGTCGATGCTCCCGTCCGAAGTCTCCGACGAGACCGGGATCCCGCTCCGGGACCTCGCCACCGCCCACTGGGAGCCCTTCGTCGACGGGCTCTCCCGCACCGCACGGACCCACGGCGTCGCGATCGTCGCCGCGGGCTTCGAGGACAGCGGCACGGCCCTCCCGTACAACACCATGGCCGCCGTGGACGCCACCGGCGAGGTCATCGGCCTCTACCGCAAGATGCACCTCTACGACGCCTTCGACTACAAGGAGTCGCGGTACATCCAGCGCGGCGACACCGGCCCCGTCGTGGTCCGCATCGGCGACTTCAACGTCGGCCTGGTCAACTGCTACGACGTGCGCTTCCCCGAATTCACCCGGTCCCTGGTGGAGATGGGCGCCGATCTCCTCGCCGTGTCCGCGGCCTGGGTGAAGGGCCCCCTCAAGGAGGACCACTGGCAGACCCTGGTGCGCACCCGTGCCATCGAGAACACCTGCTGGGTCGTCGCCTCCTCGCTCACCACCCCCGACTGCATCGGTCTGTCGATGGCCGTCGACCCCCTGGGCGTGGTGCGCGCCGCCCTCGGCGAGGAGGAGCGGTCGCTGCTCGTCGTCGACGCCGACAAGGACCGGATCGACCGGGCCCGTACCGTCCTGCCCGTCCTCCGCAACCGCCGCATCATCATCGGACCGAGGTGACCCGCAGCCATGCCGCTCTCCATCCATGACCTGCCCGCACCACTCGACATCGCACTCGCCGACCGGCTGCGGACCGTCGACTTCCCCACCCTCGGCCACTACTTGGAGGAAGGTTTCTGCGACCCCGCCCTCCAGCGGGTCGCGGGCACCGGCAAACTCGTCGGCCGGGCCGTGACCGTCCGTACCACCGCCACCGACTCGACCCTGCTCCACCACACCGCGGGACTCGTCGGCCCCGGCGACGTCGTCGTCGTGGACACCGGCGGCGATCGCCGGCACGCCCCACTGGGCGAGGTCGTCGTCAACGCCCTCGCCGCGCGCGGCGCCGCCGGGGCGGTCGTCGACGGGCTCTGTACCGACATTGAGGCGCTGCTGGCTGTGGGACTGCCGGTGTACGCGTACGGCCGCACCCCCCTGACCACGAAGCTGCACGGCCTCGCGGACGGCTCCTTCTGCGCCCCCGTCACCTGCGGCGGGGTCCCCGTCCACGCCGGTGACATCGTGCTCGGCGACGCCAACGGGCTGATCATCGCCCCGGCGGACCGGCTCGCCGGCGTCCTCGACGAAGCACTCGCCGACGACGAGGAGGAACCCGCCCTGGTCGCCGAGTTGTGGGCGGGCGCCGCGCTCGGCGATCTCACCGGCGCCACCGAGTCCCTGCGGCGGCTCACCGCCTCCCGCTGACCCGGCCGCCTCCCGTCCCCCCTCACCCCCGAAAGGACCAACGTGTTCCTGAAAGCCGCCGTCAACGGCGGGCGCACCCCGACCGAGTGCCCCACCGTCCCGGTCACCGCCGAGCAGATCGCAGCCGACACCCGGGCGGTGCTCGCCGCCGGCGCGGACGTCGTCCACTTCCATGTCCGCACCCCGGACGGCGGCCAGAGCATCCGCCCCGACCTGCTCGCCGAGGTGCTCCGCGCGATCCGTGCCACCGCCCCCGACGCCGTGGTCGGCACCACCACGGGACTGTGGACCTGCGAGGGCCCCGAGGAGCGGTACGCACTGGTCGAGGCGTGGGATCCGATGCCCGACTTCGCGTCGGTCGCCTTCTGCGAAGAGGGCGCGGCCGAGACCGCCGAACTCGTCGTGGCGCGCGGAATGGTGCTGGAGAGCGCCGTCTGGACCATGGACGACGTCCCCGCCCTCCTCGCCTCGCCGACCCTCCACCGCAATGTCCGGATCCTGATCGAACCGGTCGAGGAGGACCCGGCGGAGGCGGTCGCCGCGGCCCGCGCGATGGCCGGACGTATCGTCGCCGCCGGAGTGACCTGCCCGATCCTCTACCACGGCGAAGGCGCCACGGTCTGGCCCCTGGTCCGCGCGGCTCAGGAGGACGGCCACCAGGCCCGTATCGGCTACGAGGACGGTACCGACCTTCCCGACGGCACCCCGGCCCCGGACAACGCGGCCCTGGTCCGCGCGGTCCGCGCCCTCACGGCCACCGGCTGAGCCCCTCGGCCGAGGGCCCTTCTCACCGCCCCCGCCCGTCATCGGACGCGCGGGGGCGTCCGGCTGTCCCGGAGCCCGGGCCCCCTCGGGTTCGGCCCGGAGGGGCAGTGATGGAGTGCCCCGCCGATCCTCCGCGGCATGCATGCGATCACGACCGCGTCGGGTGCCGGCACGTCCGGCGCGGCCCTCCGCTCCGGAGGAGACACACGGGTGACCGGGTACGGGACGAGGAACCGTCCGACGACTACTACGACGTTCGGGCCCCAGGGCATGGTGGCGCAGGACGGCCGGGGACGAAGCACTACTAGACTTCCCCGAATGGCAAAGTACTTCGATGTGCACCCCGAAAACCCCCAGCGGCGTACCATCACCGGCCTGGCCGAGGACATCCGTTCCGGCGCGCTCGTCGCGTACCCCACGGACTCCTGTTACGCACTGGGCTGTCAGCTCGGCAGCCGCGACGGGATCGGGCGCATCCGGTCGATCCGGGATCTCGACGAGCGGCACCACTTCACCCTGGTGTGCCAGAACTTCGCGCAGCTCGGCCAATTCGTCCACATCGACAACGACGTCTTCCGCGCGATCAAAGCGGCCACGCCGGGCAGCTACACCTTCATCCTGCCCGCGACGAAGGAGGTGCCGCGCCAGCTGCTGCACCCGAAGAAGAAGACGGTCGGGGTCCGCATCCCCGATCACACCGTCGCCCAGGCCCTCCTCGCCGAACTCGGCGAGCCCCTGCTCTCCAGCACCCTGCTGCTGCCCGACGAGAAGGAGCCGCTGACCCAGGGCTGGGAAATCAAGGAGCGCCTCGACCATGTCGTCGACGCCGTGATCGATTCGGGCGACTGCGGCACCGAGCCGACCACGGTCATCGACTTCTCCGGCGGTGAGCCGGAGATCGTACGCAGGGGAGCGGGCGACACCGCCCGGTTCGAGTAGCCGCTGTTCGTCAGGAACGGCGCGTTCGGCGCTCGCTACGCGAGGGCGCGGATCGCCTCGATGGTCCGCTCCACGTCGAGGGTTCCGTTTGCGCAGTCGCGCAGCAGGGCCGTCACCCGTTCGTCCTGGTATTCGAGCAGAGGCGCGGGCGGGGCGTCGGGTGCTGCGGGCCGGGGGATGTCGTCGCGGGTCAGGAGGTAGTCCGCCAGGGCGGCGCAGGAGCGGTGCTGGAAGATGACGTCCGGTTTGACAGGAATGCCGAGGACCGTTCCGGCCCGGCGGGCCAGGCGGACGTAGATGATGGAATTCAGGCCGAGCTGCCGGAACGACGCGTCCTCGGCGAAGTCCAGTGCCTCGTCGCCGATCTCCGGCCGGAGGATCTCGCGCTTGATGCGCTCGATCAGGTCCCGGCGCGGATCGGGTGCGGGCTCCTGCGCGGTGGTGATCCGGTCGATGAGGGAGGTGAGCACCTTCGATTCGCCCAGTTCCGTGAAGACCGACACGCCCGCGTCCCGCAGATACCGGATGGAGTCGGTCCAGCGGACGGGCTTGGCGATCTGCTCGGCGAGCAGTTCGCGGACTTCCCGCGCATCGGGGCCGAACGGACGGCCGGTCACATTGGAGACGACCGGTGTCCGGAGTTCGCCCACGCCGACCGAGTCCAGCAGGGAGCGGAAGCGCGCGGCGGCCGGGGCCATCGCCGGCGCGTGGAAGGGGCCGCTGACCCGGACCGGGACGAAACCCCGGACACCCTCCACCTTCTCGAAGACCGGCCTGATCCGCGCCAGCTCCTCGCGGCTGCCGGAGAGCACGAACTGCTCGGGCGCGTTGTAGTTGGCGATGACGACGCCGGTGGCATCGTGCCGCTTCAGGGTCTCCTCGATGATCTGTTCGGTGATACCGACGACCGCGGCCATCGCACCGCCGCCGACCCGGCTCATCAGCTCCGCACGGCGCTGCACCAGCGTCAGGCCGGTTTCGAAGTCGAAGGCCCCGGCCGCGAACAGTGCGCTGTACTCGCCGAGGCTGTGGCCCGCGAAGAAGTCCGCGGGCGGCAGGTCCTCCCGCGCCGCCGACCAGTGCAGCGCGTTGACGACGTAGATCGCGGGCTGGGCGTACACGGTCTCGTTCAGCCGTCGTTCCGGATTGTCCAGACAGAGCTCTTGGATCGAGTATCCGAGCACCCGGTCGGCGCGGCGGCAGAGGTCGGGGAACCTTCCGAACAGGCTTCGCCCCATCCCCTTCTTCTGAGTGCCCTGGCCCGGGAATACGTAGCAGCGCATCAGATCCGCCCGCCCCCGAGGCCGAATCCGGCCGTCGGCACCGGCCGGTCGGGAAGCCCGGTGATCCGGACCACGGCGCAGGTCCAGGTGAAGCCGGCGCCGACGCCGAGCAGCATGCAGTAGTCGCCGACGGCTACGGCGCGCTCCGCCACGAGGTGGTCGAGTCCGGCGATCTGGTCGCCCGCGCCGAGGTGGCCGACGGTGCGGCCCCAGGACCAGGTGGTGAGACCGAGGTCGATATCGAGTGCGGCCAGGACCTCGCGCTGCAGCACGATACGTCCGAAGTGCGGAACGACGAACCGGGCGACGTCGCCCAGCCGGATGCCCGCGTCGCGCAGGGCCCGTTCGACGCATGCGCTGAGGCCCGCCCGGAACCGGCGGGTGAACTCGTCGAGTTCCACGTCCCCCAGGTACTGCAGTTTGCGCAGGCGCAGGTCGACGGGGATCGTGGGGTCGGGGTGGGGTGTGAAGGGCGCGTCGCCGCGATGCAGACGCTCCAGGGTGGGATCCGACACCGTGGAGGTGCTCAGCACCTGTGCGAACCCGGACCTCTTGCTGAGCACCATCGCCGACGCGCCGTCGCCGGGGACGATGCCGATATCGCTGTTCCAGCGGTCGATCGCCGGTGGGCCGACCTTGTCGGCGGTGGTCACCAGCGCCGCGACGTCGTCGGTGGCCGCGAGGGAGCGCGCCGCGATGTCCAGCGCGGTCATGCAGCCGTTGGAAGCGTTCTTGACCTCGAAGGCGAGCGCCGAATGGTCCCCGAGTACTTCGCGGTGGATGTAGGAAGCCGTCGGGTAGAGCTCAAGGCCCTGGAAGTACACGCAGGCATGCAGCAGCAGCGCGATGTCCTCGGCCCGGTGCCCCGACCTTTCCAGGGCAAGCCCGGCAGCGGCCACCGCCATCCCGGGCGGAGTCTCGTCCGTGGCCTCGCAGACCGATTCGAGCTGTGTGTCCTCGGCGTCCTGGGCGTCGAACCGGCCGTCGGCGACGGCCTGTTCCACCTTGGTCGCCGGGGGCAGCCAGGTAGCCGTACTCGCGATGAACAGGTTCTCCGTCTTCACTTCTCGTTCCCTCTCACGGTGGTGGCGTTGTGGAGCAGAAGCCCGGCGATGGCCTCGGCGGTCGGGTAGTCGAACACCAGCGTGGCGGGCAGCGCGGTGTTCAGCCGCTTGGCGAGGCGCTTGCGCAACTGGACCATGGTGAGCGAGTCGATCCCGAGGGAACGCAGCGCTCTGCCGGCCGGCACGCTGTCGGGTCCTGGCAGGCCGAGTACGTCGGCGGCTTCGCTGCGGACGAGGTCCAGCAGCAGAGCCGGCCGCTCGGCCTCGGAGGCGTCCGCCATCCGCGTATCGAGCGACTCCGCGGTCCCGGAAGCCTCGGCCCGGCTCCCTCCGGCAGTGCGTCGCAGCATGTCGCGCAGCAGGGGAGGCGCTTCCGTATCGCCGAGCGCGTGCCGCAGCGATGCCAGTTCCAGACGTACGGGCAGCAGCTGGCTTTCGGGCCGGGCCAGTGCGGCATCCAGGGCGTTCAGGCCCTCGGCCAGGGTCAGGGCACCGATTCCCTGGCGCCGCAGGCGGCCCAGCTCGGCCTTGCCGAGGTGGGCGGTCATGCCCACGCCGGCCTGCTCCCAGAGCCCGAAAGCGAGGCTGAGCCCCGCCAGCCCCCGCTTGCGCCGGTTCGCTGCCAGCGCGTCCAGCGTCGCGTTCGCCGCGGCGTACCCGCTCTGTCCCGCGGTGCCCAGCGTTCCGGCCGCCGAGGAGAACAGGACGAACACCGCCGGGTCCAGCCGCTCGGTCAACTCGTCCAGCAGGCGCGCGCCCTGGACCTTGGGTGCCATCACCCGGTGCAGCCGCTCGGCGGTAAAGCCCTCCACCAGGCCGTCGTCGAGTACACCGGCGAGGTGGAAAACGGCTGTGAGGGGATGGCCCGCGTCGATCCCGTCCAGCACCGCGGCCACCGCGGCCCGGTCCGCGACATCGCCCGCGACCAGGTCCACCCGCTCGGCGCCCGCGGCTTCGAGTTCCCGCACGAACGAGCCGGCTTCGGGGGCGTTGCCACCGCGCCGCGACAGCAGCACGAGCCGCCGTGCTCCGTACCTGCGGACCAGGTGTCCGGCGAGCGCGCTGCCGAGTTCGCCGAGACCGCCGGTGATCAGTACGGTGCCGTCCGGGTCGAGGGCGCGCGGCAGGGTCAGCACGGTTCTGCGCGCAGCGTCCTGCCGCGCATGGCGCAGAGCGGATGGCGCGTCGCGTACGTCGAAGGCGGTGAACGACCCCTGACCCGGATCGGGGGCGGACGGATCAGCGGCCGCCTGCGCGAAGGTGAGGTGCGCGGGCATCGGCCTGAGGGTGGCGCCGTCCACGCTGATCCGATCGCCGAGTACGGCTGCCGCACTGCCCATGACCCGGTCACCCGCCCGTACGGAGGTGATGTCGCTGCCGACTTCCCTGACGACCCCCGCGAACTCCAGCTCCGGTGTGTGCCCCGGGCTCATCCCGGCGGCGCGCACCTCGACCCGGACCTCCCACGGCGCGACCGGCTCCGGCGCGCCCTCGTCCTGCGCGGCGGCGACGACGTCCAGCCGATCGTCCTCCCGCCGGTGCACCTGCCAGCCGTGTCCGTCCGGCAGGACGAGCGCGTCGATCTCCTCGACGGTCGGCCTGGCCCGTGGCACCCGGGCGGTCTCGCCGCGCAGCACGCACTCCGGCTCGCCGCCGGTTTCGATCACGCGCGCCAGGAGCCGGAAGTCCGGGGTGCCGGAATCGAGGTCGATCAGACGCAGGACACGCTCGGGCTGCTCCGTGCGGGCCGTTCGCACCATGCCCCACACCGCGGCATGGGCCCAGTTCCCCACCCGGTCGTCAGGGCCCGACGACACCGCGTCCCGGGTGATCCAGACGAGCTCCGTGCCCTGGAGCCGGGTATCGCCGAAGCACACCTGAAGCGTCCGGAGCGCTTCGGCGGCGCTCCGTTCCGCATCGGACCACTGGGCGGACGCGCGGCCGGGCAGCGCGAACAGCAGCCGCCGGGGCGTATCCGCCCGGGCATCGAGCCGTTTCACCAGGGTGTCCAGGTCGGGGACGGTGTCGGCGCCGAGGCCCGCGCCCAGCTCCGTGTCGCCGACCACCAGGGTGCCCACGGGGTCGGGGGCTCCGGCCACGGGCTGTACGGGTTCGAAGCCGACGCGGTAGAGGTGCTCGGCGAACGGGTGTCCGCGACGCCGTCCGGGCCGGAACACCAGCCTGCCGATCCGGGCCACCGGGTGGCCTGCCGGGTCGGCCAGCCGTACGGTGGCCGGCGCGAGGTCCCCGTCTCCGCCGGATGCGAACGACACGTGCACGGTCAGTTCCCGGCCTGCGGCACCGAACAGCTCGACGTCCGACCAGATGAACGGGACGAGCGGCCCGGGTGGCGCACCCGCCTCCATCAGACCGGCGACGACGACCTGCAGTGCCGCGTCGAACAGCGCCGGATGCAGACCGTGGCCGGCCGGATCCAGACCGTCCGGAAGGGCTGCCCGCGCGGAGTAGACGCCGTCGCGGCAGGAGAGTTCGCGCAGTCCCCGGAAGGCCGGGCCGTAGTCGAGCCCGTTGGCGAGGGCGCGTCCGTAGAAGGCTTCGATGTCGGTGCCGGTGCCGGTGCCGGTGCCGGTGCCGGTGTTGGTGTTGAGGGCCCGGGCATCGGGCGCCGACCCCTTGTCGATATCCGGCGGCATCGTGGCACCGGCGTCCGCGCGGGTCACGCACTCCCCGGTCATGTGCTGCTGCCAGATCAGCGGCTCGTCCGTGTCCTCGGGCTGGCTGTGGAACGCGAAGGGGCGCCGTCCGTGCGGGTCCGGATCGCCGACGGTGGCCTGGATCCGCAGTGCGCGGCCCGGAAGGAGAACGACCGGCTCCAGCAGCGTCAGATCCGCCACGGCGTCGGCCCCGGCGGTCCGGGCGGCGAACAGCGCGGCGTCGGTCAGGCCCGCGCCCGGCACATAGACCTGCCCGTTGACGACGTGATCGGCCAGCCAGGGGCTTGTGTCGAGCGACAGCCGGCCGGTGAACAGATGACCGCCGCCGCCGGCGAGAGTCGTGACCGCATCGAACCACGGGTGGCCGTCCGCGGACCGGCTCGCCGCCACCGCGGCCGGCCCGGCCGGAAGCTCGCCGAGCCAGAAACGCAGGCGCTGGAACGCGTACGTCGGGACGTCTACCTTGTCGGCGCCACGGGACCCGAGGACTCGCTCCCAGTCCAGCGGGAAACCCCGCTCGAACAGCACGGCGGCGGCCCGCCAGAGCCGGTCCACGCCGTCCGAGGCACCGTCGGCGGGCGGGCCGACCTCGACGAACACTCCGAAGCCCTCGCCGCGCAGCCGCTCCAGCGCACGGTCCGGCCCCATGGGCTCCGGCTCCGGCAGGTCGCGGAACCAGTAGTCGCCGCCGAGCTCCGGGCCCGGTACGACCTCGCCCGTCAGACGCGAACGGAAGGGGATGGACGTCCGGGCAGCGACGATCCCCGGCAGCGCACCGCCGACCGGGTCCCCCGAGCGCGCGCGAGCCCGGAGGACGATGACGCGGGCTCCGTCCGCCAAGGTCAGCGCCCCGCTCACCACGGCGGCGGCGACCTCGCCCTGCGTGTCGCCCAGCACCGCCGTCGGCTCCACACCCCAGGAACGCCACAGCGCCGCAATCCCGAGGTGTGTCGCGAACAGTGTGCACGGCAGTACGTCCGGACCGTTCACGTCCTCCTCGCCGCGCAGCACCTTCAGCACGGACCAGCCGGTCAGCGGCGAGAGGGCCGCGTCGCACTCCGCCACGGTGTCCCGGAACACCGCGCTCTGCTCCAGCAGTTGGCTTTTCATCCCCGGCGGCTCCGCGTCCCGGCCGCCGAACACGAAGGCGATCTCCCCGGGCGCCGTGCCGGAGCCGGGCTCGACCCCCCGCAGGGCTTCGGCGGCATCCACGGCGTTGCCCGCGAAGACCACGGCGCGCGCGTCGAAGTGCGTACGGCCGACGGCGGAGGTGTAGGCGATGTCCCGCATCGACGCGCCGGGCCGTGCGTCGAGCCATCCGGCCCAGCGCCGGGCCTGCGCACGGAGGGCGGCCGGGTCGGTGCCCGAGATCACCAACGGGTGGACGAGATCGTCGCCGGGCCGCTCAGCGACGACGGTCTCCGGTGCTTCTTCGATGATGACGTGCGTGTTCGTGCCACTGATACCGAATGAGCTGATGCCGGCGCGACGCACCCGCCGGGTCCGCGGCCACCGCCTCGGCTGCCGCAGGAGCTCCAGCTCGCCGCCGGTCCAGTCGATCCGGGTGTTCGGTCTCTCCGCGTGCAGCGTGCGGGGCAGCCACTCGTGCTGCAGCGCCAGCACCATCTTGATGACGCCGATGACACCGGCGGCCGCCTGGGCATGGCCGATGTTGGACTTCGCCGATCCCAGGTGCAAGGGCCGCACCCGGCCCGAGAACACCGCGGCCAGGGCACCGGCCTCGATGGGATCGCCGAGCACGGTACCCGTGGCATGCGCTTCGACGGCGTCGATATCGGCCGGCGCCAGTCCACCGTCGGCCAGGGCACTGCGCAGCACGCGCTGCTGGGCGAGGCCGTTCGGCGCGGTGAGCCCCTGGCTGCGGCCGTCCTGGTTCATGGCGGTGCCCCGCACCACGGCCAGCACCCGGTCGCCGTCGCGCCTCGCGTCCGAGAGCCGCTTGAGCACCAGGACACCGCAGCCTTCCGCCCAGCTCGTCCCGTCGGCGTCGTCGGCGAAGCTCTTGCAGCGGCCGTCGGCCGCGAGCCCGTTGAGCCGGCTGAACTCGACGAAGATCTGCGGGGTGCTCATCACGGTCACGCCGCCGGCGAGCGCCAGATCGCATTCGCCGCTGCGCAGTGCCTCGCACGCCAGCCGCAGGGCCACGAGCGACGAGCTGCACGCGGTGTCGACGGTGAGCGCCGGCCCGGACAGGCCGAGTGTGTAGGCCACCCGCCCGGAGATCAGGCTCGACCCATTGCCGGTGATCTTGTAGCCGTCGCTGCTTTCGACGTCCCAGCGCCGGGCGATGTCGTAGTCCGAACTCATCGCGCCCAGGTAGACGCCCGTGTTGCTGCCTTCGAGGGACGCGGCGCGCAGATTGGCCCGTTCGAAAGCCTCCCATACGACTTCCAGTACGAGCCGCTGCTGCGGGTCCAGGGACAGCGCCTCACGCGGGCTGAGCCCGAAGAACGCCGCGTCGAAGTCCTCGACATCGCGTACGAAGCCGCCCTTGCGCTCGAAGCGCCTGCCGGTGGCGGCGCGCTCCGCCTCGTCGATCGCGCCGAGATCCCACCCGTCCCAGCGCCCCGGGAACGGGGAGGAGGCTTCGCGGCCGTCGGCCAGCAGTTCCCAGAACGCTTCGGGCGTGTCGATTCCGTCCGGCAGCCGGCAGGCCATGGACACGATCACGACGGGGTCGTCGTCGGGCCGCACGGGAACCGCGGCGACGGCGGACGGCCGCACGGGAACCGCGGCGGCGGACGGGACTTCCCGGGCCTGGTCCTCCGCATCGGCGTGCGTCAGCAGCAGTGTCGCGATGGCCCGCGGTGTGGGGTAGTCGAAAGCGAGCACGGTGGGCAGCGGGACCCGGGTCCGTGCGCTGAGCCGGTTGCGCAGCTCGACCACCATCAGGGAGTCGAAACCCTGTTCACGCAGCGTCGTATCGGGGCGTACGTCCTCCGCGGGCCGGCCGAGCAGGGCCGCGGCCTCCTCCGTGACGAGTGCGACCACCGATCCCGGACGCTCGGCCTCGGGCAGGGCCCTCACGTCCTCGCGCCACGAAGCACTCCCGCGGACCGGGATCGCGTCGTCGTGTTCGTCCAGCCAGTAGCCTCGGTGTTCGAACGCGTACACCGGAAGGTCCGTCCTGCGGGTGTCCGAGGCCGGGAACACCCGCTGCCACGGGATCGGAACCCCCCGGACGTGCAGCTCCGCCAGCGCCCGCAGCGCCTGCCCGATCCCGCCGCGATCGCGGCGCAGGCTGCCCACCACGACGGCCGTCCCGTCGGCTTCGGTTCCCTGCGCCAGGGCTATCTGGAGCACCGGATGCGGACTCACCTCGACGAAGATCCCGAACCCGTCCGCCCGCAGGCGTTCCAGCGCGCGATCGAAGCGCACCGGCTCGCGCAGATTGCGGCACCAGTAGTCCCCGTCGAGCTCCGGCCCGGCCGCCCGCTCTCCCGTCACGCTCGAATAGAAGGCGATCCCCGGATCCGCGGGGGCAAGGTCCGTGAGCCGCTCGCGCAGCGCGGGCAGCAGCGCATCCATATGCGGGCTGTGCGACGCGTAGTCCACGTCCACGCGCTGGCAGTACGCGCCGGTGGCCTCCATCCGGGCGAGGAAACGGTCCACCGCCCCGGCGTCTCCGGCCACGACGGTCGACCGCGCGGTGTTCACCACCGCGACGGACAGTGCCTCGCCGCAGGCCGCCAGCTCCTCGGCGACCTCGCCCACCGGGCGCTCCACGAGTCCCATCGCCCCGTCCGGCGCATGATCGTGCACGGCCCGGGCGCGCAATGCCACAATGCGAGCGCCGTCCGCCAGGCTCAGCGCCCCGCTGACGACCGCCGCGGCCACCTCACCCTGACTGTGGCCGACGACCGCCGCGGGCTCGACGCCCCAGGCGCGCCACATCGCGGCGAGACCGACGTACATCGTGAACAGCGCCGGCTGCACCACATCCGTACGGGTGAAGGGCGGCGCGACACCGTCCTGCCCGCGGACGACGGCGGCGACGGAGAACCCGGTGTGCGGGGCGAAGGCCTCGTCGCAGGCCGTCACGGCCTCGCGGAACGCGTCGTTCTGCTCCCACAGCGACCGGCCCATCCCCCACCACTGGGCGCCCTGGCCGGGGAAGACGAACGCGACGCGGCCGCGCCCGGCGGCCGAGCCCGTCACCACCGCGTCATGGCTCTCGTCCGCGGCGAGCGCCCGCAGACCGGCCACTGCCTCGTCCGTGCTGCCGGCGATCACCACACCGCGCACGGGGTGCTGTGTGCGGGTCGTCGCCAGTGAGCAGGCGATATCGGACAGCCCGGTCCCGGGCGGCTGCCCGAGGTGGTCCGCCAGCCGTGCGGCGTTGCGCGCGAGCGAGTGCGGGCTCGTGCCGGACACCGCCAGACAGACCGGACCGCTCGCATCCGGTACGGTCCGCACCGGCGCGCCCGCGGGGGCCTCGCCGAGGGCGATATGCGCATTGGTGCCGCCGTATCCGAAGCTGCTGACCCCCGCGAACCGCGGGCCGGCCGGCCAGGCGGCTGCCTCGGTGACCACTTCCAGCCGTTCGGCGGGGAAGTCGATGTGCGGGTTCGGTGTGCTGAAGTGCAGGCTCGGCGGGATGACGCCGTGGTGCACCGCCAGCGCGGCCTTGACCAGCCCGAGGACACCGGCCGCCGGTTCGAGATGGCCGAAGTTCGTCTTCGCCGAGCCGATACGCAGCGGCGAGGGCCGGCCGGGCCCGAATACGGCGCCGAGCGCGCCCGCCTCCGTGACGTCGCCCAGGGGAGTGCCGGTGCCGTGCGCCTCGACGTACGACACCGCGGACGGCGCGACGCCGGCGTTCTCCCACGCCGACCGCAGCACCTCCGTCTGCGCCTCGTGGCCGGGGGCGGTCAGTCCGTCCGTCGCGCCGTCGTTGTTGACGGCGCTGCCGTGCACCAGCGCATAGACGCGGTCGCCGTCGGCGAGCGCGTCGGACAGCCGGCGCAGCACGACCACCGCGCAGCCCTCGCCCCGGGCATAGCCGTCGCCGTCGCCGTCGAAGGCCCGGCACAGGCCGGCCGGGCTCTGCGTGCCGAGTTTCGTCAGGGCCACCGAGGTGTTCGGATGCAGCATCAGGTTGACGCCGCCCGCGAGGGCGAAGTCCGACTCCCCGGAGCGCAGACTCTGCACGGCGAGGTGCACCGCGACCAGCGAGGAACTGGACGCGGTCGCCACGCCCATCGCGGGGCCGCGCAGCCCCAGCGCGTAGGCGATACGGGACGGGATCACCGAGTTGTCCCAGCCGATGGCCGAGTGGGCGTGGATCGCCTCGGCGGCGCCCTGCGTGAACAGCGGGTACTCCTGCCACATCGCGCCCATGAAGACGCCCGTACGGGTGCCCGCGAGACTCGCCGTGGAACGCCGCGCGTCCTCGACCGCGGCGCACGCCACCTCCAGGGCGATCCGCTGCTGCGGGTCCATCTGCCGGGCCTCGGCCGGGGAGATACCGAAGTACTCCGCGTCGAACCCCATGACGTCGTCGAGGAATCCACCCCGGCGGTTCGCCGCCCCGCCGGACGCCTCCGCGTCGGCCCACGCGCCGGCGTTCCACCGGTTCGCCGGCACCTGGCGCACCGCGTCGACACCGCTGAGCAGAGCCTGCCAGAGTGCGGCCGGATCCCCGATCCGGGCCGGCAGTCGGCAGCCGATGCCGACGATCGCCACCGGCTCGCGGCGGTCGTACGTCCGGGCGGCGGTCAGGTCAGCCACGGGAAGCCCCGATCTCGTCGGGCGCGTAGAGCGCCAGGCAGGTCTCTTCGATCGCGGCGAGCGGCCCCGCGTCGTTCAGGATCGTCATATGGTTCGCGGCGTCGATCTCCACCAGGCGAAGGCCCGGCAGCTCGCGCACCCAGTCCTGCCGGTAGTCGACATGGTCGAGGGAGAAGGTCTCGCCGGCGACCTGGAACCAGGGTTCGACCTCGCCCAGGAAGAGCCCGCGCCGGTTGTGGAAGTAGGTGCACACCACGGCTTCCGGCCTCGGCAGGGGTCTGATGGTGTACTCGCCGAGCCGGTAGGCGAGCTGGATCGCCATATTGCGTCTGACGAACCGAACGATCCGGGCGGGTCTCATGGCGAGGCCGCGCTCGGCCGCCAGCTCCGCGAGCCGCTGGACGAACGCGTCCTCGTCCAGCTCCTCCGCGACCTCGTCCCGGTGCACGAGCCGGGCACGCAGGACCGCCGGGTCCTGCTCTCCCGCCGGCCAGAGCAGGGAGTTGACGACCTGGAGCGCGGCGCTCCGCGCCGACTGGAACCCGTTCGCGTTCGATTTGGCCAGGCCGGTCTCGTCCGGTGAGTCCACCATCGTCAGCGACGCCACGTCCCGGCCCTGCGCCTGCAGCCGCCGGGTCACCTCGTAGGCGACGATGCCGCCGAGGCAGAATCCGCCGATGTCGTACGGCCCCTCGGGCTGCACCGAGCGGATGACTTCGGTGTAGTGCTCGGCCATGGCCGTGACGCCCTCGACCGGCGCGTCCTCGGTCAGCAGGCCACGGGCCTGGATGCCGTAGAACGGGCGGTCGGTCCGCTCGGCGATCGTGCGGTAGGACTCGACGCCGGCGAGGGCGCCGTGGATCCAGAAGACCGGCCTGCCCCCGGTCGCGCCGTTGAGGCGCACCAGCTCCGGGGCCGGCCCGCCCGTGGTGCGGGTCGCCGCCTCGGGCAGTCTCGCGACCACGTCGTCCAATGTGTCGTGCGGCTGCCACCATTCGGGCCGGAATCCGGGGAACACCGTGCTGATCCGGCCCAGCATCGCGACCAGAAGCAGGGAGTTGAGGCCGTAGTCGGCGAGTGACCTGGTGCCGTCGATCTCGTGGCGCGGCAGTCCCAGCACCGAGGC
The DNA here is from genome assembly GCF_053981115.1 of Streptomyces sp. NPDC003691. Lineage (NCBI taxonomy): Bacteria > Bacillati > Actinomycetota > Actinomycetes > Kitasatosporales > Streptomycetaceae > Streptomyces > Streptomyces sp. NPDC003691. Next base: position 249,159 of record NZ_JBSFNQ010000001.1, on the reverse strand, counting down.
GACGAGGTCGGCGACGAAGGCTTCGCCGTCCGGAGGGCCGGTGTCTGCGGGCGGGTCCTGATCCGGCCGCGGCGCCTGCTCCGCGAAACAAGGCAGCCGTGCGAAGGGATACCCGGGCAGCGCGATCCGCCTGCGCCGAGTGCCGCGATGCATCAGGTCCCAGTCGACGGACGTACCCGCGGCCCAGTGTTCCGGTATCCGGTGGAGCTCGGCCGGCTTCCCGTCGGGTTCGGCGCCGGTGGCAGCACCGATGCCGTCGGCGTACGCCACACGGGCGAGCGTGTCCGGGTCGCCGCCGAGCCAGCCGTCCAGCATACGAGCGGCCTCGTCGGTGCTCCGCGCCGTGAACGCCAGCCGGCAGCTCATCGCCTCCCGGCCGACCTGCAGCGTGTACGCGATGTCCGCCCAGGAGCGCGGATCCGCTTCGGCAAGCCGGTGAACCAGCCGGCGCGCCCGCTCGCGCAGAGCGTCGGCGCTCCGCGCCGAGAGCACCAGGACCTGCGCACCCGGGGAGTCGTCCGGATCCGCGGAGGCGAGGTGCTGCTCCAGCACCACATGCGCGTTCACACCGCCGATGCCGAAGCTGTGCAGGCCCGCGCGGCGCGGCAGCGGCCGGCCGGTGCCGTCGGTGCGCTCGGGCCACGGCAGGTTCCGTGCGGCGATACGCAGCCGCGTCCCCTGGAGGGAGAGATCGCGGTGCAGCCGCCCGAAGCCCGGGATCGCCGGGATCACACCGTGTCGCATCGCCTGCGCGGCCTTCACCAGCGCGGCCAGGCCGGAGACCACCTCCGTATGCCCGATGCACGGCTTCACATTGCCCAGATACGTCACGGCCTCCCCGTCGTCGTCGACACCGGTGTCCTCACCGGTGTCCCCGGCGTCGTTCTCGCTGCGGAATCCGGCGCCGAGCGCCGCCAGCTCCGCGCCGTCCGCCAGCACCGAGCTCATACCGTGGGTCTCGATGTAGTCCACGGCACCCGGATCGATCCCGGCGTCGGCGCAGGCGTGGGCGACGGCCGCCTTCATGCCCCTGATGTTCGGTGCCGTAAACGACACTCCCCGGCCGCCGTGGGCCACACCGGTGCCGCGTACGACGCAGTGGACGAAGTCTCCGTCCGCCACGGCCCGGCTCAATGGTTTGACCAGTACGGCGGCGACGCCCTCGCTGCGCGCCGTACCGTCGGCGCCCTGCTGGAACGGCCGGACCTCGCCGCCCGGGCTGAGCATTCCCGCGGCCTGCATCCCGCCGAAACCCGCGGGCGACATCACCAGGTTCACCCCGCCGACCAGCGCCTGCTCGCACTCGCCGTCGCGAATGGACCGGATCGCCCGGTGCAGCGCCGTGAACGAGGACGAGCACGTCGTGTCGTACTGCTCGCTGGGGCCGTTGAGGTCGAGGAGGTACGAGATCCGGTTGGGCACCATCGCGGGTGACGGCAGGCTCATCAGGTCCATGGCGGCGGGCCGGTACTCGCTCTGCGTCGTGGCGACGAACACACCCGTGGGCCGCTTCCGTAACTCGGCCGGCCGATAGCCCGCGTCCTCGACGGCGTTCCACACCGTCATCAGCAGCAGGCGCAGCTCCGGCGTCACCTGGCGAGCCTCGGTCATCGACATGCGGAAGAACAGCGGATCGAATTCATGCACCCCGTCGAGGAATCCGCCCCGCAGCGCGGCCGCCTCGTCGCCGTAGGACGCCCAGTCCGCACGCTGTTCCGGCGGTGCGGTGATGCACCGTCCGCCTTGCTCGACGATCCGCCAGAACTCGTCGACGTCGTCGGCGCCGGGGAAGCGCGCGGACATGCCGACGATCGCCATACCGTCGAGCGCGGCCTCGTCGGGCCCGGTCTCGTCGGGCCCGGGCCGGGACCGGGGCCGTACGGGACCGGGTGACCGGTCCGGCGCCGCGGGCTCCGGCGGAAGCAGGTCCCGCAGCTCCCCGGCGTAGTCGGAGACGATGAACTCGCCCAGTTCGGCCAGGGTGTTGTGTTCGAACAGCACCGTGATGTCGAGGTCGATGCCGAGCGTCCCGCCGAGGGTCCGGGCCACATTCACCGCGAAGATCGAATCGAGCCCGTAGTCCGCGAAGGGCTCGTCCCGCCCGATCCTCGTCCGCGGGATCTCCAGCGCCTCCGCCAGCACATCGAGCGCGACCGCCTCGATACGGGCACGCAGCCGGTCTCCGGGCCCGCTCCCGGCGCCGTGACCGGCCACGGTCCGCACCGGACTCTCGCGTACCGGCATCACCTGCGGCGCCATCTGCGGCGCGGACGGGCGCGGTGCGGCCGTCGCCTGCCGTACGACGCCGTCGCTCTCGGCCACGATGATCTGCTGCCCCAGATCCCCGGCATCCTGCGCGGGCAGAGCGACGGCGCGGAATCCCTCCCGCGTCAGGACGTGCCGCCAGCGCGCCGTGGAGAGCAGCGGGCTGCCCTGGATCCGCAGGTGCGGGTCCTCGTAGCGCCACCATCCGTCGAGGAGGCCGAACGAGAACTGGCTGAGCAGGTTGTTCGCGGTCAGCTCGTTCAGGACCAGCAGCCCGCCGGGCCGGAGAAGCGCCTTGGCGTTGCGCAGGGTACGGCGGATGTCCCGCGTGGCATGCAGGACATTGGCGGCAATCACGGCGTCGTACCCGCCGAGAGTGAAGCCCTGATCCGTCACCGGCCGCTCGATGTCCAGAATTTCGCAGGTCAGCCAGGGGTTCTCGGCAGCGAACGAACGCTCCGCATGGTTCAGAAAGGCCTTGGAGATGTCGGTGTAGCAGTACTCGCGCACATCCAGCCGGGCGGTCCGCAGCGCCTCCAGGACGACGGCGCTCGTGGCACCCGTGCCAGCGCCGATCTCCAGGATCCGCGGGGCATGCGCCGTCAGGGCCTGTGCCGACCGCCGGCTCAGCCGGGCCACCAGGTCGGCGGCCAGTACCCGGTTGAAGAACGCCGGCGCCGGGTTGGTCGCATAGGCGTTCTGCACCAGCTCCAGCGATCCCCCGGGGAAAACGACCTCGGTGGCCGATCGCCGTCCGCCGAGGATGTCGGGCAGGACCCGCAGAACGGTCTCCACCAGGACGTGGGTGGCCGCGAGATCGGGATTCCCCTGCCACGCGGGCTTCTCCGCCTCCCACTCGCGCCACAGCTGGTCGACCGGCCGACATCGAATGCCGTCGCGGAGCAGGATTCCGCCGTCCCGCCGGTCGATATAGCCGGCCTGCTCGAAGACGCGCAGACACTCGTCGAACCAGGGGCCGTACCCCGGCGCGAGGCCTGCCGACTTCCGTGCGGCCTCCGGAGTCTGCCCGGATTCACGAAACGCGCCGAGGGCGGACAGCTGGGACCAGAGAAAGTCGAGCAGCAGCTTTTTCATGATCAGTCCCTTCGAAGGCCGAGATCAGATCGCGAGCGCGGTCAGCTGTGCGGTGCGGGCGCGCAGCCGTTCCAGTTCGCCGCCCGGCACCGCCGCCGGTTCTCGTACGCCGGCGGGCACGGTGCCTCCGGCGGTCCCGTCGTCCGGCGGCACGGCCGAGGGGAGGACGACTTCGTCGTCGCCCAGGACGATGCCCCGGTTGTTGAGCGCGGGACCGAACTTCATCAACGTCAGCCTGCCGACCGGTGCCGCGCACAGCCGTTCGATCGCCGCCGTCAGTTCGTCCGGCTGGATGAGCGGCGCCTGCGCTCCCACGACCGCGCCCCGCTCTCCCTCGGCGGGCGCGTTGTTGAAGCAGTAGCCCAGGTTCAGCACCTTGCCGACGGCACCGTAGCGGCGCTGCACCGTCAGAGCGAACGAATCGAGGAATGTGCAGGCGGCCGCGTAGTTCGCCTGCTTGATGGCCTTGAGATAGGAGTTGATCGAAGACAGGAACAGGGCGAAATCGAGCGATTCGCCGCCGAACACCTGCATACACCGGACGCTTGCGTCGACCTTCCCGCGCAGTACGTCCTCGAACTGCGCCTCGCCCATCCGGGCCAGGCTCGCCCCCGAGAACACGAGGCCCGAGTGGATGACGCCGTGCACCGCGCCGAAGCGTCGTACGATCTCGTCCTTCGCCGCGCGCAGGGCCGCCGGGTCGGTGGCGTCGCACCTCAGATACAGCGGCGCGGGCCCGTCCGCGCCGGCCGCCCGGGCGATGGCGGCTTCGACTCGCGCGTCCCGCGGCCTGCGGCCGAGCCACACCACGCGGGCGCGATATCTGCGGATCAGGTACTCGCCGATGACCGTGCCCAGGGCGCCCGCCCCGCCGATGACGACGTAGGTGCCGCCCTGCCGCAGCCGGGACGACGTCGGCGAGTCCGGCCGAACCGTCATCAGCCGCTGCTCGTGCCACCGGCCGTCGCGGTGGATACGCAGATTGCCGTCCGGGTCCGCGGCCAGGCCGAGCACCGCGGTGAGCGAGGGCGCGTCGCAGACCTCGACGTCCGCCACCCGCACCCGCCAGGCCGGGTACTCCTTCGCGGCCGACCCCGCCAGCCCGGCGACACCGGCGTGCGCCGGGTCGACGGCCTCGGACTCATGGACGGCGTGCGCCCGCTCGGTGATCAGAGTCAGGCCCAGGGGGCGATCGCCGTACCCCGCGGCCAGCAGCGCTTTCACCGTGCGGAAAGCATGCAGCGAGCCACTCGACTGGTCCTCGACGACGCTCGCACCGGACCGGTCGTCCACGGCGCCCGGCGCCACCCAGATCAGATGGTCGAGTTCCGGTGCCGACCGGACGGACCCCTCCAGGTCGTCGTGCGTACTCTCCGACGGGTCCGCGAGCACACGGGCGCCCGGCAGGCGCGCGACGAGAACGTCCCGCGCCCGCCCCGGGGGCGCGATGATGCCCACGGAATCGGAACTCCGCGGCCAAGTCGCGGATTCCGTCGGCTGAAGGGGATCCCACACCGGCAGCAGCGTGGTGACGCCGTCCGCCGGGTCCGGCGCCCGCTCGGTTCTACGGCCCGCGATGCCGCGCAGCCGCAGGCACACCGTGCCGTCGCCGGTCGCGAGGTCGATATCGATCCGGTCCGGGCCGCGCGCGTCCCCGGCACGGCGGATCAGGGCCCACATGGCGGCCGCGCCGGGGGCGAGGAATTCGGCCGACTTGATGGTGAACACCAGCCCGGCCCGTTCGTCGCCGTCGAGCAACCGCATGCACTGCATCGCCGAGTCCACCAGCGCCGGGTGCGGCACGAGGCCGTCCATGGTTTCCGGCGGCGCCTTGGTTTCCGGCGCCGGGCCGGGCAGCCGCAGTTCGGCGAGCACCGCGTTGTCGCCGCGGTGCACCGCCACGACCCCCTGGAACGCGGGTCCGTAGACGATGCCGCGATCGCGCCACTCGGCGTAGAACCGCGGGGGGTCGAATGCCGTGGCCCGGAAATCCCGGAGCAGCGCGGGCAGGTCGAGCGCCCGGCCTGCTGTCGGCGCCGCGGCGGACACCTCGCCCTGGCAGTGGAGAACGGGCTCGTCCGCGGCGGACTCCGTGGAGGACACCAGGAACCGGTTGACGTCGCCGTCCGTGCGAAGGGCCACTCGCAGTGCCCGGGGCGTCCCCGCTACCGAGAGGGGGCGCAGGAAGACGATGTCGTCCAGGCGGACCGGGCCGTTCGCGGTCCCTCTCGCCGCTGCCGCGGCCCACTGGAGATACATGGCCCCCGGGGCGATTCCGGTTCCCTGCACCTGATGTTCACGCAGGTAGAACTCGTCGCCCGTGAGGACTCTCCCTTCGCGCCGCGGTTGGTCGTCCGCCGCCGCACGGTCCGCTGCCGTGCGGTCCGGCAGCGCATAGCGTTCCCTCGCGAAGGGATAGCCGGGCAGCGGCACGCGGCGGTAGCGGCCGTCGCGGAACAACCCGGCGAAATCCGGCTCCTCGCCGTCGAGGAACCGCTGGGCGAGTGCCTGCAGCCCGGAGTCCGCGCTTTGCACCGGAAGGTCCTGCCCGGAGAGCCGGGCCGTGCACCGGCTCTCCAGTTCCGCGATATCCCGGACCACACTCGCCCATCGATGCCGCAGATGCCTGCGGCCGAGCAGAAGTGTGTGGCTCACGTCCCCGGCATCGAGGTCCGGATGCTCGCGGCAGTGCCGCGCGAGCCGGGCCACCTGCTCGCGCAGGGCGTGCTCCGTCGCCGCGGACAGCGCGATCAACCGGGGCCCGTCCTGCCCGCTCCGTGCCGCGGGCGGCTCCGGCGGCTGCTCGACGACGGCGTGGGCGTTGGTTCCGCTCGCGCCGAGCGACGTGACCGCGGCGCGCCGTCTGCCGCCTTCCGGCACGGCCCACCGCCTCGGCTCCGGATGTACGAAGAACGGGCTGCCGGCCAGCGGGACACCGGGGTTCGTCGCGGTGTGGTGGGACAGACCGGGGATCACCCCGTGCCTCATCGCCAGCAGTGTCTTGATGACGCCGATCACGCCGGCCGCGGCCTGCGCATGGCCGATGGAGGCCTTGGACGAGCCGAGTGAGCAGAACCCCTCGGCGTCCGTGGAGCCGCGGAACGCGCGGTCGAGCGCCCGGAATTCCACCGGATCGCCGAGTCTGGTTCCGGTGCCGTGTGCCTCGACCATCCCGATCCCCGCGGGGTCGATGCCGAAGTCCTGGTAGATCTGCCGGATCAGCCGCTCCTGCGAGGTGCCGTTCGGCGCGGCGATCCCGTTCGTCGTGCCGTTGTGGTTGATCCCGATGCCGCGGATCACCCCGTGGATGTGGTCGCCGTCCGCCTCGGCGTCCGAGAGCCGTTTGAGGATCAGCGCGCCGACTCCCTCGGCGGGCACGAATCCGTCGGCGGCCCGGTCGAACGAACGGCACCGGCCCGTCGGGGACAGCATCCCGGCCCGCGACGCCGCCAGATACAGCCGCGGCGAGTTCTGGACGTAGACCCCGCCCGCGATCGCCGTGGTGACCTCGCCCGCCCACAGCGCCTGACAGGCCAGGTAGAGGGAGACCAGCGAGCTGGAACAGGCGGTGTCGACCGCGAGCGCCGGACCGTGCAGGTCCAGGTAGTACGCGATACGGGACGGCACGAGCGAGTTCATGTTGCCCCACAGCGCCTGACCCGGATAGTCGGACGGCCCCGTCATATCCAGGTAGTCGCCCGCGGCGCAGCCCACATAGATACCGCACCGGTCGCGGTCGAGCGACGCGCCGGCGTGGCCCGCGTCCTCGAGCGCCCGCCACGCCTCCTGGAGGAACAGCCGCTGCTGCGGCTCCATGTAGACGGCCTCCGCACCGGAGATCCCGAAGAAGAGCGGGTCGAACTCGTCGACGCCGTCCAGGAGACCGCCGTCCAGGCAGGCGCTGCCCAGCGACGCGAGGTCCCAGCGGGACACCTTCGAGACGGCATCCCGGCCGGATACCAACAGGTCCCAGAGTTCGCCGGTATCCCGGGCGCCGGGGAACCGGCCGCTCATGCCGACGATCGCGACGGGCTCCCGGCCACCGCCCGACGGCCCGGACAGCGCGGGCGGCCCCGGTATCGCGGACGGCTCGGACACCGCAGGCGGCGCGGGGACCGGGGAAGGCTCGGATACCGCGGGCGGCCCCGGTATCGCGGACGGTTCGGGTACCGCGGCCACGACGGCGGCGCCCTCCTCGTCGACGAGGAAACGCGTCAGCCGTCCGATCGACGGATTCTCGAACAGCACGCTCGGATCGAGGTCGGTGCCCAGTGACTCGTTGAGCCGGTTCACCAGGGATACGCCGGTGAGCGAGTCCAGTCCGTAGTCGGCGAAGGGCTTGTCGGCCGTGAGCTCATCGGCAGCCAGCTTCAGCGTTTCGGCGAGCACCCGCTCCACGGTCGCGCGGACATGCTCCTCGGGCGAACCGGGCGACCCGAGTGGCCCGGGTGAACCGGGTGCCCCGGACGGACCGGGTGCGGCGGTGCGTGGCTCCCGGCGCGGGACGGGCGAACCGGCGGCGCGTGCCAGCAGTACCTGCTGGCCCAGTTCGCCGGCGGACTCGGCCGGCAGTTCAACCGTGTCGAACCCGCACTCCCGCAGCACGTCGCGCCACGAGTCCGGGGACAGCGCCGGTCCACCCTGAATACGCCTTCCGTCTGTGAACCGCCACCATCCTTCGAGTAGCCCGAACGTCAGATGCGACCACCAGTCGTTCCGGGCGAGCTCGTTGAGTACGAGGACTCCGCCGGGCCGCAGCAGTGCTCCGGCATGACGCACCGTCTGCACGATGTCCCTGGTGGCATGCAGAACATTGTTGGCGATGACGATGTCGTAGCCGCCGACGGCAAGTCCCTGTGCGCCGGGCTCCCGTTCCACGTCGAATACCGAGAAGGACACGTACGGCACCCGGCCGGCCAACCGCCGCTCCGCGTCGATCAGGAATGCCTTCGAAACGTCCGTATAGCGGTACTCGGCGATATCGCGGTCCGTCAGCCGGGCGAAAACGCGCTCGCTGGTGCTGCCGGTACCCGCTCCGATCTCCAGCAGCCGGACCCCGTCGCGGCGGGCGTCCACCTCCGCGCGCACCACCCCGGCCGTCACGTCGTTGAAGTAGTCGGCCGTCACGTTCCCCCGGTACGCCGGTTCGACCAGCTCGAACGAGCCGCCCGGGAACATGACCGCCGTGGCCTTCGTCCGCCCGGACAGGATTCCGGGCAGGGCCTCGATCATGCGCTCGGCCAGACCGGCCTTGGCCGCCAGCTCCGGATCTCCGGCCCGGACGTCCTGCCACGCCCGCCAGGCGCGCCACGCCTGCTCAAGGCCCGGCACACCCTTACCGGGCACCACGAACGCGCCCTCACGCACGAGTTCTCCGTGGCTCAGCAGCACGGTCACCGTCCGGTCGAGCCACCGGGCGAGGGACGGCGTGACCCTCTGCCCGATCAGGTCGTGGTGAACGGGCGTATCGAAGAGTCCCGCCGCCACGAGCTGCGCAAGCACGAGCGGGCGCGAGAGGCCGTCCAGCTCGTCCGCGGCGGACGCGCGACCGGACAGAAACGTTTCGACGCCCTGTGGCCCGGCCGCGGCCACGAGCAGCGACGCCGCGTCGAACCGTTCGGCGGTCCGGGGGACCGGCACCGCCCCGGCAGTCGGCCAGTACCGTTTCCCGGCGAACGGATACACCGGCAGGCTCACCCGCACCGGCGGATTCGCGCCGTGGCAGATGTGCCACTCGACATCGGCGCCGTTGACCCACAGCGGCGCGATCTTCTCCCACTCCCGGTTTTCGAGCCACCCGGTGACCAGGTCCCGCAGTTCCCCCGGGTGCTCGAAGAGGCGGAGCAGTTCGTCCTCCGGCCGCCGCGCCGTCCCTTCGAACACCGTTCCGTGTGCCCCGCGGGCCCCGCGTTCGACGTAGCTTCCAAGGACGGCGATCAGCCCGTCGACGTCGTGCGCGACGAAGACCACTCGTTCGGCCATGGCCCGCCGCCCGACCTGCAGCGTGTACGCGAGCGACGCCAGATCGCCGTGGGCGTCCCGGTAACCCGGCAGGAACTCCAGTAACTCCCGTACCAGGACGTCGAGCCGCTCCGCGTCGCGGGCCGAGAGGACCACCGCATGGGGACCGGGGCGCCCGGCGGGCCGCGCCCGGTCCGGCGCCTGCTCCAGTACCGCGTGCACATTGGTGCCGCCGATCCCGAAGGAGCTCAGCCCCGCCCGCGCGGGCCCGTCGCCATCCAGCGGAAGATTCCGGTCGGCCACGAAGAACGGCGACTCGTCCCAGTCGATCTCCGGGCTCGGTACGGAGCAGTGCAGCGTCCGCGGAACCTCACCGTGCTCCAGGGCCAGGGCCACCTTGATGAGGCCGGCGATTCCCGCGGCCGCGTCCAGATGCCCGATGTTGCTCTTGACCGAACCGATGCCGCAGTACTGGCTGCGTGCCGTGTAGTGGCGGTACGCAGCGGTCAGAGCCGCGACCTCGATGGGATCGCCGAGCCTTGTGCCGGTGCCGTGCGCTTCGACGTAGCTGATGGTCGACGGGTCCGTGCCCGCCTTGTCCAGCGCCTTGCGGATCACCTCGGTCTGGCCGCGCACACCGGGCGCGTAGAACCCCGCTTTGTCGCCGCCGTCGTTGTTCACCGCGATGCCACGGATCAGGCAGTAGATGTGATCCCCGGCGGCGATCGCCTCGGCGGCACGCTTGAGGACGACCACGCCGACACCTTCACCGCCGGACATCCCGTCGGCGCCGTCGGCGAACGCCCGGCTGTGCCCGTCGCTCGAGAAGTTCAGGCCCGGCTGGTGCACGTATCCCAGTTCCCCCGCGGAGAACAGGCTGGCCGCGCCGACGATCGCCTGGTCGGCATCGCCGGCCAGCAGCCCCTGGCAGGCTACGTGCACCGCGCTCAGCGCCGAGGAGCAGTTGGTGCTCACCGCCATACTGGGGCCGTGCAGGCCCAGCTTGGTGGAGATCATCGCGGGCACCGTGCCGCCTTGGGCGAACAGCCACGCGGCGTAGGTCTCGGAGCTCGCCAGGACCCGCGGACCCGACGCGTTCGCCATCAGGGCCGGGAGCAGGGCCTGGTAGAAGTTGGCGCTGGTGGACGTGGTGACACTGGTCCCGGGAACGTCCTCCGGGCGGTAACCGGCATCCTCCAGCGCCTGCCACGCGTGCTGCAGCAGCAGGCGCGCCTGCGGGTCCATGAACTCGGCGTCGCGCGGGGAGATGTCGAAGAACGCCGCGTCGAACTCCGCCCTGCCGTCCACGACCGCCCGCTGCGGTACGTATCCGGGCCGGGTGATCAGTTCCTCCGGCACTCCGAGCGTACGCAGTTCCCCGGCCGACCACGATGTGCCGCCGCTGCGTCCTGCCACGAGCGCGGACCAGAACGCGCGGTGGTCCACGGCTCCCGGCAACCGGCAGGAGATGCCGATCACCGCGATCGCGTCGTCGGGCGGGGCGGCGCCGTCGGCCGCCGGAGCGGAGCGGCGCGGATCGGGTTGCGGCCCGGGCTCGACCGGCCGCGCCGCGGGTTTCTGCCCGGCAGGCAGCAGCCCCGTCAGGTGCCGGGCCATCGCCGCGACGGACGGGTGCGCGAAAACGACGGTGGGCCGCAACGAGCAGCCGAACGCGCGGTTGATCCGCTCCACCGCCTCGATGGCCGCGAACGAGTCCCCGCCGATGTCGAAGAAGCCCGCGGCACGATCGATGTCCCGCGAGCCGAGCACGTCCTCGAAAATGCCGCGCACGGTCCGCTCGATGCCGGGCGCGGCCACCGGGCCGCGGTCGTCCGGGGTGTCGGCGTCCTGGCTGTCGGCGGGGCTGTCGGCGTCCGGAGTGTCGGCGGCAGGGCCGTCGGCGGCCGGGAGCGGCACCGTCCGGGCGGTCTCGGTCAGCTTCGCCCGGTCGATCTTGCCGTGCGCCGTGAGCGGAAAGGCGTCCAGGGCCACGAACGCGGCGGGCACCATATAGGAGGGGAGGGTTTCCGCGAGTTCCGCGCGCAGGAGCGCGGTGTCGACCGGCGCGGACCCGTTCCCGGTGTAGTAGGCCGTGAGCCGGTCCGACAGGCCGGCATGCCCGAGTACGACGACGCTTCGGCCGATCTCCGGGCGGGCGTCGAGCACCGCCTCGATCTCACCGGGCTCGATCCGATGGCCGCGCAGTTTGACCTGGTTGTCCATCCGGCCCAGGACCACGATCTCGCCGTTCGGCAGCCGGCGCGCCCGGTCGCCCGTCCGGTACAGCCGACCGGGCGCGAACGGGTCGTCCAGGAAGCGCTCGGCCGTCAGCTCGGGCCTCCGGTGGTAGCCCAGGGCCACCCCGTCGCCTGCGATGCACAGCTCGCCGGTGACGCCGACGGGCAGGGGATTCATGTTCCGGTCGAGGACGTACAGCCGGGTGTTCGCGATGGGGCTGCCGATGGTCACCGGCTCCTCACGGCGCAGCCGCTTGGCCGCCGACCAGATGGTCGTCTCCGTGGGTCCGTACAGGTTCCAGGCCTCGCCGCGCGCCACGAGCCGGTCCTTCAGACCGTCGGGTAACGCCTCGCCGCCGCACAGCATCCTGACGCCCTCGGTGTTCCGCCATCCGACGCGCACCAGCATGGCCCAGGTCGCCGGAGTGGCCTGCATGACGGTGGGCCGCCAGTCGGCGATCTTCTCGGCCAGCAGGGTGGCGTCGGCGGCGGTGGCCGCATCGCAGATGCAGACCTGCCCGCCGGTGATCAGCGGGAGGTAGAGCTCCAGAGCGGCGATGTCGAAGCTGTGCGTGGTGATGGCCAGCAGCCGGTCGTCGGACGTCACTCCCGGCGTCTGCGCCATGGACAGCAGGAAGTTGGTCAGCGCCGTGTGCGGAACGACGACACCCTTGGGTCTTCCCGTGCTGCCCGAGGTGTAGATGATGTACGCGGCCGGAGATGCCGGGGCCTGCGGGTCCGCCGCGCCGGCGGTCGTTTCCACCACCGCTGCCCCTGCCCGGGGGGCCTGATCGTCCCGGCGGTCCGTCGCGTACAGCCTGGTTCTCGCCGCCACGGCGGCCAGCGTGTCCAGCACCGCCTCATGGCAGACGACGAGCTGTGCGCCGCTGTCCTCGACCATGTAGGAGATGCGTTCGGCCGGCAGCCGGCAGTCCAGGGGCAGGTACACCGCGCCGAGCCTCATGACGGCGAGAAGGGCCACAAGAAGGTCGGCCGACCGTTCGTAGCAGACCCCCACGACGTCCCCGGGGCGGACGCCTCGACACGTCAGCGCCTGTGCCAGCGCCGAGCTGCGGTCCGCGAGTTCGCGATAGCCGAGAGTCTGTTCCCCGCAGGTCACCGCAGGGGCATCCGGGCTCGCCTCCGCCCGCTCCGCGAAGAGATCCCAGCATGTCCGGTCTGCGGGAAAACCGGTCTCGGTGCGGTTCCAGGCCTCCACGACGAGGCGCCGTTCCTCGGCGTCGAGCAGATTCAGCATGCCGGTCGGCGACTGTCCGTCCGAGTCGAGGACGCTGTTCACCAGGGTGGCGAAGTGCGCGGCCATGCCCGCGACGGCCTGGGCCGAGAAGGCGTCGGGGTGGTACTTCCAGTTCACCAGGAACCCGTCACCGGGAGCCACGTCCACCGTGAGGTCGTACTCACCCAGCTGGTACAGCCCGTCGACGAGCTCGAAGTCCGTCTCACCGGTGGCGCGGGCCCGCTCGCCCAGATATCCGGAGAGAGCGGAGTCCTGGTAGTTGTAGACGATCTGATAGAGAGGCGACCGCGGATTCACCGCCCGGGCACCGAGATCGCCCGCGATGCGGTGGAACGGGTAGGTCCCGTGCTCGAGTACGTCGAGCACCGTGGACTGCACGCGCCGGGCGAACGACGTGAACTCCTCGGAGGCGTCCGGCCTGCTCCGGACGGGCAGTGTGTTGACGAAGTAGCCGACGACCGGGTCGAAGCGTTCCGCCGGGCGCCCGGCCACCGGCATCCCGATGACGAGGTCCTCGCTTCCGGTGTACCGGTGCAGCAGCGTCAGAAAGGCCGTCAGGAAGAAGATCCCCGGGCTGATCTCGTGCAAAGCCGTGAAGGCCGCGACGGCGGCGGCCCGCTCCTCCGGCAGCCGGCTGGTGAATACCTCGCCCGTATGAGGCGCGTCCGGCGGCAGCGCCACCTGCGAGGGCAATCCGGTGAGGACGTCCGCGCCGGCGAGTTCCCGCATCCAGAACTCGCGGTCCGCCTCGGCGCGCCCGCCGACGAGTGCGTCCCGCTCCCAGGCGACGAACTCGCCGAACGAGGCGGAGCCCGTCCCGACCGGCACGTCCCGCCCCTCGACCCGCGCCCGGTACGAACGGAACAGCGTGTCGATGACCAGACGCCCCGACACCCCGTCGATGACCAGGTGATGAACGACCAGCAGGACGTACGCCTCGGACGGGGAGCGGCGCAGGACGGCCAGCCTGGTCAGGGGATCACCGGCCGGGCCGAACGGCCGCCTGGCTCTTTCCCGTAATAAGTCCGGCACTCGACCGGACGGCACATCGGAGATGTCCGTGTACTCGACGAGGAAGCTGTCCACGTCTCCGTGGGACAGCCGCGGCCCGTCGTCCGTGTCGCGCACCGAGGCCGAGAGAAGAGGATGCCGGGAAAGCGTGTCGCGGAACGCGGCCTGAAGCGCGGCGGTATCCACGTCCGCGCACGAAAAGCACACGGGGACGTTGTACGCGTACGTCTCCGGCTCCATCCTGGCAAGCGCCCACAGGCCGCGCTGCCCTTCGGACAGCGGAATGTCCACGAGCCTGCCGAGCTCGGCCAGTACCCCCGTCGTCGATATCTCGCCGTCGGCGTACATACGGGCGAGCGCGCGAAGGTTCATGACGGACTCCTTCCTGCCACACCACCCGGGCATGACACTGCGGCAGAGGATCGCGAGCCAACGCAAGGGCTCTGCCCGAGCCCGCACGGAACGGGCTGCCGGTTTTCTTCAGACTCAGGATGTTCTGACCGGTTCGGCACGCTCACCGGCGCGTCGGCCGGATCGCGGGACCGGCCGTGACGGGTACGGATGCGACTGCGGACCGAGCCCGATTCGGAGCGGCACACCGAGGTGCCGCGGTGGGGGCACGGGTCACGGCGGCCGTGGCGGACGAACCCGCGGCCCCGCTCATGGCGGGGTGGGTTTCCGTACCGGTGAATACGGCACGGTCCACCGGTCCGCCCCGGCCACGGACGGACCCCGGGAGGCCGAACGCGACATCCCTGCCGGGCGCTTGCGGCCTGCGCGCGGCAGTGAACAGCAGGCGTCCACGGAAGTGGCCGTCGGTGTCATGACAGTGAGTATGACCCGCGGATCGTTGCGTATTCACACGATCGTTTCGCTGTGGGATACATCACTTACACGTTTCGTCTGCGTGGAGTCGTTCACCGGTACGGAACCACCGCACCGGGCCCGCGGCAGCCGGTCGGGAGAGCGCCGTTGCGCCCCCGCCGTGACTTCCCGGGTCCCCGCCGTGACTCCTTGGACTCCGGCCGTGGCTCCCCGGACTCCCGCCGCCGGCGGACCTGCGGTGTCCCGCTCCCTCCGCCCGGAGGCCGTCCGTTGGAGAGGCAACCAAGGACCTGAGGGCACCGTCCTCCAGTCGAGTCGGATCCGGGCGGCGCCCGGGTGTCCCGCAGTCGAACAGCGAGGAGTACCACCTTGATGAGTCCTATGCGTAGGAGAGCCGCCGCCGTGGCGGTTCTCCTGCTGGCGGTGGGCGCGCCGGAACTGGCGTATGCCGCCCCGGGGCAGACATTCGCGGCACCCGGTTCCTTAACGGCGTCCCGGTCACCGGTGTTCCAGCCACCGGTGTCCCAGTCACCCGGGGGCCGGCTCGCCGAAGGCTGGCGAATATCCGGCACAGGGCCCGGACGGCAGCTCCTGTGGACCGCGCCCGGCAGCGTCCCGATGGGGAACGCCCGTATCGAGTTCCACGCCGGCGACCGGATGCTCGGCGTACCCCTGCCCGACGAGGGCCGGCGGACCTTCCGGCTGCCGCTCGGCGCGGCGGAGGTGGGACCGGGCGACGAGCTCAAGGTGCTTGCCGCGGGACGCAGGCTGGACCGGGCGGGGAAGGATGCGGCGGCCGCCGCGCGCCGGGGCCGCGACGGCGCCCCCGCGCCGCGGGTGACGATCCCCGTACCGGTCAACCCGGTCGACCCCGGGGTCCGGGGCCGCTACCGGACCGTCGGCGGTGACTACACGCTGCCGTCCGTGAAGCTGCCGGACTTCCCCGGCAAGGTCGAGATGACGGCCACGGTCGTCGGCCCGGAGAACGCGCCGGGCAAGCGCCCGGTCGCGCTGTTCCTGCACGGCAAGCACAACACCTGCTACAACGCACAGGGCGAGGACGGCGTCTGGCCCTGCGCCGCCGGATTCCGGCCCGTCCCCAGCCACCGGGGCTATCTGCACGACCAGAGGTTGCTCGCCTCCCAGGGCTACCTCACGGTTTCGGTCTCCGCGAACGGGATCAACGGCCAGGACGACCGGGCCGCGGACGGCGGCGCACAGGCCCGCTCGTCCCTGGTCCGGCACCATCTCGCCCGGCTCGCCGCCTGGTCCGCGGACCCGTCCGGCGCCCCCGCCGCCATCCGGCGGCTGCCACGCGCCGACCTGGACGAGGTCCTGCTCGTCGGCCACTCCAGGGGCGGCGAGGGCGTCAACCGCGCCGCTCTGGACAGCCGTTACGCGGCGCCCGCCGACCGCGACGGATACCGGGGCCCGGTCCGCTGGAAGATCCGCGGCACGGTCCTCATCGGGCCCACCGTCTTCGGCCGGAACCCGGCGCCCGATGTCCCGTCGGTGACACTGCTGCCCGGCTGCGACGGCGATGTGTACGACCTCCAGGGCCAGATCTACGCCGACGGCACCCGCGGGGTCAGCCGCGGCAGGGCCCTTCAGAGCTCGGTCTACATGATCGGAGCCAACCACAACTTCTTCAACACCGAGTGGACGCCCGGCCAGGCCGCCGCCCCGGCCCGGGACGACTGGGACTCCGACGAAACACCGGACGCGGTCTGTGCGCCCGGCACCCCCACCAGGCTGTCGGCGCAGCAGCAGCAGACCGCGGGCTCCACCTACATCGCCGCGGCGGCCCGGCTGTTCGTCGCGGGCGACGACCGGGTCCGTCCGCTGCTGGACGGCTCGAACCGCCGGGCGCCGTCGGCCGGGTCCGCCCGGATCCTGACCCATGCGGTGGGCGGCAACCGGACCCCCGCCGTGCTGCCGTCCCCGTCGACCCGGGTGACGGGCGGACGTCTCTGCGCGCAGGTCGACCCCGATCCGGCCGAGGCGTGTCTGCCGCCCGACGGCGGTATGCGCTCACCGCACTTCGCCTCCTGGGAGGCCGGCGCCCGGGAACCCGGACGCCACGCGGTCGCGATGAGCTGGAACCGGGCGGGTACCCCGTTCAAGGTGACTCCCGCGGAGAGGTTCTCCGTCAAGGGCTCCGAGTCGCTCGCCCTGAGGGTGTTCGTGCCGCCGAACAGCACCGGCACGGAACTGGACGTCCGGCTCACCGACGCCGACGGCCGCGGGGCCATCCTCGGCCGGGTCCGGATCGACGGCCTTCCGGGCACCGGCCGGACCGCGTCCGCGTGGGCCCGTGAGGTCCGGGTACCGCTGAAGGCCGCGTTCCGCGCCGGACTGGATCCGCACAGGATCGCATCCCTCGAACTGACACCGCGTACCGCTTCCGGGCAGGCCTGGCTGATGGACGCCTGGGGCTGGCGCCCCGGTACTCCCGATCCCGGCGCGGCGCGGATGCCGCGGGTCGACTTCGGGGAGCTCGCGGTGGCGGAGGGCGACTCGGGCAGCCGGATCCTCCGGGTGCCGGTCAGGGTCTCCGGTCACGGCAGCGGCGAGGTGCGGGTCTTCGTCCGGGACCCCGGGACGGGTGCCACCACCTCCCGTACGGCGACGGTCGGGCCGGGCAGCCGGGCGATCGACATCCCGGTCGAGGTCACGGGCAACACCCGCTACGCCTACGACATCTCCCACCGGGCCTTCGTGAAGGCCGTCCGGGGTGTCGTGGTCGGCTCCCACAGCGGCGGGGTGCTCGTCCGGAACGACGACCCGATGCCGAGGATCACCGTCACCCCGGAAGCGGACCAGGTCACCGAGGGGCAGGCGCTGAGCTGGCGGGTGAACCTCTCGGAGGCCGCCGACGTGGAACTGGACGGAGTCGCCTTCAGAATCCTGCCCCCGGCCGGCGGTACGGAACTCTCCACGCTGGATGTGGACCCGGCGTGGCTGGAGAACCACTTCAAGGCGTCCCCCGCTCCGGAGCGTCCGCTGTCGGCTGCACGGGACAGCGCTTCACCTCTGGGCGTGTGGCTGCCCGCCGGTACGCTGACCCGCGTCGTCACGGTCCCGACGGTCGCCGACGCGGTGGCCGAGACGGAAGAGACCCTGCTGCTCCGGGAAATCGGGTACGACTCCGACGGGAACCCGGTCGAAGGCGGGATCCACACCGGAACGGTACGCGACACTCCGTAGCCGGGAGCCCATCACCGGTCCGTCCGCTCCCGGGGCCGTCCGTCCGGCTCCGGGAGCGAGGTGTGCCCCGCACCGGAAGGGGCACCGGCCGGGCATCGTCTCCACCGGTGCATGCCCCTCCTCACCCGGGAGGGGCTCAGGGGAGACGGCGTTGTCCGGCGGCTGCCGCGAGGTCGCGGCAGAAGTCGCCGAAGCCGAGCCCGGCCGCTTCCAGGGCCATGGGGTAGGTGCTGGTGAGAGTCATCCCCGGGGCGACGTTCGTCTCCAGCAGCACGACGTCGCCGTCGGCGGTGACGATGGCGTCCGTACGGGACAGATCCCGCAGTCCGAGGGCCCGGTGCGCGGCGACGGCGACCCGGGCGGCCTCTTCGGCGGCGGCCGGGGAGATCCGGGCGGGGCGGTGGAACTCGACGGCGCCGGGCGTGTAGCGGGCGGCGTAGTCGTACAGCCCCTCGGCGACGATCTCCACCGTCGGGAGGGCGAAGGGCCCGTCGCCGAGGTCGGCGACACCGACGGCGATCTCCGTGCCGGTGACCAGACCTTCGATCAGCGCCTCGTCGTGGTACGCGAAGCACGCCATCAGCGCCTCGGGCAGCCGCTCGGCCGTGTCCACCCGGCTCACGCCGAAGGCACTCCCGCCCGCCCGCGGTTTCACGAACAGCGGCAGCCCCAGCCGCTCGGTGATCCGGGCAGTCAAAACGGCGGCCCCCAGATCGTGGAACGCCTCCTTCGGCAGCGTCACCGACGCCGGGGTGGACAGTCCGGCCCGGGTGAACGCCTCCTTCGCCACCGCCTTGTCGAACGCGGTCCGGCACGCCCCGGGACGGGCGCCGACGTACGGCACCCCGGCCAGCTCCAGCACCTCCTTGATGGTGCCGTCCTCAGCGGCCACCCCGTGCAGCACCGGGAAGACCACGGAGTCCCGGGCATCGGCGAGCGCGGGCAGCAGATCGGTGCCCACATCGCGCAGTTCGGTCTCGACCCCGGCCCTGCGCAGGGCGTCGGCGACCCGGGTGCCGGACTTCCGGGACACTTCGCGCTCGGGGGAGAGGCCCCCCGCGATGACGACCACCCGCAGATCGGTCATGGTTCCTCGTTCTTTCTCGGCGGTGGTCATGCCTGGTCGGGGCCGGGGGTCTGGGGGCCGGTGCTGTCGGCCGGGGCGGAGGTGCCGAAGAGGTCCCGCAGCCGCAGCTCGGCACCGATGACGTCCGCCAGCAGCCGCACCCCGTCCCGGATCCGCTCCGGCGGCGGATAGCAGTACGACAGCCGCATCGCCCGCCGCCCGCCGCCGTCCGCGTAGAACCCGGTGCCCGGGACATACGCCACCCTCGACTGCACCGCCCGGGGAAGCATCGCCTTGGAGTCCAGTACTTCCGGGAGGGTGACCCAGACGAAGAACCCGCCCGCGGGCCGGGTCCACGAAACCCCCGGCGGCATGTACTTCTCCAGCGCGTCGAGCATGGTGTCCCGCCGCTCCCGGTACATCGCCCGGAAGTCCCGCATCTGCTCCGGCCATGGCTGCGTCCGGAGATAGCGGTCGACGGCGAGCTGGTTGAAGACGGCGTGGGAGAGCATGGCGCTCTCGGCCGCGAGGACGAGTTTCTCCCGTACGGCCGCCGGGGCGAGCGCCCAGCCCACCCGGAGCCCGGGGGCGAGGGTCTTGGAGAAGGAGCCCAGATAGATCACGTCGTCCGGGGCGTCGGCGCGCAGCGCCCGCATCGGCTCGTCGCCGTCGAGGTGCAGGAGGCCGTACGGATTGTCCTCCAGGAGCAGCACCCCGGCCCGGCGGCAGACCTCCACCACCCGGGGGCGGCGTTCGGCGGTGAGGGTGGTTCCGGCCGGGTTCTGGAACGTCGGCACGGTGTAGAAGAGCTTCGCCGGGCGGCCCTCGCGCGCCAGACGGGCGAAGGTCTCGGCCAGCGCCTCGGGCACGACGCCCGCCTCGTCCATCGCGACGTGGACGACGTTCGCCTGGTACGCGGCGAACACCCCGAGGGCCGTGACATAGGTGGGGGCTTCGGTGACCACGGTGTCGCTGGGGTCGACAAAGACCCGGGTCACCAGGTCCAGTGCCTGCTGGGAGCCGACCGTGACCATCACGTCGTCGGGATGGGCGTCGTCGATGCCCTCGGCCGCCATCACCCGGCAGATCGTCTCCCGCAGCCCCGGATCGCCCTGCGCGGAGCCGTACTGGAGCGCCACCGGCCCCCGCTCCGCGACCAGTTCGGCCATGAGCGTGCCGATGGCTTCCATCGGCAGCGCGGACACATTCGGCATACCCCCGGCCAGCGACACGACCTCCGGCCGCGACGCCACCGCGAACAGCGCCCGGACCTCGGAGGCGACCATCCCCGACGCCCGTGCCGCGTACCGCCCCCGCCACGGATCGACCCGCGAACCCGACCGGGAAGGCTGCTCGTCAGACTGCATCGGTACGCTCCTGTCCGTCACCGTCCAAGACCACCGACCCTACCCAGCCGCCACGGCCGCCACCCGGGAATTTCCCGGCGCCGCGCCCCCGGGCGGGCTGGGGAGGGTCCGGACGAGGGGTGCGAAGTGGTGTCTGCGAAGCCCCGTCACATCGTCCCGGCCGCACTGTCAGTGGTGGTGCGTACGGTCGCCGTATGACGATCGGCGTGGAGTATGTCCGGGGCGACGCGACGGCCCCGGTCGGCGAGGGGCCCCGGGTGATCGCGCATGTCTGCAATGACATGGGCGGCTGGGGCGCGGGTTTCGTGGTCGCTCTTTCGCGGCGCTGGCGGGAGCCGGAGCGTGCGTTCCGGCGCTGGTACCGCGACCGTGCGCACAGCGGGTTCGGCCTGGGGGCCGTGCAGTTGGTGCAGGTGGAGGAGGAGCTCTGGGTCGCCAACATGGTGGGCCAGCACGGCATCCTGACCGCCCGGACGCGGGGCGTCGCGGAGGTGCCCGTCCGCTACGAGGCCATCGACACGGCACTGGAGGAGGTCGCGGTCCGGGCGGCCGGGCTCGGTGCCTCGGTCCATATGCCCCGTATCGGCTGCGGTCTGGCCGGCGGACGCTGGGAACGCGTGGAGCCACTGGTCCGGGCCCGTCTCACCGACCGGCGGATACCCGTCACCGTCTACGACTGGCCGTGAGCCGGACCCGGTTGCGGTGGGCGGTCCGGCGAGCGGGCCACGGGGCGCCGTAACAGCCGTCCCTACCCGGCCTCGTGGCGGGCGGGGACGGCCGAGGGCGCCGGGGGCAGGACGTCGGACGGGGCTCCCGCCGCTTCCAGCAGTCCGTCGCGCAGGAGCAGGCAGTGCTGCCCGGCGCGTGCCGCGGTGAGGTCGTGCGTGGCCTGCACGACGGTGGTGCCGTCCGCGGTGACGCGGGCGAGCAGGTCCTCGATTCCCTGTCGTGCCTCGGGGTCGAGTCCCGTGCAGGGCTCGTCCAGAAGGAGCAGGTCCGACCGCTGGGCCAGTCCCTGGGCGATCAGGGCGCGCTGGCGCTGACCGCCGGAGAGGTCGCCGAGCCGGCGTGCGGCGAGATGGGCGATGCCGAGGCGTTCCAGCGCTTCGTCGACGGTGCGGTGGTCGCCGCTCGTCAGTCGCCGCCAGGGGCCGCGGGCGTACCAGCGGCCCATCTCCACGGTTCGCCGGACGGTCAGCGGAAGCGCGTCCCCTGCGGTGCTGCGCTGCGGGACGAAGGCGGGCGCGCGGTCGCCGTGGTGGTGCACGGTTCCCGCTGTGGGGCGGATCACTCCGGCGAGGACACCCAGGAGTGTCGACTTGCCGCTGCCGTTCGGCCCGGTCAGTGAGGTGACGGCCAACGCCGGTATGTCCAGGGTGACTTCACGCAGAACCGGTCGGCGGGCGTACCCGGCGTCGACCGCCGTGAGGCGGACCCGGGGAGGTCGGGGGAGTGGAGGCACGGCGGGAATCCCATCTGTAGTGATAATCATTTTCATTATAGTGTGGCCGCATGGAGTGGCTGAGCGGTCCCTTTGAGGTGACCTTTGTACAAAGAGCCCTGGTAGCAGGGCTGCTGGTGTCCGCCGTCACGGCGCTCGCGGGGACCTGGGTGGTGCTCCGGGGGATGGCCTTCCTCGGCGACGCGATGTCCCACGGACTGCTCCCGGGCGTTGCGGTCGCGGCCCTGCTCGGCGGCAGCCCCCTGGTGGGAGCCGCGGCGAGCGCCGCCGTGATGGCGACCGGGGTGACCCTCATCGGGCGGACCCCGCACCTCTCCCAGGACACGAGCATCGGCCTGCTCTATGTGGGGATGCTCTCGCTGGGCGTCATCATCGTCTCCCGGTCCCAGGCCTTCGCCGTCGACCTGACCGGCTTTCTCTTCGGCGACGTCCTTGCCGTGGGCCGGGACGATCTCCTCGTCCTGGCCTGCGCCCTGGGCGCGGCGGGGACCGTCACCGCGCTGGGGCACCGGGCCTTCCTCGCCCTCGCCTTCGACGAACGCAAGGCCCACACCCTGGGGCTGCGCCCACGATCGGCCCACGCCGTACTCCTGGGACTGCTGACCCTGGCAATCGTCGCCTCGTTCCACATCGTGGGAACCCTGCTCGTCCTCGGTCTGCTCATCGCCCCACCCGCCGCCATGCTCCCCTGGGCACGCGGCGTCCCCGCGGTCATGGCCGGAGCGGTCCTGCTGGGGGCGAGTGCCACGTTCTTCGGACTGCTCCTGTCCTGGCACCTCGACACCGCCGCGGGCGCCACGGTCGCGGCGCTCGCCGTCGCCCAGTTCTTCCTCTCCCGTGCGGCCGCGGCGCTCCGCTCCCGCCGAGCGCACCGACCCGCCGGGCCCGCCGCCGGACCGGATCGCCCCGCGGTCCCCGCCCCCCGACCCGCCGCAGACATGGGAGTCCACGACTCGTGACCATCCGCACCAGGGGCCCGGCTCCCCGCCGGGCCCCGATCGCCCTCGTCCTCATCTCCGCCCTCACCACCCTCCTCACCGCCGGATGCACGGCGGGCGGCGCCTCCGGGAACAACGCGGAACCGTCCGACCCGGCACCGCACGGCCATGTCGAAGGAGCCGAGGAATCGGCCGAACAGCAGTCACGTCTCGTCGTGAGCGAGTCCACCACAGGCCGGACCCGGGTCCTCGACCTGATCACCGGGAAGAGACACACCGTCCCGCCGGTCGAGGACGCCACCGCCCTGACCACCGACGGCCGGTTCGGCTACTTCCACACCCCCGGCGGCATCTCGGTACTCGACACCGGCGCCTGGACGGTGGACCACGGCGACCACGTCCACTACTACCGCGCCGACATCCGCACCGCCGGCCGGATCCCCACCCCGGGAACCGCCCGGACCGGAAGCGACGACGCCGTGACCGCCGTGACGACGCCGGGGCGGGGGACCACCCTCCACCGCCGGAGCGACCTGGAGAAGGGGGAGACGGGCGCGACCCGGCGCCTCTCCGGACGGTACAGCGTCGTGATCCCCTTCCGGGAGCACCTCCTGGCCGTACCCGGCCCCGGTGCGAAAGGGATATCGGTGCTCGACCGCCGGGGCCGGGAGAAGGCGGCCCTGACAACCCCCTGCCGCGACCCGCGCGGTGACGCCGTGACCCGCCGGGGCGTCGTCCTCGGCTGCGCGGACGGAGCCCTGCTGATCCGGCCGGACGGCGAGAAGCTCTCGGCGGTCCGCATCCCCTACCCCCAGGACGTGCCCGCGAACGAGCAGGCCCGCGACTTCCGCTCCCGGCCGGGCAGCGACACCCTCACGGCCCTCGCCGGAGACACCGCCGTCTGGGTCCTGGACACGACCGGACGCACCTGGAAGCGGGTGGAAACGGGCCCTGTGCTCGCCGCGGGAACCGCGGGCGACGGAGCCCCCCTGCTCGCCCTGGGCACCGACGGCACCCTGCGCGGCTTCGACACCGGCACCGGCCGGCGCACCGCCGAGGCGGACCTCGGCGCCGCGCCCTCCCGTACGGGCCTCCGTGCCGGTGCCGCCGGAGCACCCGCCATCGCCGTCGACCACAGCCGCGCCTACATCAGCGACCCGGCGGGCCGGCGGATCACCGAGATCGACTACAACGACTCCCTGCGGATCGCCCGCTCCTTCACCCTGGACATCCGCCCGGACCTGATGGTGGAGACCGGCCGATGACCACCGCGAACACCCGGCACCCGTACCGCCGCACCCTGCTGCTCCTGCTCGGCCTCCTCCCCGGGCTGCTGCTCCTCCCGGCCTGCGCCGCGGGCGACGACGGGCGGCCCCGGATCGTGGTCACCACCAACATCCTCGGCGACATCACCCGCGAGATCGCCGGGGACGAGGCCGAGGTCACCGTTCTGATGAAACCGAACGCCGACCCCCACTCCTTCGGGCTCTCCGCCGCCGAGGCGGCCACCCTCGAACAGGCCGACCTCGTCGTCTTCAACGGACTCGGACTGGAGGAGAACGTCCTGCGGCACGTCGACAACGCCCGCCGGGCCGGGGTCCCCGTCTTCGAGGCCGGTGCCGCCGCCGACCCGCTCACCTACCGGCCCGCCGACGGCGGAAGCCACCGGGGGAAGGGAGAGCCCGACCCGCACTTCTGGACCGACCCCGACCGGGTACGGAAGGCCGCCCGCCTCATCGCCGACCGGATCACCGAGCACGTCGACGGCGTCGACGGGAACGCCGTACGCGCCAACGCCCGGCGCTACGAACACCGTCTCGTCGATCTCACCTCCTGGATGACCCGGTCCTTCGACCGCATCCCCCGGGACCGCCGGGCCCTGGTGACCAACCACCACGTCTTCGGCTACCTCGCCGACCGCTTCGGTTTCCGGGTCGTCGGGGCCGTCATTCCCAGCGGCACCACGCTCGCCTCGCCCAGCTCGTCCGACCTGCACTCCCTGACCCGGGCGATGCGGGACGCGGGCGTCCGGACCGTCTTCGCCGACTCCTCACGCCCCCGGCGCCTCGCCGAGGTCCTGCGCGAGGAGATGGGAGGGGACGTACGAGTCGTCGAGCTCTACTCCGAGTCGCTGACCGGCAAGGGAGGCGGCGCGGACACCTACCTCTCGATGATGCGCGCCAACACCGAGGCCCTGGCCGAGGGCCTCACCGCGGGCTGACGGCCCCGGACGGGACATACGACCGCGCCGGGCAGGCGCGGCCCCATGCCACATCGGTGGCGAAGAAAGGAATACAACAGTGAGAACAACGGTACGCCGCCGCACCACCACCGGTGCCGCGTTCGCCCTCGCGGTCACCCTGGCCCTCACCGCCTGCGGCGCGGAGAAGGGGACGACGGCCGAGGCCACGGGCGACGGAAAACCGGACCGCGCCCGTGCCGCGGTGAAGGATCCGCTGGTCGCCACCTTCGACGGCGGCCTCTACCTCCTGGACGGCCGGACCCTGAAGCGGGCCGGGACCGTCGGCCTGCCCGGCTTCAACCGGGTCAACCCCGCCGGGGACGACACCCATGTCATGGTCTCCACCGACACCGGCTTCCGGGTCCTCGACACCTCCGCGGGAGCCCTCACCGGCGTCGAGTTCAAGGGCGCCGAGCCCGGCCATGTCGTCCGGCATGCGGGCAAGACCGTGCTCTTCACCGACGGCACCGGCGACATCCACGTCTTCGACCCGGACGACCTCGCCGCGGGCACCAAGCCCGGGGGACGCACCCACACCACCGACAAGCCCCACCACGGAGTGGCCGTCGAGCTGAAGAACGGCGAACTCCTCACCACCCTCGGCGACGACGAGAAGCGCACCGGGGCCGTCGTCCTCGACCGGAACGGCAAGGAGACCGCCCGCAGCGAGAACTGCCCCGGTGTCCACGGCGAGGCCGCCGCTCAGGGCGAGGCCATCGCCCTCGGCTGTGAGGACGGCGCCCTGATCTACCGGAACGGCGCATTCACGAAGGTCAAGTCCCCCGACCGCCATGGACGCATCGGCACCCAGGCAGGCAGCGACGTCTCCCCGATCCTGCTCGGCGACTACAAGACCGACCCCGAGGCGGAACTCGAACGCCCCGAGCGCGTCTCCCTCATCGACACCCGCACCGGCACGATGCGCCTCGTCGACCTCGGCACCAGCTACTCGTTCCGCTCCCTGGCCCGCGGCCCGCACGGCGAGGCGCTGGTCCTCGGCACGGACGGCTCCCTCCATGTCATCGACCCCGGAAAGGCCGAGGTGACCAGGAGTATCCCGGCCGTCGGAGCATGGCGGGAACCCCTGGACTGGCAGCAGCCCCGGCCGGTCCTCTTCGTCCGCGGCCACACCGCCTACATCAGCGAGCCCGGCAAACGCCGGATACACGCCTTCGACATCGCATCGGGCAAGCGACAGGCGACCGTCACCCTGCCCGAGGCACCCAACGAGCTGACCGGCGTCGTCGCGGGCCACTGACCGGCGCCGCGCCGCTCCTGCCGGTCCGACGGGCAGGAGCGGGCCCGGCCGCGGACCGTCGGTTCCCTGTGCGACGGCTGTCGCGGTACTACGGCGGGAGTACAGCGCCCGCGGTAGCGGCGTCGGCATATTGTCTTCATCCGCACGTCGACGCACGGGAGTCTCCTCATGAGGATTGAGCGCACCGCTCAACAACTCGAGGAGAGACGATGCCAACCGAGACCCCCCGCACGGACGGGGCTCTGGCGGGGCTAGCCCGGTTCTGCTATCAGCGCCGCCGCCTGGTTCTCCTGACCTGGATAGTCGGGGTGATCGCGCTGGCGGTCGTCGGATTCGGATTCGGCGCCGCCACCGACAACGACTTCACCGGTGGTGACTCGGGCTCGGCCAAGGCGCAGGCTCTGATCGAGAAGCACTTCCCCGAGCAGCAAGGGGACACGCTGACCCTCGCCATCAAGGCCGAGAAGGGAATCGACGATCCCGCGGCCCGGCAGAAGATCGAGAAGGTCATCGCCGCCCTGGACGCCGAGGCCGTCACCGGACCGGTGACCTCCCCCTACCAGGACGAGCAACTGGTCACGGATGATCGCAGGATCGCCCGGACGACCATTCCGCTGACCGACAAGAACGTGAAGAAGACCGAGGTCAAGCCGCTGGTCGACACCGTCAAGGACGCCTCGGGCGACGGGGTGACGCTGGGGCTGGGCGGGGACAAGGCGGAGAAGGCGGAGACGCCCCCGCAGGGTCCGGCCGAGAGCGTCGGTGTCCTGGCGGCCGCGGTGATCCTCTTCATCGCCTTCGGGTCGCTGGTGGCCATGGGCCTTCCGATCGTGACGGCGCTCATGGCCATCCTCGGCGGAATCGCCCTGATCAAACTGATCGGGCACCTGGTTCCGTCCCCGGACTTCACTGTTCTCGTCGCGGCGCTGATCGGGCTCGGCGTCGGTATCGACTACGCGCTGTTCATCGTCACCCGCTACCGCGAAAGCCTTGACGCGGGCGACGATCCCGAGACCGCCACGGTCAAGGCGATCACTACCGCGGGCCATGCGGTGCTGTTCGCGGGCACGACCGTCGTGATCGCCCTGCTGGGCCTGATAGCCATGGGTCAGCGGCTCATGACCGGTGTGGCGGTGGGCGCTTCGGTGACCGTGCTGGTGACAATGATCGCCGCGGTGACCCTGCTGCCGGCCTTCCTCGGCTTCACGGGATACAAAATCAACTCTCTGCGACTGCCCCGCCGCACCGGCCGCGGGCGGCAGGCCGGGGATGCCTCCTCCGGGCCCCGCCGAACGCCGGCGGAGCGCTGGGCGGGCGTGGTGCAGCGGAAGCCGCTGCTCGCAACGGTACTGGCCGGCGCCGTACTGCTGATCCTGGCAGCCCCGGCGCTTTCGATGCGGCTGAGCCTGCCCGATGCCAGCGTCCAGCCCCGCGACAGAAGCAGTTACACCTCCTACGAGATCGTCTCCGAGGGCTTCGGGCCCGGCCACGGCGCACCCCTGATCTTTGCCGCCCGGACCGGCTCCGGGGGGTCCGAACTGGGGCCCGTGGTCGAGGCGGTCCGGAAGGCCGATGGAATCGCACAGGTCACGGCGCCTCGCGTGAGCAAGGACGGGCAGGCCGCCACCTTCATGGCCTTCCCCAGGACCGGATTCCAGGACGAAGCGACCGCGGACCTGGTGCACAAGCTCCGCGACGATGTACTGCCTGCGGTGAACGGTGGCGAGAAGGTCCATATCGGTGGCCCGAACGCCGGTGCGATCGACTTCTCCGAGGAGACGAGTACCCGACTGCCGTGGATGGTCGCGATCGTCATCGTGATGTCACTGCTTCTGCTGGTAGCACTGGTCCGATCGGTCACCATCGCACTGCAGGCGGCCGTGATGAACCTGCTGTCGATCGGCGCCGCCTACGGGGTGCTGGTGGCGGTCGTGCAGTGGGGATGGCTCGGCCCGGCCCTGGGATTCCCGACAGAGATGCCGGTCACCACCTGGGTCCCGATGATGATGTTCCCCGTCCTGTTCGGCCTGTCCATGGACTACGAGGTCTTCCTGATCTCCAGGGTTCGTGAGGAGTACGAGCTCACGGGCGACACCCGGGCGGCGGTCACCCGAGGCCTGGCGCGGACCGCGAAGGTCATCACGGCAGCGGCCGCCATCATGATCGCGGTCTTCACCACCTCGCTGCTCGGCTCGGACGTGTCGATCAAGCAGATCGGTCTGGGTATGGCCGTCGCCGTACTGATCGACGCCACGATCATCAGGATGATCCTCGTTCCCGCCGTCATGGAGCTGTGCGGAAAGGCCAACTGGTGGATGCCGGGGCAAAAGGCGCCGAAGGTGCCTGCCGCTACGGACGCCGGGGCGGGGGAGAAGGCCAGGGCCTGAGTCTCTTCCCGGATCCAGCTGCGGGGGACCCGTTCACGGGTTCCCCGCACTCCTTTGCGAAGAAATGGGTGAAACATTTCCCGGAGGATGCACGATTTCCGCTGCCGGCCCTCGGGGCATTACTTATGGCACAGGCGGGCCCGCGACGGAAGTAATGGATAGAGCAATGAGATATACACTCGTCCTCGGTGACGAATGATCCATTGAAGTGCCAGGGATCTCTCGCTAGAATCCATGCCTCGTTGTGTCCGGAGCGGCTCGGCGGCGCAACCGACCCATGGGGGTGTCAAATTTCCCTGCCGGTCCTTATGTTGGCCGAATGTATTCGATAAGATTACGGCAATGGTTGCAGTGTTCCATCGGCGGCAGCCGCCGGCGCCGTTGAACGCTCCGAAAGAACTGCATAAAGGGTATGTGCGGAGTTGTAGCGTACCGGACAATACACGGGGGTGGCCGGAGTTATGACATCGGGACCGACCGTAGGGAGTCAGGAGTCGAGGTGTGCGAGCGACGGTTTGGTGGGAGTGGAGTACTCGCCGCCGCCTGCACCGAGTGGGAATCCTGCTCATGAGAATGTACTCCGAGATATTCTCGGAGGTGTGCCCGGCCGGGAGCTGGTCGAGTTTGCCGCCGGTGTCGGGTCGGATGCCGGAATGCTGGTCGAGTTCGCTTTCGGCCTTTCCGAGGAGAACCTGATCGAGGCGAGCGACGGTGGCTTTCGGCTGCGCGAGCGGAGAATTCCGCGAAGCGTTCTCATGTTGGTCAAGCGTCGGCTGGGGGATCTTAGTCCGAACTGTCAGAGATTTTTGAAGGTGGCCTCGTTATGGGGTGGCTCCTTTAGGCTGGAAGAAGTCTCCAGAATGCTGGAACAGTCTTCGGCGAGTCTGCTTTCCCCGCTCGACGAGGCCATTGCGTCCGGTTTTGTGGCGGCAGACGAGAGTCAGCTCGTATTCGAGAGCGAATTTCTCCTCGAGGGAGTCGTAGAATCCATCCCGGCCCCCGCGCGGGACGCATTGCGGCGAGAGGCGGTATGCCACTCCAGGGAGCGCGCGGAGGAATACGGTCGCAAATCCCGGACTACTGGATTTTCGCTGTGGGCCTCAGTTCATTCGAATAGTCCGTCGGTTTGTGTCGAACGGAAACCGGAGGGGGCGTACTCCCATGCCCATGGCCTGATCATGGGCGGGCAGGTGGTGGAGGGAATACGTGCCGCGGAGTTCATCCTCTCCGGGATCGCCGGTTCGGAGCGCGATCGAACCGACGCGGAATCGTCTCTGCTGCTCGGATACTCCCTGCTCGGTACCGAGCGGGCGGAACGGTATGCCGAGCAGGTTCTGCGTGAACGCAGTGCGGAGCGGGGCGACATCGCCGCGCTGATGGCGTTGACAGCGCTGTCCAACTTCCGTTGGCGCGCCGGCGGACTGGACGAGGCACTCCGCCTGGGCCGGACGGCGGCACGGAACGGCGATCGGGCCGATCCGGTCTGGCGCCTTCACCTGCTGTTGGCCCTCGCCGGAAAGCTCGCGAGTCTGCGGGAGTTCGACCGGGCCGAATCGCTCGTCGACGAGGCGGAAGCCGGTCTGCGGGAACTGCCCGTGCCGGTCTGGGGCTCCCTGGTTGCTGCCGTGCGAGCCCGGTTGTTCCTTCAGGCCGGGCGGTTCGGCGACGCCCGCCGACAGGCGGAGCTGGCGGTCACCGCCGGGGAGCCCGATACCGCCTCACTGGCCCGTCCCGTCGCGTACTCGGTCCTCAGCGCCATATTCCTCTATCTGGGGGACACTTCCACCGCGGTCGAGTATCTGAAGCGGGCGAAGGCCGAGCTGGTGACGGACGAAGCGGGTCTCTACTCCGTTCAGTACGCCTGGACGGATGTGCGCATCGCGGTGAAAAGGGGAGGGCCCCGGGCGGCCGTCGAACTGTTCGCCGGAGAATACCGCCACCTTCCGCGACAGCGGAGTCTGTACATCGAGGACCCGGCCGCCGCCGCGTTTCTCATCCGTCTGTCGCTCGATGTGCGCGACCCCGGTCTCCGGCACAGTGTCCTGGAGACGGTGGACGGACTGGCGAAGGACAACCCGGGTATCCCGGTCCTGGGCCTCAGCGCCGTGCACGCGAACGCTTCGGCGGTCGGCGATCCGGTTGCCCTCTCCCGCATCATCGCGCAGTCGCCGGACCCCATCTCGGTGGCGCTGGCCACCGAAGAGCTGGCCAGGATCTACGCGGCGAAATCACCGGTGAAGCGGAGGAACGCGCCCGCGCCGCAGCCGGATCCGTCGGAAGTGAGTCCGGAGGAGGTCGCCGTACCACTGAACACCGCCTGCTGGGCCGGTCTCTCCGACACGGAACGCCGCATCGCCTATCTGGTCAGCGTCGGAATGACCAACCGGAACATCGGTCGGCACGTTCATCTGTCGGCTCACACCGTGAACTACCACCTCCGGAAGATCTACCGGAAGCTGGGCATCAACACCCGTGTGGAGCTGGCGCGCGGGGCCGCCGGCTATTCGAGCCGGGCGGCGATCTACTCGGTCGAGGAGGAAGGGGACCCGGGCACCGGATGAACGGGCCGCGAAGCCGTGGTCGCCGGCGCCGGGTGCGCCACGGTCCTCCCGGCGGCGCCCGTGCGAGGAGTGGTCCGGGGCCGGGCGGCGGCCTCGGAGTCCCGCGGCCGCACGACCGCGCGGCGCGCGTGGTGCCCGGGCCGGGCGGCGGCCTCCTTCCGGGACCGGCCACAGGGCCGGTCTCAGGGCCGGCCGGCGACCGCGTCTCCGGCGGGGAGCACGGGCGAACGCGCATACAGGGTCGGCAGCCAGCGAGTGAGCACCGAGCCCATCGACATACCGCCGCCGAAGCCGGTGAGCAGGACCACGTCCCCGTCCCCGAGCGCCCCGCCGCGGTGGGCGTGGTCGAGTGTGACGGGGACGGAGGCCGCGCCGGTATTGCCGTAGGAATCCGCCGTGAGGTGCAGGGTCGCCCGGGGCAGTCCCAGGGCGGGCCATATCTCCCGGAGCAGTACCGCGTTCGCCTGGTGGGCGACGACATGGCCGACCTCATGGGGGTTCAGCCCCGCGCCGACCAGCAGCTCCCCGACGGCCTTGGGGACGTTGTCGCAGACGAACTCGCGGACCCGCCGGCCGTCCATCCGGAAGTACTGGAGGCCCTCGTCCAGGGTCCGGGCGGTGGCCGGGGTCCGGCTTCCCCCGGCCGGCACGGAGATCAGCTCGTACTGGTCGCCCCTGGTGAGCAGCGAGGCGGCGAAGTTGCCCCGGCCGTACGGTGCGGGCCCGAGCACCACGGCACCCGCGCCGTCACCGAACAGGACGGCGGTCCGGCGGTCCGTGCCGTCGAGGATCCTTGAGTAGATATCGGCGCCGATCACCAGCCCGTACCGCGGGCCCGGTTCGGTGCTCAGCATCCGTTCCACGACCGTCAGCGCGTACACGAAGCCGCTGCACACCGCGTTGAGGTCGAAGGCGGCCGCGTTCACGGCACCGAGCCGGTGCTGGACGATGGCCGCCGTGGACGGCTGCGGATGGTCGGGGGTGGAGGTGGCCACCACGATGTACGCCACCTCCTCGCCGCCGACGCCCGCCTGTTCCAGCGCCCGGGCCCCGGCGGCCGCGGCGAGGTCCGAGGTGGCCTGGCCGGGGTCCGCGCGGCGGCGGCTCCGGATGCCGGTCTTGCGGACGATCCACTCGTCCGTGACCCCGGCCCGTACCGCGATCTCGTCGTTGGTGACCTCGGCCGGAGGGAGGTAGGCACCGGTACCGAGGATTCCGATGGATCTCATGAAGACTCCTCTGGAGAGGGGCGGCGGCAGGCGGTGGGCCGGGACGGGCCGTGCGGCACTCGGCACTGCGACCCCGGACGCGCTCCGCCGGTCAGCCCGCGGACCCGGGCCGGTGCGCGGCGGCCGCGACGGGCGGGAGGGCCTCGTGCGAGATGAAGTGCTTGGTCAGCTCGACCCGGCTGTTGATGTCGAGTTTCGAGAACACGCGCCGGAGATGGCTGTCGACCGTGTGGGGCGACAGGAACAGCACGCTCGCCGCCTCCCTGTTGGTCCTGCCGTCGACGATCGCCCGAACCACGCGGAGCTCCGCGTCGGTGAGGCTCTCCCAGCC
Organism: Streptomyces sp. NPDC003691; assembly: GCF_053981115.1. Classification (NCBI taxonomy): domain Bacteria; kingdom Bacillati; phylum Actinomycetota; class Actinomycetes; order Kitasatosporales; family Streptomycetaceae; genus Streptomyces; species Streptomyces sp. NPDC003691. Next base: position 216,459 of record NZ_JBSFNQ010000001.1, on the reverse strand, counting down.
CGACTTGGGCCGGTCGCCACCCGCGCCGCTCACCCGGTGCACGCCGAGCCGCCGCAGCCTGTCGTGGACCCGGTCCGTATCGCGCTGGGCACCGCACTCCGCATAGAGGGCCACGGCGGATTCGAGCAGCCGGACGGTCCGGGTCCGGTTCCCCATGCCCTGCTCGACCTCCGCCGCGTCCTCGAGCGCGCCGGCCGCCGCCAGCGGGCGGGCGGCCTGCCGGTAGAGGTCCGCGGCGCGGTGCAGGGCGACCATGTCGTTGCGCAGTACGCCCTCGGCATGTTCGGCGCCACCGGCCAGGGAGCGCACGGCCGGGTTCCGGCCGGCGATCTGCCGGGCCAGCCCCGCGGCCCGTTCCGCCTCGGCGGCCAGTCCGGACTGCAGGGCCAGGCGCACCACCACGGCGGCCGCCGTGGGGACCTCGGTGAAGAGCAACCGGTCCGGCGCGACCCGCCCTTCGATGTTGATCAGCGTCTGCACCGCCATCGCCGGACGTCCACTCGCCGCGTGGAACTGGGCGAGCGCCCAGTCCAGGGGCGCCTTGTCGGCTTCGCCGTCGCCGGGCACCAGCCGCTCCGCCATCCGCAACTGCTCGCTGGCCGTGGCGAGATCACCACGGTGCATCCCCAGCCGGGCCAGCGAGACCCGGGCGGGCACGGAGTCCCCCCGCGCCGACCGGCCCGCCAGCCGGAGCGCGGCCTCCGCCTCGCCGACCGCCTCGTCGAGCCGGCCCCCCGCGGCGAGGAGCGCGGCGTCGTGCCCATACCACAGGGAACCCGGCCAGGGCCCGCCGGACTGCTCGGCCTCCTGTTTGACGGCCTCCAGAACGGCCGTCGCCTCCTCGAACCGGTCGGCCGCGACAAGGGCCCGGACCAGCCAGGTCCACAAGGGGCGCTCGCAGGTTCCGCAGCAGGTCGGGGCCGCCTGCCGGATCCCCGGGGAGGAGTCGCCCGCGATCGTGCGGATGCCGCCAGGCGGTTCGCGACGGGCGCCGGGGTACGGTGCCGGTCCGGCCGGCCGCGGTGCGGAGTCCGCACCGGCCGCACCGCTCACGGGCTCCGCAGTACTCCCGAGCGCGACGCTCAGCCGGGTCCGGTCCGGTCCGGTGACGTCCTGGCGTGCCAGCGCGCGCCGGAGGAGTCCGAGCGACGCGTCCCACCGGCCGGAGTGCGCCAGCGCATCGCTCAGTTCGAGGACCAGATGCACCTCGGCGGACGCCTCCGCCCCGGGGCGCAGCGCGATGTCCGCCAGCCGTACGGCTTCGGCGCCCCGGCCCGCCCCCGCCAGCAGCCGCAGGACCGGTGCCAGCGTCCTGGGCACCGCGCCGTACGGATCGCCCAGAGCGGGCAGGGCCCGCGCCACCATGCCGTCGCAGGCGCAGCCCGACGGCCGCGGTGATGCCGGCGGGCCCGGCACGGCGGCGGCCGGTGTCCGGCCTGGGGGAAGCACCTCCCGGGGGCCGGGGGTCACGGGTTCCCCGTACGGTGCGGCCTCCGGCGGGTCCGGAAGGTGCCCGCGGAGGGTATCGGCGTGCCACGCCGTTCCGTCCCGGAGCATGTGCGGGGCCGGGACCCGCTCCTGGAAGACGTCGTAGCGGAGGGCTTCCTGGACGACCGGGTGGGCGAAGACCAGCCGGGTGCCCTCCTTCCGGAGCAGGCCGGTGCGCAGCGCTCCCTCGACCGCCGGGGCGCTGTCGGGATCCGGACCGCCGGGAACGGCCGCCGCCTCCTCGGCGGTGAACTCGGAACCGCCCCCGCCGCCGGAGACCAGAAGCCGCCGAACCGGCTCGGGCACTCCCGCCAGCACCCGGCCGACGACCGTGAGGAACTCCTCGGGCAGCCGGCCGGGCACGGCCGAGGCCGTACCGTCCACGACGACCATCCGGCCGGCCCGGACGAACGCGTCGATCAGGCTCTCCACCAGCCACGGGTTGCCACCGCAGCGGTCCGCCAGCCGGCGCACCGAGGGATCCGGCGCGGCGCCGAGGAGGTTGGTGCACAGGCCGGTCACCGCCGCGTCGTCCAGCGGGGCGAGGGGGAGCCGTACCGCGGCGTGGTCGAGCAGCCAGCCGAGCGCATGCCGGGCGAGCGACCGGGTGCCGGCCGGGCGGTGGGCGACCAGCCAGAGCACCGGGGACGCGGAGAGCGACTGCACCAGCCCCCGCAGCGCGAGGCCGCCGACGTCGTCGAGCCGCTGCGCATCGTCGAGGACGACCACGAGGGGCCGTCCGCGTGCCGCCTTCCCGACCAGCTCTCCGACCCGGTCCATCAGCCAGAAGGGATTCCGGTCCGGGCGCGTCAGATCGTCGAAGTCGACCGTCTCGGACATGACCTGCCGCAGGTAGTTGACCAACAGGTGCAGGGGGGCCGGCTGTTCGCCGTGCCCGGCCCGCCCGGAGACGACTGCCAGTTTCCGCCGGGCTCCTTCCAGAGCCATGGCCTGCAGCAGACGGGTCTTTCCGGTGCCGAACGGCCCTTCCACGACGATGCAGCCCCCGGAGCCCGCCGCAACGGATTCCATATGGCCGCCCAGCGCGGACAGGGCGTCGTCGCGCCCCATCAGTGGATTCATGATCTCCCCCGTGTCGTCACGGCAATCGTCCGGCGCCGGGTCGTCGGATGCGCGGCTGGTGATTCACGATGCCGATAGGGTCCGGTTCCGGTACGCCGAGATATGCAGTGCTCTCACTATCGCATTCGACGGGTCGCGAATGCCTCACTCGGTCGAGTGGGATCCCGGGGGCGCCGGAACTACTCGGGTGAGTAGTGGGCACGAGGCCGGGCCCTGGTTAGGGTGAGGCCGTGTCGAATTCCTTTCGACCTCTCCGCCTTCCGTTTTTCGCGGGCCGCCGGACCGTCGGGCAGCCGTGCCGATCGGCATTCTGTGAATCATGAAGCGAAGAACGGTCCCCGAGTTCCCGCGGATTGATGCGGTCTCTATAAACGACAGGGACACGGGACGAATCGTGCCCTCGACCGAGAGTTGAGAACATGACCGTCAGCTATCTCGGAGAATCCGTCGACCGGGCTGCCGTCGATGCCGCGCTCGAGGACTTCTTCGCCGAACGCCGGACCGAAACGGAACCGCTGGGACGGGACTTCGCCACGGTTGCCGCGGAACTGGAGAACTTCGTCCTGCGCGACGGCAAGCGGCTCCGCCCGGTCTTCGCCCGGCTGGGCTGGATCGGTGCCGGGGGAGACCCCGACGGTCCGGTGGCCGCGGCGGTCCTGAGTGCCTGCGCCGCTCTCGAACTGCTGCACGCGTCGGCCCTGATGCACGACGACATCATCGACGCGTCCCCGACCCGCCGGGGCCGCCCCGCCGCACATGTCGTCCTCACCCGGATGCACCGGGCGCGGCACTACTCCGGACCGGCCGACGGCTTCGGGACCGGTACCGCCGTCCTGCTCGGGGATCTGGCCCAGACCTGGGCCGATGTCATGCTGCGCGGCTCCGGGCTGCCGTCGGACGCCCAGACCAGAGTGGGGCCGGTCTGGTCCGCCGTACGCTCGGAGGTTCTCTACGGACAGTTGCTCGACCTGATCACCCAGGCGAAGGGCGACGAGGACGTGGCGGCCGCCGAGCGTGTCATCGCGTACAAGACGGCGTCGTACACGGTGGAACGCCCCCTGCAGTTCGGCGCGGCGATGGCAGGCGCCGACGCCGCTCTCGGCACGGCCTACCGGTCGTTCGGCACGGATGTCGGAATCGCCTTCCAGCTCCGGGACGATCTGCTGGGTGTCTTCGGCGATCCGGCGGTGACCGGCAAGCCGTCGGGAGACGATCTGCGCGCGGGCAAGCGGACGGTTCTCCTGGCGACGGCGCTCCGGCTGGCGGACGAACGGGAGCCGGACGCGGCGCGGTTCCTGCGGTCGAGGATCGGGCACGACCTCTCCGACGGCGAACTCTCCACCGTACGGGACGTTCTCGTCGACGTCGGAGCCGTCGACGAGATCGAACGGCAGATCGCCCACCGCACCGACGCGGCCCTGGCCGTGCTGGAGGCGAGCACCGCGACGGATCCCGCGAAGGACCAGCTCGCCACGGTGGCGATCAGAGCGACGCAGCGGGTCCGGTGATGGGCCGGACGAACGCGCGCACGCCGCGCGCCCGGACCGGCCCCGGCACGGTCCGGTCCGGCGCCGGACGCGCCCACGGGAAGGTGATCCTCCTCGGCGAGCATGCCGTCGTCTACGGCGCCCCGGCCCTGGCCGTGCCGGTACCCCGGATGACGGTCACGGCGAGTGTGACCGCGTCCCGGCCCGGTGACGGCCCCCCGGACCGGGTCTCCTTCACGATGCGTGACGGCGGATCCGGATCCGGGGCGGCGCCGCTCGCCACCGGCGGTCTGTCCCGGCTGGTGGCGGAGTTCGGGGCGAGGACGGGTGTCGAACCCGGCCGTCTCGACGTACTGGTCGACAGCGCGGTCCCGCAGGGCCGCGGACTCGGCTCCAGCGCCGCGTGCGCCCGGGCCGTGGTCCTGGCGCTGGCGGATCTCTTCGGCCGTCCGCTCGGCGACCGGGACGTCTTCGAACTGGTGCAGGTCTCGGAGCAGGTGATGCACGGGCGGGCGAGCGGGATCGACGCCTTCGCCACCGGTGCGACGGCTCCCGTCCTGTTCCGCTCCGGCAGCGGGGGCGGGCCGCCCTCCCCCGTCCCGGCCGGCGGCACGGCCCGGCAGTCAGCCGCGGTCCGTACGGAATCCCTGCGGCCCCGTGGATTCGGCGGACTGTTCGTCATCGCGGACAGCGGTACCGGCGGCAGTACCAGGGAGGCCGTACGTCTGGTGGGGGAGCGCTTCGCGCGGGATCCGGCGGCGCGGGAGGAATTCCTGGACCGGGTGACAAGCCTGACCTGCGCCGCCGCCGATGACCTCGTGCACGGCCGGACCGGCGACTTCGGCGCACGTATGACGGAGAACCACCGGCTCCTGCGGGGGCTGGAGCTCAGTACGGCCCGGATCGAAGACCTGGTCCGCGCCGCGCTCTCGGCCGGTGGCCTGGGTGCGAAGCTCAGCGGCGGCGGGCTCGGGGGCTGTGTGGTCGCGCTGGCCGCGGACCCGGCCCGGGCCAGGAAGGTCGTACGGCATCTCCACGAGGCGGGCGCCGCCCGTACCTGGTTGCTGCCCGCAGGAAGGTTCGCCGATCATGCCGCTTGACGCCGTGCCCGCACCGGCCGGGTCCGGGGAACACGTTCCGGACGACGGCTCTACCGCCGTGGCCCACCCCAACATCGCGCTCATCAAGTACTGGGGCAAACGCGACGAGGAGTTCGTCGTTCCGTACGTCGACAGTCTGTCGATGACCCTGGACATCCTGCCGACGACGACCACGGTCCGGCTCGGCCCCCGGGGACGGCCCGACCGTGTGACCTTCGACGGCTCACCCGCGGAAGGTGAGCGGCGACACCGCATCACCGCCTTCGTCGCACTGGTACGGGAACTGGCCGGGCGCGGCGAATCCGCCCTTGTGGAGACCCGCAACGCCGTCCCCACGGGAGCGGGGCTGGCCTCCTCGGCAAGCGGCTTCGCCGCCCTGGCCGTCGCCGCCACCGCCGCCTACGGCCTCGACCTCGATCCCACCGCGCTGTCCCGGCTCGCCCGGCGCGGATCGGCTTCCGCCGCCCGGTCGCTGTTCGGCGGCTTCGCCGTGTGCCATGCGGGCCACGGCACCGGCGCCGCCGCGGACCTCAGCTCCTACGCCGAACCGCTGCCCCTGCCGGATTTCGACCCGGCCCTGGTGATCGCACTGGTCAGCACGGATGCCAAGAAGGTCTCCAGCCGGTCCGCCATGCGGCGGACCGTCGAGACCTCACCGCTGTACCGGGCCTGGGCGGCATCGGGCCGGGACGACCTCGCCGATATGCGGGCGGCGCTCCGCCGCGGCGATCTCGAAGCCGTCGGCGAGATCGCCGAGCGCAACGCCCTCGGCATGCACGCGACGATGCTGGCCGCGCGCCCGGCGGTACGGTACTTCTCACCGGCCACGGTCGCCGTCCTCGATGCCGTACTGCGGCTCCGGAGCGACGGTGTACCGGCGTACGCGACCATGGACGCCGGACCGAACGTCAAAGTGCTCTGCCCGCCCGGGGCCGCGGAGCGGGTGGCCGGAACCGTCCGCGCCGCCGTCCCGGACGGTTCGGTGCTCGTCGCCCGGCGCGGACCGGGCGCTCGGCTGCGGCCGGGAGCCGGCCGGTGACCGGCCGGGGAACCGTCAGCCGGAGCGCGCCCGGGAAACTCTTCGTCCTCGGCGAGTACGCCGTACTGGAACCGGGTGTCCCCGCGCTGCTGACAACGGTCGACCGGCGCGCGCGGGTGACGGTCTCCCGATCCCCGGACCCCGGTGTCGTGGTCGACTCGGACCTCTGTCCGCACCGGGTGCGGCTGCGGCGCTCCGAGAGCGGCCTCACCGGACTCGGCCCGGAGGACGAACGGCTGCGGCGGGACCGGCTCAGCCATCTGGCGTCGGCCGTCGAGGTGGTGGAGCAGCTCCTGGCCGGGCGCGGCCCGGCCCCCGGCCCCCTGCGGGTCTCGGTCCGCAGCGAGCTGCACCGGCACGGCACCAAGCTGGGTCTGGGGTCGAGCGGCGCGGTGACGGTGGCCGCGGTGGCCGCGGTCGCCGCCCACTACGGGCTGGAGCTGCCGCCCGAAGCCCGGTTCCGGCTGGCGATGCTGGCCACGGCACGGCTCGGTGCCCGGTCGTCCGGCGGCGATCTCGCCGCGAGCGTCTGGGGCGGCTGGCTCGAATACCGGGCGCCCGACCGTACCGCCGTGCTCGACACGGCGGAGCGCCGGGGCGTCGCGGAGACGATGAGCGTGCCCTGGCCGGGGTTCGGGGTACGGCGGATCCCACCGCCGCGCGGACTCGCGCTGAAGGTGGGCTGGACCGGCCGGCCCGCCCGGACCCCGTCGCTGACGGAGGGGCTGGGGAAGCGGGAACGGCGCGGCGGCGGCAGCTCGTGGCAGGACTTCGTAGAGCGCAGTGAGGCCTGTGTGAACGCCTCGGTCCGGGCCCTGGAACGGGGCGACGACCACGAGGTGCTGCGGCGCGTCGGTGATGCCCGCGGTCTGCTCGCCGGTCTCGACGACCGGCTGGGGCTCGGGGTCTTCACCCCCGAACTGACGGCGATGTGCGATGTCGCCGAGGCGCTGGGCGGCGCGGCCAAACCGTCCGGCGCCGGTGGCGGGGACTGCGGGATCGCCCTGCTGGACGCCTCGTCGGGCGACAGGACCTCCGTGCTCCGGGAGGGATGGGCCGCCTCGGGGGTGTCCCTCCTTCCCCTGCGTACACAGTCGGTGAGAGGGGAGCGGAATGATTGCTGAGCGCAAGGACGACCATGTTCGGCTGGCGGCCGAACAACAGAGCCGCCCGGGCGGCTACAACCAGTTCGACGATGTGACCTTCGTCCATCACGCGCTGGCCGGGGCAGACCGGCCGGACACCTCGCTGACCACCCGGTTCGGCGGCGTCGAATGGGCCGCACCGCTGTACATCAACGCGATGACCGGCGGCAGCGCGCGTACCGGCGCCATCAACCGGGATCTGGCGATCGCCGCCCGGGAGACCGGTGTCGCCATCGCGACCGGCTCCATGAGCGCCTACTTCGCCGACGCGTCCGTGGCCGGCACCTTCAGCGTGATGCGCCGGGAGAACCCGGACGGATTCGTCATGGCCAACATCAACGCGAACACCTCCGTGGCGGACGCCCGGCGGGCCGTGGACCTGCTGCGGGCGGACGCCCTCCAGATCCACCTCAACGCCGTCCAGGAGACGGTGATGCCGGAGGGCGACCGGTCGTTCTCCCACTGGGCGCCCCGGATCGAGAAGATCGCGAACGGGGTGGACGTTCCGGTGATCGTCAAGGAGGTCGGTTTCGGGCTGAGCCGGGAGACCGTGGCGGGCCTGCGGGACCTGGGGGTGCGCGCGGCGGACGTGGCGGGCCGCGGCGGCACGAACTTCGCGGTGATCGAGAACGGCCGGCGCGACCATGCGACGTACTCCTATCTCGACGGCTGGGGCCAGTCCACTCCCGCCTGTCTGCTGGACTGCCTGGACGCCGGACTTCCGGTCCTGGGCTCCGGCGGGGTGCGCAACCCGCTCGACATGGCGCGGGCCCTGGCGCTGGGTGCCGTCGCCGTCGGGGCCTCCGGAGGGTTCCTCAGGACCGTTCTCGACGGCGGGGTACCCGCCCTGGTCCGGCGGATCACCGTATGGCTCGACCAGCTGAGGGCCCTGATGACCGTCCTGGGCGCGCGGACCCCGGCCGGACTGACCCGGTGCGACGTACTGGTCCGCGGCGACCTGCGGGCGTTCTGCACCGACCGGGGCATCGATCTCCGGCGGCTGGCCGGACGGTCCCGTTCCCCCGGCGGACGGTCTCCTTCCTCCGGCGGACCGTCACTTTCCCCCAGCACCACGGACGACGAGCCGGGAGGCACCGGATGAACGATCCGCAGGCGATTGCCGGCGTACCCCTGAAGTGGGTGGGGCCCCTGAGGATCCGGGGCAATGTGGCGACCACCGAAACCGAAGTCCCGCTGGCCACCTACGAGTCGCCGCTCTGGCCGTCCGTCGGCCGCGGCGCGAAGGTCTCCATGCTGGTCGAACGGGGAATCACCGCCACCCTGGTCGACGAGCGGATGACCCGCTCGGTACTGGTGACCGCGGCCGACGCGGAGACCGCGTATCTCGCGGCCCTGGAGGTGGACGCGCGGCTCGGTGAACTGCGCGAGGTCGCCCGGGCCTGCGGCAGGTTCACCGAACTGATCGGCTTCCGTCACGAGGTCACGGGCAATCTGCTGTTTCTGCGGTTCGAGTTCGCCACCGGCGACGCCTCCGGGCACAACATGGCCACCCTGGCCGCGGACGCGTTGCTGAGCCGCATCCTGGACACGGTGCCGGGGGTCTCGTACGGGTCGATCTCGGGAAACTACTGCACCGACAAGAAGGCGACCGCGATCAACGGCATCCTCGGCCGCGGCAAGAACGTGGTCACCGAGATCCTGGTGCCGGCGGACATCGTCCGGGACGTGCTGCACACCTCGGCCGCCGCGATAGCCGAACTGAACGTACGCAAGAACCTGATCGGCACCCTGCTCGCCGGCGGCATCCGGTCGGCCAACGCGCACTACGCCAATATGCTGCTCGGCTTCTACCTTGCGACGGGCCAGGACGCGGCCAACATCATCGAGGGTTCGCAGGGGGTGACCGTCGCCGAGGACCGGGACGGGGACCTCTACTTCTCCTGCACCCTGCCCAACCTGATCGTGGGAACGGTCGGCAACGGCAAGGGGCTCGGCTTCGTGGAGGAGAACCTGCGGCGGCTCGGCTGCCGGGAGCCCCGGGAACCCGGGGAGAACGCGCGCCGGCTCGCGGTCATCGCGGCCGCGGCGGTGCTGTGCGGCGAACTCTCGCTGCTGGCGGCGCAGACGAACCCCGGTGAGCTGATGCGGGCGCATGTCCGGCTGGAGCGCAGGAACGCGACTACGAAGCTCGGAGGCTAGCGATGCCGGGGGATCCCGCCGTCGGAATTCACGACCTTTCCTTCTCCACGACCCAGTTCGCCCTGACCCACGCCACTCTGGCCGCCCACAACGGAACCGACATCGGCAAGTATCACGCCGGAATAGGCCAGCGGTCGATGAGCGTGCCGGCCGCCGACGAGGACATCGTCACCATGGCCGCCGCCGCGGCCGCCCCCGTCGTCGCACGGGCGGGTTCCGGCCGGATCCGGACGATCGTCTTCGCGACGGAGTCGTCCGTCGACCAGGCGAAAGCGGCTGGGATCTACGTCCACTCCCTGCTGGGCATGGACTCGGCCACCCGGGTGGTGGAGCTGAAACAGGCCTGTTACGCCGGGACCGCGGCGCTGCAGTTCGCCGCCGCCCTCGTCCGCCAGGACCCCGCGCAGCAGGTCCTCGTGATAGCCAGCGACGTCTCCCGGTACGAGGTGGACGAGCCGGGCGAGGCGACCCAGGGCGCCGCCGCGGTGGCCATGCTGGTGGGCGCGGATCCTGCCCTGGTCCGCCTGGAGGAGCCGACCGGTGTGTTCACCGCCGACATCATGGACTTCTGGCGGCCGAACTACCGCACCACCGCCCTCGTCGACGGCCAGGAGTCGGTCTCCGCCTATCTGCAGGCGGCGGAAGGGGCCTGGAAGGACTACACGGAGCGGGGCGGCCGGGCGCTCGGCGACTTCCGGGCCTTCTGCTACCACCAGCCGTTCACCAGGATGGCGCACAAGGCCCATCGGCATCTGCTTCGCAGCCATGGGCAGGAGTCCGGCGAGGACCTGATCGACCGGGCCGTCGGCCGTACCACGGCCTACAACGAGGAGATCGGGAACAGCTACACCGCGTCGATGTACATCGGGCTGGCCGCCCTGCTCGACAGCGCCGGTGACCTGGCGGGCCGGGCCGTCGGATTCCTGAGCTACGGATCCGGCAGCGTCGCCGAGTTCTTCGCCGGTACCGTCGTGCCGGGATACCGGTCCCACCTCCGATCCGACCTTCACCGCGAGGCGATCGCCCGGCGGCGTACGGTCGACTTCACCCGGTACCGCGAACTCCACGCCTTCTCCTTCCCCGCCGACGGCGGCGAACACCCCGCACCGAGGGAGACGACCGGCCCGTACCGGCTGGCGGGAGTCTTCGGCCACCGGCGGATCTACGAACCGCGATAGCCGGGCGCGCCCCGGCCCCGTCCGCACCCCCGCCGGCGCGGACGCCTGCGGAAACCGCCCGAGCCCGGCGGCAGAACCCTGGAGGAGAGATGAGCGGAAACGCCGAGGTGGCGGCCGTCTGTGCGGTCATCGAGAAGGCTGCCCGGCTGCTGGACGTCACCTGTGCGCAGGACCGGATGCTGCCGGTCCTGGACACCTATCGCGAGACCTTCGCGCACGAGTCGACCGTGGTCGCCTACCGGATGGCGACCGGCAGGCGTCATACGGGGGAGCTGGACTGCCGGTTCACGGTGCATCCGGAGGAACGGGACCCGTATGCCAGGGCCCTGTCCGGCGGGCTCCTCGCCGAGACGGGCCGGCCGGTCGACACCCTGCTCCATGAGCTGCGGGACGGGTTCCCCGTGGACACCTACGGGATCGACTTCGGAGTCGTCGGCGGATTCAAGAAGATCTACGCCTTCTTCACCCCGGACGGTCTGCAGGAACTGCCGGGACTCGCGGCCCTTCCCGGTATGCCGCCCGCACTGGCGGCGAACAGCGCGTTCTTCGCCCGGCACGGTCTGGCGGACCGGGTGGGAGTGATCGGGGTCGACTACGCGCACCGGACCGTGAACGTCTATTTCAACGAGGTACCCGCCGAGTGCTTCGCGCCGGAGACGATGGTGGAGATGTCCCGCGAACTGGGTCTGGCCCGGCCGAGTGAGGACATGCTCCGGCTGGGCCGGGAGGCCTTCGGGCTGTACGCCACGCTGAGCTGGGAGTCGCCGGGAATCGAGCGGCTCTGCTTCGCGGTGACGACCACCGACCCGGATACGCTCCCGGTCCGGATCGACCCGGGGATCGAGAGGTTCGTCAGGGGTTTCCCGTACGGCGGCGCCGAACGGAAGTTCGTCTACGGAGCGGCGCTGGCGCCCGGCGGCGAGTACTACAAGATCGAGCTGCACGACAGATGGCGGGCCGGGGCGATGGACTTCATCTGAGGCCGCCCCGTGGTCTCCGGTGTCCGCCGCCGCCCGGCGGCGGACACCGGAGACCCGCGGGTGTCAGCGCCCCCGCGGCACCACCAGGCCGGACTCGTACGCGATGATCACGAGCTGGGCCCGGTCCCGGGCCCGGAGTTTGATCATGGCCCGGTTGAGATGGGTCTTGGCGGTCAGCGGGCTGATCACCATCCGGCCGGCGATCTCGTCGTTCGAGAGTCCCTGCGCGGCCAGGGCGACCGACTCCCGTTCCCGGTTGGTCAGCTCCTCCAGTCCCGCGCCGACCTCTACACCGAGCGGCCGGGCGACGTACTGGCTGATCAGCATGCGGGTGATGGACGGTGCGAGCAGTGCGTCCCCGCGCGCCGCCACATGCACGGAGTGCAGAAGGTCCTCCGGCTCGATGTCCTTGACCAGGAATCCGGCGGCGCCGGCCCGCAGGGCGTCGAACACGTACTCGTCGAGGCCGTAGTTGGTCAGGATGACCACGTGCACCCCGGCCAGGGCCGGATCGGCCGCGATCCGCCGGGTCGTCTCGATCCCGTCCATGACGGGCATCTGGATATCGACGAGCGCGATATCGGGCAGATGCTGCCTGGCGAGCGCCAGACCCTCCCTGCCGTTGCCCGCCTCGGCCACCACATCGATATCGTCCTCGGCGTCGAGCAGGGCGCGGAAGCCGCTGCGCAGCAGGGGCTGGTCGTCTATCAGCAGGACCCTGATCATGAGATCCGCGCCACCGGAAGCTCGGCCTGGACGGTGAATCCGCCCTCGGTACGGGGCTCGGCCAGCAGTCGGCCGCCGAGCGCGTTGACCCGCTCCCGCATGCCCAGCAGCCCGACGCCGGGGACGGATACGGAGCCGGGGGTGGCCGTACCGTCGTCGTCGACCCGGATGGCGAGGGCGTCGGGGCGGTAGTCGATCCGGACCGAGGCGGAAGCGGCGGCCGCGTGCCGGGCGACGTTCGTGAGCGACTCCTGGACGATGCGGTAGGCGGTCCGGTCGACTGCGTCCGGCACTTCCTGGCGCATCCCCTCGATGGTCAGCGTCGTGCGCAGACCGATCCCATGGGCCCGCTGCACCAGTTCGTGCACCTTGTCGAGACCGTACGACGGGGACTTGGTGTCGTCGCGCAGCGTCTCCAGGGTGGCGCGCAGCTCCCGGGTCGCTTCACGGCCCGCCTCCTGGATCGCCAGCAGCGACTCCGGTACCTGCTCGCCGCGCTTGCGCGCCAGATGGACGGCGACCTCCGCCTGCACCTTCACGATGGAGATCTGGTGGGTGAGCGAGTCGTGGAGTTCACGGGCGATGTGCAGTCGCTCCTCGGTTGCCCGCAGCCGGGCGGTCTCCTCCCGGGTGCGTTCGGCCTCGTCCGCTCTCCGTTCGGCCTGCCGCAAGGCCTCCCCGGCGGCCCCGGCCGCGATCAGCCAGGCCAGTTCGAGCACCCGCCGGGCCTGCGCGAAGGCGTCTCCCGTAGGCCCGTCCACGGAGGAGGCCATTACAGCGAAGGGCAGACCGAGCAGCAGCACCACGGATACCGCCACGGTGGCCGGGCCGTGGCCCGAGCGGACGGCCGTGTAGGCGGCGAACAGATAGGCGACCGCGGCCACTTCGAATCCCAGCGCGTTGTATCCCGCCACGCAGAGCCCGGTGACGATCAGCACCGTGACGGGAGCGCGCCGTGCCGCGGCGAGCGCGAGGCCGCTCGCGGCCACCAGCGCATAGCCCAGTAAGCCGAGATCGGTGGAGGGCCGGTCGCCGGACCACGCGGCGATCACCAGGGCCACCGCCATGCCGACCGCGATCACCCAGTCCTTGACCAGGGCCCAGACCTGGGGCAGTCCTCTGCTCATATCCGCACCCTAGCGGGGGTGCGGCGGCCGCGGATCCCTCTCGTGGAGGAGCCTTCGACTACTGCCCGCACAGTAGTTCCGGGGATTTCGCGCGGCGGGACACGACCACCACCGGAGGGGATGCGCGGCCGGTCCCGCCGGGGCGCCGTCCGGTGTCTCCGCTCATCCGCAGCGTTCTCCCGCGGGGGCGGCGGGAGCCGCGCGCTCCCCCGTCTCCGTCAGCAGCGAGGTGAGCAGCATGCCGAGGATCCGTGGGCCGTGCCGGGTGAGGACGGATTCGAGATGGAACTGGACCGACCGGAACCCCGCTCCGCGCAGGGCGTGCACCTCCCCGGTCCGGGGGTTCCGGACGATGTCGACGGGCTTGCGGTCTCCGCTGCCGGGGAGGAAGTCGTGCCCGGCACGGGCCTCGTAGGTGTTGTAGAAGCCGACCAGTTCGCCGCGGCCGAACAGCCGGACCGGCTTCTGCACGCCCTGGTTGGGGACCCGGCGCCGTACGATGCCGAGGCCCAGTTCGAGGGCGAGCACCTGGTGCCCCAGGCAGACCGAGAGGAACGGCACGTCCCCGGCGAGCAGATCACGGGTGAGCGATCCGAGGGCGGCGATCCGCGGATCCGACGTGTCCCTGGGGTCTCCCGGGCCGGGGCCCACCACGACGAGGCCGAAGCCGTCCTCCGGCCGGGGCCGGCCGGATCGTGCGACGACGGTCCGCAGGCCGAGGGAGCGGAGCTGGAGGTCCAGCATGCCGGTGAAGTCGTCCTCGTTGTCGACGATCAGCACCCGGGTCCCCCTGAGCGCCGGCTCCGGTACGCCCTGGGGTGTCCCGTCGAACCAGAACCGTGACAGCGTGGTGTTCCGGGACCGCAGCGCCCGGCGCACCAGGGGGTGTTCGGAGGCCGCCGGGGTGTGCGGTGGCACCGGGGTCTCCCGGCGGCCGGCCGTGGGGGTGCCGTCCGGCGAGAGGCCGAAGGCCTGGAGTACGCCCGCGGCCTTGGCCCGGGTCTCGGCCACCTCGGACCGGGGGTCGGAGTCGCGGACGAGGGTGGCGCCGACGCCCAGGCGGAGCAGGCCGTCGTCGTCGACCTCGGCGGTGCGGATCATGATCGTCGAGTCGAGAGTACGGCCGCCCGAGGCATCGTGGCCGATCAGCGCGAGCACCCCGCCGTAGTAGCCGCGGCCCGTCGGTTCATGACGGCGGACCACCCGGAAGGCGTTCTCCAGCGGGCTGCCGGTGACGGTCGGCGCGAGCAGGGTCTCCCGCAGTACCTCGCGCACATCGAGTTCGCTCTCGCCGGTCAGGACGTACTCGGAGTGGGTCAGGCGCGCCATCTCCTTGAGGTACGGACCGTGCACCCGGCCGCCCGTGGCGCAGACGCGGGCCATCATCTTCAACTCCTCGTCGACGACCATGCAGAGTTCGTTCGCCTCCTTCGGGTCGTTGAGGAACGCCAGGAGCCCCGCCGGATCCGGCCCGGCGGCCGGGTGGCGGTAGGTGCCGCTGATGGGGTTCATCGAAACCATGCGGCCGGCCACGCTGACGTGCCGTTCCGGGGAGGCGCCGATGAACGTCCCCTCCCCGGTGTGGAACAGGAACGTCCAGTACGAACCGAGTTCGCCGGTCAGCAGCCGGCGGTAGACCGCGAGTACCGTGCGGAGCGAGTAGTCGTCGAGCCGCGCGGTAAAGGAACGCCTGATGACGAAGTTCGACCCCGCGCCCTGTCCGATTTCGTCCCGCAGCACCCGCTCCACGATCGCGGCGTAATCCTCGTCGCCGAGGTCGAATCCGGCTCCGGAGGCGCGTACTTCCACCTCGGGCAGTCCGGCCAGGACCTGGTCCCGGCCGAGCACGGTGCGATGGTCCACCCGCATGGCGAGCAGAGGGGCGTGATCGTCCCGGCACACGAAGCCGCGCTCGGTGATCTGCCGGTACGGAATCGCCACCAGCAGTTCGTGCCCCTCCTGGCCCGGGGGCCGGTCGGCCAGCGGCAGTTCGGCAAGGCTGCGATGGCTGCCGATCTCGCCGGTCAGTATCTCCACGGGCGCGTCCGGTACCGAGCCCGGCCGGTGGAGAAGGGCGAATGCCCGCCCGTTCGCACCGAGACTGCTGAGCGGACCCAAAGGGGCGGCCGTGTCCGTATCCGTCCCGTCCATAGTGCTCCCCTTCGCGTGAGATCAAATGACCCCTCTCGATATTGGGGAGGCGTAAGCGGGCGCACCATAACGTAAAGCCGCCATCGTAAATTTCAGGTAGCGGTCCGCCGGTATGGCGTGAACTCCTGAACAGGAGCGCACTACTCGGGCAGGTAGTGGGCCCCCCGGCACTCCGCGATTACTGTCGTCGGCATACCGATTCGACGAGGGCGGTGAAAAAGCTGTGGAAGTGCTGGTCCAGAAATACGGCGGCACCTCTTTGCGGACGCTCGACTGCGTCCGGCGCGCGGCCCTCCGGGTCGCGGCGGCGCGGAGAACCGGGCCGGCGGTGGCCGTGGTGGTGTCCGCGAGAGGCGGCAGGACCGACGAGCTGCTCCGGCTGGCGGCCGATATCGGCTCCGGCTCCCCGTCGCGGGAACTGGACCAGCTGCTGGCCGTCGGTGAGAACGAGTCGGCGGCGCTGATGGCCCTCACCCTGGACGGGCTGGGTGTGCCGGCGGTTTCGCTCACCGGCCGGCAGGCCGGGATCGAGGCGACCGACCGGCACGGCGAGGCGCTCATCTCCGGAATCGGGGCCCGCCGGGTCCGGGAGGCACTCGACGGCGGCCGGGTCGCCGTGGTCACCGGATTCCAGGGGATCGACCGGGCCGGGGACGTCGTCACCCTCGGCCGGGGCGGTTCCGATACGACGGCCGTGGCGCTCGCGGCCCGGCTGGGTGCCTCGGCCTGCGAGATCTACACGGATGTGGACGGGGTGTTCACGGCCGACCCCCGGCTGCTGCCCGCGGCGCGCCTGCTGCCCCGGGTCGCACCCGGTGTCATGGCCGAGATGGCGTTCTCGGGGGCGAAGGTCCTGCACACCCGGTGCATCGAGCTGGCCGCCATGGAAGGGGTCGACGTGCACGTCCGCAACGCTTCGTCGCAGGCACCCGGGACGACGGTCGCCGACCGGCCGGACGACCGGCCGCTGGAGACCCGGCGGGCCGTGGTGGCGGTGACCCACGACACCGATGTCGCCCGGGTGCTCGTCCACTGCCGGGACAGCCGCCGGGACCTGGCTCCCGACGTCTTCGGCGTACTGGCCGCCCAGGGGACGGCCGTGGACCTGGTGGCCAGGTCCGGGCCGTACGAGAGCGAGTTCCGGATGGGCTTCACCATCCGGCGCAGCCAGGCCGACTCGGCGCGGGCCGCGCTTCACGAGACGGCGACCGCCCACGGCGGGGGAGTGCATATCGACGAGAACGTCGGCAAGGTCTCGGTGGTCGGCATGGGCCTGCTCAGCCGGCCGGAGTACACGGCCAGGCTGATGGCGGCGCTCGCCGCGGCCGCGATCCCGACGACCTGGATCTCCACATCGCAGATGCGGCTCTCCGTCATCGTGCCGCGGGAACGCACCGCCGATGCCGTCGAGGTCCTGCACCGCGAGTTCGGCCTCGGCCGGACCCCGCGGACCGGCACCGGTCCCGCGGCATCCGATTGCCCCGCCACCGTATGAGAGGCAGGAGACAGTGGTTGTGCACAACGCCTCGTTCGCCCGGAGCCTTCGTCTGCGACGCCTGTTCCGGCGCGGTGACCGGCGCCTGTTCGTGGTCCCGCTGGACCACTCCGTCACCGACGGCCCGCTGCGCCCCGCCGATCTGAACTCCCTGGTCGGGGAGTTGTCCGGGACCGGTGTCGACGCGATGGTCCTGCACAAGGGCAGTCTCCGTCATATCGACCACGACCGGTTCGCCGAGATGTCGCTGATCCTGCATCTGAACGCCAGCACGAGACACGCCCCCGACCCGGACGCGAAGTATCTGGTCTCGCATGTCGAGGAGGCGCTGCGGCTCGGCGCCGACGCGGTGAGCGTTCATGTCAATCTGGGGTCGCGGCAGGAAGCGCGGCAGATCGCCGATCTGGCGGGCGTCGCGGACGAATGCGACCGCTGGAACGTTCCGCTGCTCGCCATGGTGTACGCCCGCGGACCCCGGGTCGGGGACGCGCGCGCCCCCGAGCTGGTGGCGCACGCCGCCTCGCTGGCCGCCGACCTCGGCGCCGACATCGTCAAAACCGACTATGTGGGCACCCCCGAGCAGATGGCCGATGTGGTGCGGGCCTGCCCGATCCCGGTCATCGTCGCGGGCGGCGCGCACCGGGCCGAGACCGACGCGGTACTGGCCCAGGTCGCCGACGCGCTCCGCGGCGGGGCCGCCGGAGTGGCCATGGGACGGAATGTCTTCCAGGCCGACGAGCCCGGCTGGATGGCCGGTGCCGTCGCCCGGCTCGTACACGCATCGCCGCACCTCCCGGACCAGGACCCGGCCAACGGCCGTCTCGCCCTGATGTCCTGACCCCCTCCCAACCCCCCCTCCCACCTTCCGCTGAGGAGAGACCTGTGAAGCTGTGCTGGCTGGACATCCGCGGTATCGACGGGGCCAGGGAAGCCATCGTCGAGGAGGCGGTCCACCAGAGGGTGGACGCCGTTGTGGCGGCCGACCCGGCGGACCTGGAGCCGCTGCCGCCGACCGTGAAGAAGGTGCTGTTCCCGCAGGACGCGCCGTTGCCGGAGAAGCTGGAGCCGGCCGATCTCGTGATCGTGGACCCGGCGCGCCACGGGGAGCCCGCCGCGCTGGCCGAGCTCCACCCGGAGGTGGAGTTCGGCCGCTATGTGGAGATCAGGGACGCCGAGAGCCTCGACGAGGCCTGCCGTTCGGCGCGGCTGGAGAAGTGGAGTCTGCTGTACTTCCGGGACCCCACGAAGATCCCGCTGGAGATCGTGCTGGCCGCCGCGGCCGGGGCGGACGGCAGCATCGTCACCCAGGTGGCGGATGTCGAGGAGGCCGGGATCGTGTTCGGCGTACTCGAACACGGTTCCGACGGGGTGATGCTCGCCCCCCGGGTGCCCGGCGAGGCGACCGCGCTGAGGACCGCCGCGGTCGGTACGGCGGCGGACGTACCGCTGGTGGAGCTGGAGGTGACCGGGATCCGGCGGGTGGGCATGGGCGAACGTGCCTGCGTGGACACCTGCACCAACTTCGGTCTCGACGAGGGGATCCTCGTCGGCTCGCACTCCACCGGCATGATCCTCTGCTGCAGCGAGACCCATCCGCTCCCGTACATGCCGACCCGCCCGTTCCGGGTCAACGCCGGCGCGCTGCACTCGTACACCCTGTCCGCGGAGGGACGCACCAACTACCTCAGCGAACTCGTCTCCGGCAGCCGGGTGCTCGCCGTCGACGCCCGGGGGAGGTCCCGGATCGTCACCGTCGGCAGGGTCAAGATCGAAACACGTCCGCTGCTCGCCGTCGACGCGGTATCGGCCTCGGGGGTGAAGGTCAACCTCATCGTCCAGGACGACTGGCACGTCCGGGTGCTGGGCCCGGGCGGCACGGTCCTGAACGTGACCGACCTGACGCCGGGGACCACGGTACTCGGCTGCCTCCCGGTCGAGCAGCGGCACGTCGGCTACCCGATCGACGAGTTCTGCATCGAGAAGTGAGCCGGGACCACGACGGGGCGGCGCCGGTGCCCGCCGCCGTACAGCCCGTGCTGGACTTCCATGTACGCCTGGTGCCCGGACCGGGAAGCGGCGAGCGGCTGCTGTCGGCACTGGACGACTGCGGTATCGCGAAAGCCGTGGTGTGTGCGGGCGGCACCATCGGCCTGGACCGGCTCTCCCGCCAGCTCGTCGAGGGCGGCCATATCGAGAGCGACGCCGACAACGACGCGGTGCTGGACGCCTGCCGGGCGGCCGGCGGCCGGCTCGTGCCCTTCTTCTTCGCCAACCCGCACCGCCCGGCCGCGGTCTACCGGTCCAGGGCCGCGGACTTCCGCGGCCTGGAGATATCGCCCGCGGTCCACGGCGTCGGCCTCACCGACCCCAGGGTCGCCGGACTCGTCGGCACGGCCGCCGAGTCCGGTCACCCGGTGTACGTGGTCTGCCTGGACCGCCCCGGTTCGGGCGTGGCCGACCTGGTCGCCCTGGCCCGCCGCTTCCCGTCGGCGCGCTTCGTACTCGGCCACAGCGGAATCGGCAATATCGACTTCTACGCCCTCACCCTGATCCAGGACGAACCCAACATCCTGCTGGAGACGTCCGGGGGGTACACCTCCGTGGCGGCCGCCGCCCTGAGCCGACTCGGCGCCGGGCGGGTGGTGTTCGGCTCCGAGTACCCGCTTCAGCACCCGTCCGTCGAACTGGCCAAGTTCCGGGCGCTGCGCCCGTCGCCCGGCGAGTGGCGGCAGATCGCCTGGGACAACGCCCACGGACTGTTAGGAGAGGCACAGCGGTGAAGCACCCGATGTCCGGCATGCCCGTATCCGGTCAGTGGCACGGACCGGAGGATCTGCGGCTCGTCCAGGAGAAGCAGCTGCGGCAGACCGTCGCCTGGGCGGCCCGCTCGCCCTTCTACCGGGACCGGCTGAACCCGGCGTCCCTTCCGGCGACCGCCGCCGACCTGGCCGGTCTGCCGCTGACGACCAAACAGGACCTCCGCGACAACTACCCCTTCGGGATGCTCGCCGTGCCGAAGGAACGGCTCGCCACCTACCACGAATCGAGCGGCACCGCGGGCCGGCCGACGCCCTCGTACTACACGGCCGAGGACTGGCACGATCTCTCCGAGCGGTTCGCCCGCAAGTGGATCGGGATCTCCCCCGCGGACGTCCTCCTGGTACGCACCCCCTACGCGCTGCTGCTGACCGGACATCTCGCCCACGCCGCCGGCCGGCTGCGCGGGGCCACCGTGGTGCCCGGCGACAACCGGTCGCTGGCGATGCCGTACGCCCGGGTGGTGCGCGTCATGCACGACCTCGGCACCACGCTGACCTGGTCGGTACCGACCGAATGCCTGATCTGGGCCGCCGCGGCCGCCGCGGCCGGTTACCGGCCCGACGAGGACTTCCCGGCACTGCGCGCGCTGTTCGTGGGAGGGGAACCCCTCACCCCGGCCCGCCGCCGCCGGATCAGCAGGCTGTGGGGGGTACCGGTGATCGAGGAGTACGGCTCCACCGAGACCGGAAGCCTCGCCGGGGAGTGCCCGCGGGGCCGGATGCACCTCTGGGCCGACCGCGCGCTGTTCGAGGTGTACGACCCGGAATCCGGCACCGTCCGCGAGGAGGGCGAGGGCCTGCTGGTGGTCACCCCGCTGTTCCGCGAGGCGATGCCGCTGCTGCGCTACAACCTCGAGGACCAGGTGTCCGTCTCGTACGACGACTGCGACTGCGGCTGGAACCTGCCCACCGTGCGGGTCCTCGGCAGGGCGGCCTTCGGCCACCGGACCGGGGGCGCGACCATCACCCAGCACGGACTCGAAGAACTCGTCTTCTCACTCCCGGACTTCTACCGGGTGATGTTCTGGCGGGCCAGGGCGGAACCGGCGCTGCTGCGGGTCGAGATCGAGGTGCCGGAGGAGCACCGGGCGGCCGCCGAAGCGGAACTGACCGCCGCGATCAGGTCCGGGTACGGAGTCGACAGCGAAGTGACCGGCCTGCCACCGGGCTCCCTGATTCCCCACGACGCCCTGACGAACCTGCCCGACGTGGTGAAGCCGCGCAGCCTCTTCGGGCCCGGCGAGGACTGGGGCAAAGCGCTCCTCTACTACTGAAGGGAGCGACATGCCGCAGTTGAGTGTGGCCGTGGTCGGAGCCGGAATCGCCGGTCTCACATTCGCCGCGGCGCTGAGCCCGACCGGTATCGACTGCCACCTCTACGAACAGGCCGGCCGCCCGGCCGAGGCCGGTGCGGGTGTGCAGCTCGCCCCCAACGCCACCCGGCTGCTCCGCCGGCTGGGCCTGCGGGACCGGCTGCGCACCTTCGCGGTCACCCCGCGGGCCATCGAGATGTGCCGCTGGGACGACGGCGCGCTGCTGCAGCGCACCCCGCTGGGAGAGACCTGCCTGCGCCGCTTCGGAGCGCCCTACTACACCGTGCACCGGGCGGACCTGCACAGCGCCCTGCTCTCCCTCGTCCCGCCGGACCGGGTGCACCACGGCGCCCGGTGCGACGCGGTGACACAGGACTCCGGCGAGGCCCGGCTCCACCTGGCCGACGGTACGACGGTCGCGGCGGATCTCGTCGTGGGCGCCGACGGCATCCGTTCCGTCGCGAGGCGGCAGATCGTGGCCGACCGGCCGCGGTTCTCCGGCCAGACCGTCTACCGCGGACTGGTACCCGCCGAACGCGTACGCCATCTGCTCACCGAACCCCGGGTGCGGCTGTGGCTGGGACCGGACCGGCACTGCGTGTACTACCCGGTGTCGGCCGGCCGCCTGGTGAGCTTCGCCGCGACCGCCCCCGCCCCGGACCCGGGAGAGGAGTCCTGGACCGCACGCGGTGATGCCTCGGCACTCACCGCCGCCTATACGGGCTGGCACCCGGACGTCACCGGTCTGTTCGGAGCGGCGGAGGACATCGGCAAATGGGCCCTGCACGACCGGGAGAGCGCCGACCGGCTCGGCACCGGACGCGTGACCGTCATCGGCGACGCGGCCCACCCGATGCTGCCGTTCCAGGCCCAGGGCGCGAACCAGGCGATCGAGGACGCCGTCGTCCTCGCGCTCTGTCTGGCCGGCCGGGGAGGGACCGGCCCGGGCCCGGCCCTGCGCCGGTACGAACGGATCCGCCTGCCGCGCACCGCCGCGGTCCAGCGCCGCTCGCGGGAGAACGCGAGAACCTTCCATCTGGCCGACGGGGAAGCACAGCGCCACCGCGACAGCACCGTACGGACCGCGTCGGGCCTGGACGCGCACGAGTGGCTGTTCGGGTACGACGCGGAACAAGCCGTCACGACGCGCAGGAGCTGATGATGCAACTGACCGGAATCGAGTCGAAGGTCGCGCTGGTCACCGGCGCCGCCCAGGGCATCGGGGCGGCCGTGGCGGCCGCACTGGCCGGTTCGGGGGCGCGGATCGCCGCGGTCGACCGCAACGCCGGGGCGCTGGCCACCGTGGTGACGAAGCTCGCGGCGGACGGCGGATCGGCCCGCGCCTACCCGGCCGACGTCCGCGACAGCGAGACGGTCGAGACGCTCGTACGGCACGTCGAGGACGAACTGGGCCCCATCGGCATCCTCGTCAACGCCGCGGGTGTCCTGCACACCGGCCGGGTGGTCGAACTGTCGGACCAACAGTGGCAGGAGACCTTCTCGGTGAACGCGGGCGGTGTCTTCCACATGTCGCGCGCCGTGGCCCGGCGCATGATGCGCCGGCGCGGCGGCGCCATCGTGACGGTGGCGTCCAACGCGGCCGGGGTGCCCCGCACCGAGATGGCCGCGTACGCCGCGTCCAAGGCCGCGTCGGCCCAGTTCACCCGGTGCCTGGGGCTGGAGCTGTCCGGCCACGGCATCCGGTGCAACGTGGTGTCGCCCGGCTCGACCGACACCCCCATGCTGCGGTCCATGCTCGGGGGGAGCACCGACCCGGGACGGGTGATCGACGGCTCCCAGGCCGAGTACCGCGTCGGTATTCCCCTCCGGAAGCTGGCCCGGCCGCAGGACGTGGCCGACGCGGTCGCCTACCTCGTATCCGACCAGGCCGGACACATCACGATGCACGACCTCTACGTGGACGGCGGCGCCGCCCTGCACGTATGACACCGCCCGCCGCGACCAGGAGGTGCACCCAGCATGGCCATGTCCCCGATCGACCCGTACCGGATGCCCGGGCCCGGTGAGCTGCCGGAGGCCGCGATGCCCTGGCGGCCGGACCCGGACCGGGCCGCCGTGCTGGTCCACGACATGCAGCGGTACTTCCTCCGCCCGTTCCCGGCCGGGCGGTCGCCGCTGACCGAACTGGTCGCCCACACCGCGAAGGTTCTGGGCGCGGCCCGCGCGGCCGGAATGCCGGTGCTGTACACGGCACAGCCGGGCGGTATGAGCCGCCGGGACCGGGGGCTGCTGCACGACCTCTGGGGACCCGGAATGAGCACCGACGAGACCGACCGCGGTATCGCCGCGGACGTGGCCCCCGAGCCCGGTGACACCGTACTGACCAAATGGCGCTACAGCGCCTTCCACCGGAGCGACCTGGAGGAGCGGCTGCGGGCGGCGGGGCGCGACCAGCTCCTCGTCTGCGGCGTGTACGCCCATATGGGCTGCCTCCTCACCGCCTGCGACGCGTTCAGCCGCGATATCCAGCCCTTCCTCGTGGCGGACGCCCTCGGCGACGTCTCGCTCGACGACCACCTCATGGCGCTGCGCTACGCGGCGGCCCGGTGCGCGGTACCGCTGTGCACGGAGGACGTGCTGGCCGCACTGGAGCCACGGGCGGCCCGCGGCCCGCTACCCCCCGAACACCGGTTCGGCGGGTAACGGGCCGATCGGAGAAGAACCGGAATCATCCAACGGAGAGGGACGTACCAGTGTCCGATCGCAGACATGTCGTCGTCATCGGCGGAACATCGGGAATCGGGCGGCACTTCGCTCAAACCTGCGCCGCCCAGGGGCACGACGTGGTCATCACCGGCCGTACGGAGGACCGGACCAAAGCGGTGGCCGACGAGATCGGGGGACGTACCCGCGGGCTCGCCCTCGACCTGTCCCACCCGGAACGGACCGGCGCCGCGCTGGCCGGCCTGGAACAGGTCGACTGGCTGGTGCTCACGGCCCTCGACCGCGACCACAACACCGTCCGCGCCTACCGTCCGTCCGCCGCGACCAGCCTGTTCACGGTCAAGCTGGTCGGCTATACGGCAGTCCTGCACGCCCTGGCCCCGCGGATGACGCAGGACGGCTCGGCCGTCCTGCTCGGCGGTCTCGCCAGCCACCGCCCCTACCCCGGGTCCACCACCGTGACCACGGCCAACGGCGGCGTCGCCGCGCTGGTGCGGACGCTGGCGGTGGAGCTCTCACCGATCCGGGTCAATGCCCTGCACCCGGGCATCGTCGCCGACACGCCGTTCTGGAGCGACAAACCCGGCGCCCGGGAGGCCGCGGCGACCCGCGCGCTGACGAAGCGGGCCGTCACCATGCAGGACTGCACCGAAGCCATCGCCTTTCTGCTGGCGAACCGTGCCGTCAACGCCGTGAACCTGAATATCGACGGCGGCGAGCTGCTCATCTGACGGCCGCGGACATCTGCCACGGCCGCCACCAGCCGGTTGCGCCCTGCCCGTGCTCCCGCTCCGCGCGGGTGTAACGGGTCAGGTCCCGCGCGGAGAACAGCGCCATGCCCGCGTGGAAGCCGCCCGGCGCGACCGGCAGTCCGGCCCAGTAGAGCAGCCGCCCGTCCACGTACCACCGCGCCGTGCGGTCCCGGGCACCGTACGAGACGCGGTAGCGGTGCTCCTGCCCGGGCTCCGTCGGAACGTCCAGCACGATCCGGTGGATGTAGTGGTCACGGGGCTGCGTCACCCCGGGCAGCACCAGCCGCTCCACGACCGCGTACACCGTGTCGTTGGTCGCGGCGGCGTTGAGCACCACACCGGTGTCCGGGTCGAAGAGGTTGACCGTACCGAAGGCATCGAGCAGATCGTGCGGGATCTGCCGGTGCGTCCGCACGCCCATGACGACCTCGAACGCCAGCTCGCCCCCCGGCGGCACGGCGAAGCGGCGGACGGACCGGTACATCTGTTTGGCGTTGTTCCGCCGGGGGTCCGTGTCATGGAATCGGGTGAACGGGTCGACGGTCAGTTCCAGCCGCCCGTCTCCCGTACGCACCCGCGCATTGCGGTCCCGGTAGGGGTGCACACTGCCGTCCGTGCCCCGCATCTCCATGATGCGCCAGCGTTCGGGGTCGGGCGCGCTGCTCGTGAAGCCGTCGTAGGTCCAGGTGCCGCTCTCCGGTACTGACGTCATCGGGACACCGTCTCTCCGGCGCGCCCCCGCCGGACATCCCTCGTTCGCGCGGTTCCGGCACCGCCTCACGCCATCTCTCCCCGGCCGTCCCGGGATCCCGTGAATGAGCCATGCTTCGGCCGGCACCGCGAGCCGATACTGCCGTACCTACCACCACGTCACGACGTACTCATGACCACGTCACCAATGGAGGAGGTGTCATGGGCACTACGGATTCGGCCGCGGACGGCCGCTCCTACACCGCCGTATATGACAGCGTTCAGTTCACGGCACTGCGCCGCCGGTCGAACGCTTTCACCCTCTGGGCGAGCGTCACCTTTCTGGGCTGGTGGTTCCTCACCATCCTGCTCGCCGCCTTCACACCCGAGTTCTTCAGACAGGAGCTGGGCGGCCCGGTGACCGTGGGCTTGCTGTTCGTCCTGCTCACCTTCGCCCTGGTGGTCGCGCTGCCGGTGGTGTACCTGCGGTACGCCTGCGAGCGGCTGGACCCCCTGAGCGAGCGGATCCGGGCGGACCTGGAAGGAGACTCCCGATGATCGGGGCCCTGGCCTTGCCGCCGATGCCACCGCTGGTCAACACCTGGGCGGAACCGGCGATCACCATTCCGCTGGCAGTCGCCCTCGCCATCCTGGTGTTCGTCGTCGTGCAGTCGGCCCGCGGCACCATACGCGACTCGGACGACTTCCTGCTCGCGGGCCGCAGGATCGGCGCCGGCTCGAACAGTCTCGCACTGGCCGCCGGCCCCATCATCTACTCGAACATCGTGATCATCACCGGGCACGTCGCCCTCAACGGCTTCGACGCCGTGTTCCTGCTGACGTCCTTCACGGTGTCCATGCTGCTCGGACTCCTGCTCTTCGCCTCGCCCGTACGCAATGTTGGCGGCCACACGCTGGGTGACCTGTTTGCCCTGCGTGCCCGCGAACGGCCCGCCCGGATCGCCTCGGCGGTGGTCACCCTCCTGGTCTGCGCCATGTTCGCGACCTACACCCTGGGCTCGATCAGTCTGATCTCCGACCGGATGCTCGAAATCGACTCCCGGACGGGACAGGCACTGGTGGCCGGGACCGTCGGCCTGATCGTCGTGCTCTGTGTGTTCATGGGCGGAATGCTGGGCGTCACGCGAATGCTCGTGGTCAAGGCGGTCCTGGTCCTCGCCGTCGTTGGGGTGCTGACCCTCCTCGTCCTCGCCGAGTACAAGCTGAACCTTCTCGACCTGCTCCGCGACGCCGAGGCCAATGCCGTGCCGCATCCGAGCGGGCACGGGATGCTGGGCCCCGGGCGGGTGTTCGGAGAGGGCTCGGACCGATGGATCCATGTGTCGAAGGTCTTCTCCATCGTCGTCGGCGTGGCCGCTATGCCGTTCCTCTTCATGCGCAACTTCGCCGTGACGGACGGGCGGGCGGCACGTCGCTCGGCAGGCTGGGCTTCGATCGTCATCGTCGCCTTCTTCGCCTGTGTGACCGTCATCGGGCTCAGCGCCGTATCGATCCTCGGGGCCAAGAACGTCGGCCTCGTGCCGCCCCAGCGCGATATCACCCTGCCCAAGCTGGCGGACGAGCTGGGCGGCCGGTGGCTGGTGGGCGGCCTGGGGGCGATCGCCCTGCTGGTGGTCGCCGGAGTCTTCGCGGCCCTGCTGATGAGCGCGGTCACCTCCGTCACCAAGGACATCAACGCGGGCCGGGGCAGGCGCCCGGACCCGGCCGCCGAACTGAAGGCCGTCCGGCGCAATGTGCTGATCCTCGGCGGTATCGCCATCGTCGTCGCCATCGCCGTCCTGCCCGAGCAGACCCGCATCCTGAGCCCGACGTCCATCGACCTCGGGGGTGCGGCGGTCCTGCCGGCCGTGGTCTACGCCCTCTTCTGGCGGCGCTTCAACACCGCGGGACTGATGTGGTCGGTGTACGGAGGGATCGCCGTGACCATGGTCATGGCGTTCTTCTCCAGCGGAGTGTCGGGCGATCCCGGTGCCCTGTTCCCCGACGCCGACTTCAAGATCTTCGACATCGAAGTCGGGCTGGTCTCGGTACCGGTGGCCTTCCTGCTCGGTTATCTCGGCACGGTCACCAGCAGCGAGCGGAACGACGCCGCGTTCGTCGAGATCCAAGTCCGTGCCCTCACCGGCGCCGTCGTACCGGACCGCAAGGGAGCGCCCGCCGGTGGTCCGGCGGAGCCCGGCCGGCCGCGTGCGGCGTCCGGCGAAGCACCCTGACCAACCCGCGGACGGTGGGGGGCGCACCCATGCCCCCCACCCCTGCTGAAGGGCCCATCGTGGAATCGGTACCCGTTCTGGTCGTCGGCGCCGGGCCGGTCGGCATGGTCGCCGCCCTGGAGCTCGCCCGCCACGGCGTTCGCTGCGTACTCGTCGACCGGGAAACCGGTACGACCGTTCACCCGAAACTGGACTACGTCAACTCCCGGAGCATGGAACTGCTCGGCCGGCTCGGCATCGCCGACGACATCCGGTCCGCCGGGGTCGGACCCGGGCACCGGGCCGATGTGATCTGGTCGACCGGACTCGGCGGCGACCCGATCACGACCTGGGAGCTGCCTTCGGTGGCCGAGCAGCGCCGCCGGGCCGCCGCCTCCGACGACGGCTCCCACCCGCGCGAGCCGGGGCAGCGGATCTCCCAGATCCGGCTGGAGCCGGTCCTGCGCGAGCACTGCCGGCGCGATCCGCATATCGAGCTGCGGTGCGGGGTGCGGTTCGAGTCGCTCGTCCAGGACGCCGACGGGGTGACCAGCGAACTGGCCGATCCCGCCACCGGCGAGCACATCCGGCTGCGATCGCGTTACGTGCTCGGCTGCGACGGCGCGTCCGGCCGGGTGCGGCAGGCCGTCGGCATCGGCGAGGACGGCTTCGGCGTCCCCGGGCTCCCGGGCGCCTTTATGGTGCACTTGACCAGCCGTGACCTCGGCACCCTCCACCGGCACGGGCCGTTCTGGCACTACTTCGCCTTCCGATACGTGATCATCGCCCAGGACGAGGTGGACACCTGGACGGTCCATGTCAACGGTACGAGTCCGGACGAGTTCGCCGTCCCGCCCGCCGACCCGGAGGCGTTCCTGCACGCCACGGTGGCACCCGAGCTGAAGATCGACAAAGTGCTTCTGACCTCGCGCTGGCGCCCCGGCTTCGCGATCGCCGACCGCTACCGGGAAGGACGCGTCCTGCTCGCCGGGGACTCCGCCCACCGGATGTTCCCGACGGGTGCGTACGGAATGAACACCGGCATCGGCGACGCGGTCGACGCGGCCTGGAAGACCGCGGCACTGGTCCGGGGGTTCGGCGGGCCCGCACTGCTCGACAGCTACGAGGCGGAGCGCCGTCCGGTCGGCCTGCGCAATATGCATACGTCGCACCGGCATCTCGGCGTCCACCTCCGCGCGGGTGAACTCCTCCGCGGCGGCGCCGCCCCCGAAGCCGTCGCCGCCTACCTCCGGGCCGAGCGCGGCGAGAACGAGTACCGGGGGATCGAGTTCGGCTATCGCTACGAAGAGTCCCCCGTGATCCGGCCGGAGGGCACTCCCGAACCCCCGTACAACCCCGCGGAGTACACCCCGACGACCCGGCCGGGCAGCCGCCCGCCGAGTCTCTTCCTCCGGGACGGCACCGCACTGTACGACCTCCTGGGCCCGTTCTTCACCCTCGTCGACTTCGCCGGTGACGGCAGGGCGTCGCCACTGCTGGACGCCGCGGCGGCACAGGGACTGCCGGTCACCCACACCGTGGTGACCGACGCGGCCGCCCGGCGCCTGTGGGAACGCGACCTCGTCCTGGTCAGACCCGATCACCAGGTCGCCTGGCGGGGTGACCGGCCCCCCGCGGACCCGGCCGCCGTGGTCCGGCGGGTCCGGGGCGCCGCCGCTGCGGCCGGGGCCGCGGACGGACCCCGGTCCGGCCGGATGACCACCCCGCGCATCGGGTGACCGGGCCGCGGACCTTCCACCGCCGGTACGGATTCCGTCCGGCCGGTACCCCGACGGGAGCACTGATGCAGCAACCCACCTCTGCCGCGGCCGCCACCCGGTCCCGGCCCGGCCGGGACGGGCCGGCGAACCAGCAGCCGGACTGGCGCGGCCACGCCGCCTACCCGGCCGCCTGCGCCAGGCTGGCCTCGGCGGCTCCCCTGGTCTCCCCGGCCGAGGTCCGGGCGCTGCGGCGGACGCTGGCCCGGCTCACGGACACCGGCTCCCTCGTCCTGCAACTCGGCGACTGCGCCGAGAGCCTCTACGAATGCACCCCACGCCATGTGGCGGAGAAACTGAAGGTCATCGACGCACTGGCGGACCGGTTCGCCGAACTCACCGGCGGGAGCGTCGTCCGGATCGGCCGGATGGGCGGACAGTTCGCCAAACCCCGGTCGCGGGAGACCGAACGCCACGGGGGACGGGAGATGCCGTCCTTCCGGGGCCACATGATCAACTCGGCGATCCCGACCCCGCTCACCCGGCTGCCCAACCCCCGGCGGATGGTCTGGGCCTACCAGGCCGGCGCGGAGGTGCACGCGGCGATGCGGGAGCACCGCGCGGCCGGCGGCCTTCCCGGGGAAGGGCCCTGGTCCAGCCATGAGGCTCTGGTGATCGACTACGAGTCCCGTCTGATCCGCACCGACCCCGCGGCGGACGAGGCGTATCTGTCCTCGACCCACTTTCCGTGGGCGGGGGAGAGGACCCGTGAACCCGGCGGTGCGCATATCGCCCTGCTGTCCTCGGTGGTCAATCCGGTGGGCTGCAAGATCGGTCCGGCCGCCGATCCGGACGATGTCCTGCGGGTCTGCGCGGCGCTCGACCCGCAACGCGAGCCCGGCCGTCTCGTCCTGATCCCCAGAATGGGCTGGGACCGGATCCGGGACACCCTGCCCCGGCTCGTGCGCGGGGTGGCGAACGCGGGCCACCCGGTCGTCTGGCTGTGCGACCCCATGCACGGCAATACGACGACCAGCGGCTCGGGCCTGAAGACGCGGCACCTCTCCCATGTGATGGCCGAGGTGGTGGCGTTCCGGGACGTCCTGGAGGCGAACCGGCAGTACGCGGGCGGACTCCATCTGGAGGTGGCGGCGGCCGATGTCACGGAGTGCGTCGGTGGTTCCGTGCCGGACGAAGAGGCGCTGGAACGGCGCTACACCTCGCTGTGCGACCCGCGGCTGAACATCCACCAGGCCGGCGAAGTCATCGGCGCCTGGACAACCGGAACGGTTCCCGCTCCTCGCTGAGCGGGACCTATGCGAAAGGAGTATGCGGTGAAGAAAGGGAAAGGGCTGCCGAACCGGCCCTTGGGCTTCGCCGTGACCATGGTCACGGCGGCAGCGCTGGTGGGATCGCTGACGAGCGCGGCGCCCGCGGCACCGCGACAGGCCGCGGGGTTCGACCTGGACCGGGGGAACGCCTTGGTGGGAGTCGTGTATCCCAAGTTCCAACGGGTGTCGCGGGACCAGAGCAACGGACGTTCGGTGACCCTGACGGTCGACCATGCCATGCTGATCGAGATGCCGTGGTTCGACGCCATCGCCCCGTACCATCCGACGGCTGTGGGCATCTTCTCCGATCTCGGCCGCCGGCCCGCGGCGGAGCATACGATCCGGAACAAGAACATCGCGGTGATCTACTCCGCCTTCACCTCGTTCAACAAGTACCTCCCGCAGTACAGGACCCGGTGGCTCGAAATGATGGAGTCCGCAGGTCTGGACCCCAACAACACCGCGGAGGACCCGACGACTCCGAGCGGCATAGGCATTCTCGCCGCCAAGAACGCCATGAAGGCGCGGGACGGGGACGGCTCCAACCGGGACGGTGACGCGGGCGGCCGTACGTACAACCGCCGACCCTATGCCGACTACAGCGGATACCGGCCGGTCAACACCGCGGACGAGCTGCGCTCACCATCCCGCTGGCAGCCGAATCTGACCTCCGCCAACGACGTCTACCGCGGCCAGCAGTTCGCGACTCCTCACTACGGCCGTGTGCGGCCCTTCTCCTACAACAGCCCCAGTCAGTTCAAGGTGTCTCCGCCGAGCAGCAGCGACCATCGGAATCGTCGCTCCTACAAAAGCCAGGCCGACACGGTCCTGAAGGCTTCGGCCGGCCTGGACGACCGCCGGAAGATGATGGCCGAGCTTTTCAACGACAAGGTGGTGACCTTCGGCACCACGGCCGGGACGCCCGTGGTCACGGACGGAAAGTACGACATCGAGAAGATGGTGCACTACATCACCTCGTCCGACGTGGCCTTCGTCGATGTCACCATCGCCACCTGGCACTTCAAACGCAAGTTTGACTCGGTGCGGCCGGTCAGCGCGATCCGGCACGTGTACGGCGACCGGAAGATCACCGCCTGGGGCGGCCCGGGTGCCGGTACGGTCGCCGACATCACGGGGAACGAATGGCAGGGCTATCTCAACCGCTATGCCGCCGATCACGCCGAGTACCCTTCCGTGACGTCCTCTCTCTGCCTGGCCTTCGCCCAGCAGGTACGGCGCTTCACAGGCACCGACCAGGCCAATATCCGGGCTCCCTTCGCCAAGGGCTCCTCACTGGTGGAACCGGGAACCACACCGGCCGGTGATATGACACTGAGCTGGAGCAACTGGACGGACTTCGCCCGGGACTGCGGTGAGAGCAGGATCTGGGCCGGTGAGAACTTCCCGGCTGCCGTCGAGGCCTCGCACCAGTACGCCCCGCGGATCGGCGACCTCAGCTACGAGTTCGTCCAACGGAAGATCAACGGCGGCTGACCCGCCGCCCGGCGGTCGCGCGCCGGCCCGGTGCGGGCCGTCCCCGCCGTGAGTCTCGGATGCTGGAAACGGGAGGTAGAGGAGTTGAGGCCGGTGGGGCTAGGGTCACGGCTGCGACTCGAAAGCATGGGCGGGGGACTCATCAATGACCGATCGCTGTACTTCCGTCGGCCCGTACTCCGGGACCGGTGCCCCGGTACGCCTCCCCGGGAGGGAGCGGGATGGCCATTAGGGTCGTCCTGGCCGAGGAGGAAGCTCTCACCAGAGAGGCCCTGACGGAACTCCTTCAGCTGTCCGGTGATATCGAGGTCGTCGCCCACACGGGCCGGGGCGACCAGGTGCTGGAACTCGTGGCGGAGCACCGGGCGGAGCTCGTCGTCCTCGACATCCGCATGCCGGGTATGAGCGGACTCGACGTCGCCGAACAGCTGAGCCGGGAACGGCCCGGGTTCCCCGTGGTGATCCTGAGCAGTGCTCTGCGGCCGGGGTATCTGCGGCGGGCCCTGCGGGCCGGCGTGCGCGGAGTTCTCACCAAGAACACCTCCGTGCGGGAGCTGCGCGGCGTCATCGGTCACGTCCATTCGGGAGGAGGGCATTTCCCTCCTCACCTGGTCGCCGAGATGCTGGCCGCCGGAGAGAACCCGCTGACGGCCCGTGAGGCGGAAATACTGAAGGCGGCCGAGGGCGGACGTCCGCTCAATGTCATCGCATCAGAGATGCATCTGAGCCCCGGAACCGTCAGAAACCATATTCACTCCGCCATCCACAAGCTGAAGGCGGAGAACAGGATTGCCGCTGTACATGCCGCTTCAAGGGCCGGGTGGATCTGAATTTCTCCCACCGGGTGCGGAGAGCGGGATTTCCCCGGATCCGGGGTGACACGGATCCGGGGAAACCCGCCTTCGGCCGGGGCGGCGGTTTCGCCGTCCTGCCCCGGACCTTGGGGCGGGACGGACCCCTGGGAGGCGCGGCGGAGAGCTTCCGCTAGCCGGCCGGCTGCCTGATGCGATCCCGTCGCGCCCAGGCGACGGCGGCGCTGAGCAGGAGCAGTACGACTGCGAGGAGCGAGAATGCGCTGATGATGATGTTGGTGATCACCGCGCCGACCATCAGGGCGGCAAGCCCCAGGGCGGCGAGACCCGAAAGGCGCGGTACGAGCAGACCGACGGAACCGGCTACTTCGAGCACGCCGACGAAGTACCGGAGCCACTGGCCTGCCCCGATTTCATCGAAGGCGTCCACCATTTGTTCGGCGCCGGCGAGCTTCGCCGATCCGGCGGCCAGAAATGTCAGGATCAGCAGTGCCTGGCAGACCAGTACGGCAAACCTGGTCACTCCGCCCGGCCCGGTCTCCGGAGAATGTGCCTGTCCATTCAATAGGTCCCCCCGTGGCCGTGGTGATGCAAACCGGTGCCCTGGACCATAGTTGTGCATCGAGAGCAGGTCAATTGCCGGGAATCCGGTTCCCGGGTTTGATTGATCGGAACCGGGGCTGCGAAGAAGCGGCCGTTGTTCTGCCGCTGTTTTGATCCCCCGGCTCCGGAGACCGCCGTTCCCGACGGCCGGCCGGCCCGTCCGCGCGACGCCGGGTACCGAGCGCACGGCACCCGGTTACTGCGACGGCGGTAGACGACTGCTGTGGGAGCAGACTCCGGCTCGTCCGATACCGCCCGAACGGTAGCCCGGGTGACTACCCCGGCATGACGACCGGTGGGCCCGTCGATACCTACGCTCCCTCCGTACCCGTGATGAAAGCCGAAGGGATTCCCGATGTCCGTCCGCCACTTGCTCACCACCACCGCAGCCGCCGTGTCCGCCGGGTTCTGGCTGGCCGCGCCGGCGGCCGCGAACGTCCTGGTCGCGGAGGGGGACAGCGACGGCGGATCCGGACGGGGCCCGTCCGTCGCAGCCCTGGCGGCCGCGCTGATCAGCCTGGCGATCGGCGTCTGGGTCCTGCGCGCCGGCCGTCGTGAGGGCACCGGAAACGTACGGAACGGAGCCTTCGCCGGTGTGGCGGTGGGGCTGATCGGCCTGGTCGTCGGCGTGGTCGCCCTGGCCGGCGCGGACGGCGGCGTCGGGAGCGGGGGTGGGCGCGGCGGCTCCGTCGTGGCCATTGTGGTGGCGCTGATCGGCGTGGGGCTCGGCGCCCGGGCTCTGATGCGCTCCGGGCGCACGGTCGGCTGACGCACCGGATCGCCGTCCTGCGGCCTCGGTGACGCACGGAGCCGGGGCGAACGGACGGGCCTGGACCTGCTGTCCGCGGTCGCGCGAGCGGGCGGGCAGCGGAGTGGCGCCGGCGGCGCGGACCCCCGCCGCGAGCCGGTCACCCCGTGGCCCCGGACCGACCGGTCCGGGGCCACGGTTGTTCGCTTTCGTATACGGATACGGCCGGTCCTGGTCAGCTGCGGAACTCCCCGTACGTCCGCACCCGGGGCGTCCCGGCGCCGCCCGGCCCGGTCCGGGGGCGGGGTGAGCAGCAGCCCGGGGGCGGTGGTGAGAGCGCCCCACGGAACCGGACCGGAGGCACTGGTGGCACCTCGGCCGCCCCCGCGGAGTCCGCATCCCGTGCCGCCGTACGGGGAAGGACCACCATGGCGGGACGGGGCGCGGCTCCGCCCCGGCACGGCCCCGGGGAAAGGGTGTGTCCATGGGCGGTGACCCCCGTGACGCGGGTGAACCGGGCGGGCCCGGCGACGGGTTCGGCTTCCGCAGGATCGAGCGCGGCAACGCGGCGGGGTGTCCCGTCGGGCGGGGCGCCGACGGGGTGTGGGAGGTGCGCGGGTACGAGGAGGCGCGCGCCGTCCTGCGCAGTACCTCGACCGTGCAGGCCGGGCTCGGTGTCGAGTCGGTGTCGAAGCTGCCGAAACGCATCCGGCGGCCCGTGCTCTACCGCGACGGTCCGGAACACCGCGACCATCGCCGCCAGACCGCGCGGTTCTTCACCCCGCGCCGGGTCGAGGAGCACTACCGGGAGGTGATGGTCCGGGTCGCCCGGTCGCTGACCGGCCGGCTCCGCGCCGACGGCCGGGCGCGGCTCTCCGATCTGAGCTTCGATCTCGCGATCGAAGTCGCCTGCGCGGTCATCGGCCTGACGGACAGCAGACCCGGAATCAAGGAGCGCCTGGAGCGTTTCTTCCCCGAGCGGTTCGGCACACCGGGGCTGACGACTCCGCACGGCATCTACTGGACCGTGCGGCAGAACACCGACTGGCTGCGGGTGTACCTCGGCGATGTGCGCCCCGCCGTACGGGCCCGCCGCCGCACCCGGCGGGACGACCTGATCTCCCATCTCATCGACGACGGCTGCTCCGACGCCGAGATCCTCGGCGAGTGCCTCACCTTCGCCGCGGCGGGCATGGTCACCACCCGGGAGTTCATCAGCGCCGCGGCCTGGCATCTGTTCTCCGACGCGGAGCTGCTGGCGCACTACCGGGCGGCGGACGAGCCGGGCAGGCTCGCCGTACTCGGGGAGATCCTCCGGCTCGAACCGGTCGTGGGCCGTCTCAGCCGCCGTACCACCGGACCCCTCGGGCTGCCCGGCCCCGGCGGTGAGCCGCTCACCGTCCCGGCCGGGGACCGGATCGACATCCTGGTCGAGCACACCAATACGGACGAACGGACCGTCGGCGCCGGGCCGGACCGGCTCTGCCCGGGGCGCGCCATGAAGGACGCGGGGGCACCGGGGCTGGCCTTCGGCGACGGTCCCCACAAATGTCCGGGCATGCATATCGCGCTGCTGGAGTCGGACATCTTCCTCAGCCGGCTGTTCGCCCTGCCCGGAGTGCGGATGGTGAACCCGCCGACGGTCGGTTTCATCGAAGCCATCGGCAGTTACGAGCTGCGGAACTGCGTCCTGGAAGTGGACAGGGGCACGGAGCAGGGGACGGTGACCGGTGGCGGCTGAGCGCACCGTCCCGCTGCCGCCGGGGTGCCGCGGCCCGCGGATCGCCCGGGCGCCGTCGACCGGGTGATCCGGGGGATGACCGGCCCCGGGCCCGCCGCGGTGCCTTCGGCGGTGTGCGGCGTACGGCGTACGACACCGGACGTACGGATCCGGCGTACGGCACCGGCACCGCCACCGGTGCCCGTCAGGCCGCTCCGGGGCCGCTCCCGCCGGGACTCCGCCCCAGCGTCGAGGCCCGGGTCTCCAGCGTCCAGTCGTGACTGCGGACCGTGTCCGGGGGCGTACGGCCCGCGAGGATATCGCAGAGGAGGTCGGCACAGGCGCGGCCGTACTCCGCGGGGCGCAGGTCGACGGCGGTGACGGGCGGGTCCGCGCCGAGCGCGGCGGGGCCGTCGACGCAGGACGCGACGAGCAGGTCGTGACCGACCCGGCGGCCCCGGGCGGCGGCCGCCTCCAGGACGCCCGGGGCCGAGCCGTCCGGGGCGCAGACCACGGCGTCGATGTCCGGATCGGCGTCGAGCAGGGCGAGGGTCGCCGCTGCGGTCTCGCGGGGGGTGGCCGCGAAGGCGACCGTCCGGAGGGTCACGGGGGTGCCGTGCGTACGTCCCCAGTCCGCGGCGGTGGTGTGCAGCGCGGCCGCCCACGCGGAGGTGTCGGCGGGGGCGAGCAGTGCGGGCCGGCGGGCGCCGCGGTCGCGGAGGTGGCCGAGGATCGCGGTCAGCGATGCGGAGTTGTCGCAGACGACGGCGCCGCTCGGGGCCGGTACGGGGCCCAGATAGCGCTCGCCCGTGACGACCGGGACCCCGGCGTCGAGCAGGGCGGGCACGGCGGTGTCGCCCACCTCGGGGTCCATCACCAGCAGCCCGTCGACGCGCGAAGCCAGCGGGCCGTGGTCACCGGTGGCGGGGGCCAGGAGAACGACGTCGAACCCCTCCTCCTGTGCCCGGGCGACGGCCCCGAAGGCCAGGTTCATGTAGTAGGCGAGCCGGGTCGCGGTCTGCGGGAGGTGCAGGCCGACGGCGCCGGTGCTGGCGCTGCGGAGCCGGCGGGCGGCGCTGTTGGGGCGGTAGCCCAGCCGTCCGGCGACCTCCCGGACATGGTCGCGGGTGGTCTCGGCGATCCGCCCCGAGCCCTGGAGCGCGTTGGAGGCGGTGCTCTTGGAGACCCCGGCGGCGCGGGCTACATCGAGGAGGGTCACGGTGCGGGCGGTCACACATCGGAAGTCTAGACGCTGGGAGCCACTCTTGCTGGAACGTTCCAGCAGGGTTTAGATTCGGATTGCTGGAACGTTCCAGCAGTCCGTCCGCCCCTTGCCGTCTGGATTCCCCATGCGTGTGATCACCGCGTACAACCCGCCCGCTTCCCCCAGCCGCACCCGCCCCGCCGACCGCGCGCCGCTCCGGGTCGCCGCCGTCCAGCACCGCTGGCACGACGATCCCGCCGAGCACCGCGCCGCGCTCCTCGAAGGCATCCGGCTCGCGGCGGAGGAGGGCGCGCGGGTGGTGTGTCTCCAGGAGCTGACGCTGTCGCCGTACTTCGCGGTGGTACGGAAGGCCGACCATGCGGCCCCGGCCGAGCCCGAGGACCTGCTGACCGGCCCCACCTTCACCTTCGCCGCGGAGGCGGCCCGCGAGCACGGCGTGTACGTGCACGCCTCCCTCTACGAGAAGGCCCCGGCGCCCGGCGGCGAGGACGACGGCCTCGGCTACAACACGGCGATCCTGGTGGCCCCGGACGGCACTCTCGCCCAGCGGACCCGCAAGACGCATATCCCGGTCACCGACGGCTACTACGAGGACCACTGGTTCCGGCCGGGCCC
The DNA here is from genome assembly GCF_053981115.1 of Streptomyces sp. NPDC003691. Taxonomy (NCBI): domain Bacteria; kingdom Bacillati; phylum Actinomycetota; class Actinomycetes; order Kitasatosporales; family Streptomycetaceae; genus Streptomyces; species Streptomyces sp. NPDC003691. Next base: position 178,562 of record NZ_JBSFNQ010000001.1, on the reverse strand, counting down.
GGCCGGTGCCGACGCGTTCCCGGTGGTACGGGTCGGCGAGGCGGGCCTCGGGCTGCCGACCTGCTGGGACCAGTGGTTCCCCGAGGTGGCCCGTGCCTACTCCCTCGCGGGCGCCGATATCCTCGTCTATCCGACGGCCATCGGCTCCGAGCCCGGCCATCCCGGCTTCGACACCCAGCCGCTCTGGCAGAAGGTCATCACGGGCAACGCCGTCGCCAACGCCACCTTCATGGTCGTGCCCAACCGGATCGGCGCCGAGGGCGGTCTGGTCTTCTACGGCAGCTCCTTCATCGTCGATCCGTACGGCCGGGTCCTCGCCCAGGCCCCGCGCGACGAACCCGCCGTCCTCGTCGCCGACCTCGACCTCGACGCCCGCCGCGACTGGCTGGAGCTCTTCCCCTTCCTCGCCACCCGCCGCCCCGACGCCTATGCGCCGCTGACCGAAGGCTCCTCGGCCACGGACTCCTGAGACCGCGGCGGGGAACGTCCCGCTCCGCCCCGCCGGCCCGCCCCGTCCCCGGGGCGGGCCGCGCTGTCCGGATCCTCACCCCGGGAGCCGCCGGGACCTGCCCGCACCGGACCGCGCCGGCCTGCGCACCACGGGGCCGGCGGGGTTTCCCGGCGGCCGGTCTGCCACCGGCCGGTATTCCCCCTGTGGCCCGACAGGCTGGTGTTAAACCTGTGAAGAGAGTGTTTTCTGTTTTCAGGTAAATCTCATTCGGCGGGGAAGTGTGAAGAACTTTTCCGGGCCGTACCGGGGGTCGGAGGTAATGATCATCAAGGCCGCCGGGCGGCTGGTTTTCGATCGTCACCAGGCATGTCTTCTCCGTCGGGCAACCCGTCGGCGGTCATCCGCCGGAGCACCGGGTTTCAAAGGTTGACCACAACTTGTACACATCCCCTCTCCAACCCCCGTCCGATGGTCTAGATTGACCGTGCTTCAGCAGTTCGGACACGAGGCGAACAATAATGAATTTTTGGTCCGGCGCTCTGTACAGCCGGCAGTCACGTCCCCGGCGCCGTGCGTGGGGGTGAGCAATTCCCGGAACCCGGGAGGGGGCCTGGATGCCGGGAGCATCCGGGGTTCCGGCGGGTTCCCGTGCACCTGGTGGGGGCGGCAGGGCGGTTGAGCCCGCTGCCCCGGGGTGGGGTGTTCACACAGCGCTGAAACAGCCGGATCGTCATGCGCGGGAGGCGGGGGCCTGCCGCGGGGAGGAACAGCGCGACACGGGAGGCGGGGGCCTCCCGGGGGGCAGGAACCGTGTGAGGCGAATACGTCGAAGCGATGGTGACCTGGGGGGTTTCTGTGAAGCAGGGGGGATTAGCCAACCCGTATGCGTCGGCGCATGGGCGTCTGGCGGACGGGGCAATCAGCCATCACGCGATCGACTGGGAGGAACGGTACCGGCGTACCGTGATCACCAGCGATACCGTGGCCACCGCCCTGGTGGTTGCGGCCATCGGGAACTTCTTCGGGGTCCGCGACGCGGCAGACTGGCACGAGAAGTGGGGAATTCTCGCATTCGGGACCGAACTGCTGGTGCTGGGAGCCCTCGCGGTGAGCCGCGCATGGGCACCGGCCGTACTCGGCCAGGGTGCCGAGGAATTCCGCCGGCTCGGCCGCTCGCTGTTCGCGGCGGCCGTCCTGCTGGCACTCGGCGGGATAGCCCTCAGCTCCCGCAACATCAAACTCTGGATCTTCGTCGCGATCCCGGCGCTCGCGCTCGTCACCATGACGGCGCGCTATCTGCTACGCCTCTGGCTGCACAAACAGCGTAAAGAGGGACGGTGCCTGAGACCGGTGCTCGCCGCCGGGAGCCTCGCCACCGTCAGCGATCTGATCACCCGGGCCCGCAAGTTCCCGCACCTCGGCTGGCGGGTGGACGCGGTCTGCACCACGGACGGCCGCGGTCCCGACGGCGGAATGCTGGACGGGGTGCCGGTCGTCGGCCGGCTGGCGGACGTCGCCGACCACGTACGGCGCGACGGCTACCGGGTCGTCGCCATCACCCCGGACCCGCACTGGTCACCGGAGCGGCTGCAACGGCTCGCCTGGAACCTCGAAGGCAGCGACGCCGATATGGTCGTCGCCCCCGTACTGATGGAAGTGGCCGGACCCCGGCTGCACATCGACGCGGTGCTCGGGATCCCGCTGCTGCGGGTCAGCATGCCGGTCTTCACCGGGGGCCGCCGGGTGGTCAAGGCGGTCGTCGACCGGATGGGCGCGGCGGTCCTGCTGCTCCTCTTCGCGCCGCTGATGGTCCTCGTCGGACTGCTCGTCCTGCTGGACAGCCGGGGCGGGGCGTTCTACCGCCAGCGCAGGGTCGGCAAGGACGGCCGCGAGTTCACCATCCTGAAGTTCCGCACCATGGTCGCCGGGGCCGACCGGGCACGTGCCGCCCTGGCCGACCGCAACGAGGGCGCCGGTCTGCTCTTCAAGCTCCGGCGGGATCCCCGGGTCACCCGGGTCGGCGCGGTGCTGCGCCGGTACTCGATAGACGAACTGCCCCAGCTCTTCAACGTACTCACCGGATCGATGTCGCTCGTCGGGCCGCGGCCCCCGCTGCCCGAGGAGTCCGCCGCGTACGGCCCGGACATCCGGCGCAGGCTGCTGGTCAAACCGGGGCTCACCGGCCTCTGGCAGATCAGCGGACGCAGCGATCTGCCGTGGGACGAAGCGGTCCGGCTGGACCTGCGGTACGTGGAGGACTGGTCGCTCGCCCTGGACACGGTGATCCTGTGGAAGACGCTGCGCGCGGTGCTCCACGGACAGGGGGCGTACTGATGGCCGGGGAACGGCGGTTCCCGCGGCGCAAGGGGCTCGACGGCGCGCGGACCGCAGGCCCGGAGGGCCTGCCTGGGAGGAACACACCATGAGGATCAGCGTTTTCGGGCTCGGCTACGTGGGCTGCGTATCGGCCGCCTGCCTGGCCGGCATGGGCCACGAGGTCATCGGCGTCGATGTGAACCGGGTGAAGGTCGACCTGGTCAACGACGGCAAGGCGCCCGTGGTCGAGGAGCGCATCGGCGAGCTGATCGCCGATGTCGTACGGACCGGAGCGTTACGCGCCACGGACGACGTCCGGGAAGCGATCATGGGCAGCGAGGTGTCCCTGATCTGTGTGGGCACCCCGTCCGAGCCCAACGGCAGCCTGTGCACCACCTATCTGGAACGGGTCACCGAGCAGATCGGCGCGGTGCTCGCCGAAGGCGGCGGCCGGCAGACCGTCGTATTCCGCAGCACCATGCTCCCGGGCACCTGCATGAACCTGCTGGTGCCCATTCTGGAGAAGGCCGCGGGCGGTACCGCCGGAGTCGACTTCGGAGTCGCGGTCAACCCCGAGTTCCTGCGCGAGGGCACCAGTGTGCGGGACTTCTTCGACCCGCCCAAGACCGTCATCGGCGAACTCGACCCGGCCAGCGGCGATGTGGTGGCCGCGCTCTACGAGGGCCTGCCCGGCGAGGTGTTCCGGGTACCGGTCCCCACCGCCGAGGCGATCAAATACGCGGACAACGCCTTCCACGGTCTCAAGATCGGCTTCGCGAACGAGCTGGGCGCGGTCTGCCGGGCCCTCGGAGTCGACTCGCACCAGGTGATCGACGTCTTCCTGGCCGACCGCAAGCTGAACATCAGCCCCGCCTATCTGCGGCCCGGCTTCGCCTTCGGCGGCTCCTGCCTGCCCAAGGACTTACGCAGCCTGGTCCACGCGGCACAGCGGGCCGATGTCTCGGTGCCGATCCTCGCCAACGTACTGCCGTCCAACTCCGCGCATCTGGACCGCGCGGTGGAGCTGGTCGAACGCACCGGAAAACGCCGGGTGGGCCTGTTCGGCCTCTCCTTCAAACCCGGTACCGACGACCTCCGCGAGAGCCCGCTCGTCGAGCTGGCCGAGCGGCTCTTCGGCAAGGGGTACGACCTCCGGATCCACGACGCCAATGTCAGCCTCTCCCGGCTGCTCGGCGCGAACCGCGAGTACATCGAGGGCCGGCTGCCCCATCTCGCGCAGCTGCTGGCCGACTCCGTCGACGAGGTCCTCGACCACGCGGAGGTGTGCCTCGTCGGCACCAGGGACCCGGGCGTCCTGTCGGCGCTGCCCCACGGCGACGACCCGGTGATCATCGACCTCATCCACCTTCCCGACGCCGACGCGCGCCGGACCGAACCGGGGTACGTGGGCCTTGCCTGGTGACATATCGTTCGACGGCCCGGCCGCAGGCCGGCCGGGCCGCCGCGCACTGATCCTCGTGGAGAACCTGTCGGTGCCGTTCGACCGCCGGGTCTGGCAGGAGTGCACGACCCTGCGCGACGCGGGCTGGGAGGTGCACGTCATCTGCCCCCGCGGCACCAAACGGGACACCGAACCGGAAGCCGAGATCGACGGGGTGCGGATCCACCGCTACCCGCTGCGGGCGGCCACCGGCGGCCCGGCCGGCTATCTGCAGGAGTACGGAGCGGCCCTCTGGCACACGGCCCGGCTGGCCCGCAAGATCGGCCCGGTCGACGTGGTCCACGCCTGCAACCCGCCCGACCTGCTGTTCCTGTCCGCCCGCCGCCTCCAGCGGCGCGGCGCGCGGTTCGTCTTCGACCAGCACGACCTGGTGCCCGAGCTGTACCTGTCCCGCTTCGACCGCGGCCGGGACCTGCTCTACCGCGCCGTATGCGCGCTGGAGCGGCGCACCTACCGGGCCGCGGACATCGTGCTCGCCACCAACGAGAGCTACAAGGACGTCGCGATCCGCCGCGGCGGCCGGCGGCCCGAGGACGTCTTCGTGGTGCGCAGCGCGCCCGCGGTCGAACGGTTCCGGCCGGTACCGCCCGAGCCCGAGCTGAAGCGCGGCAAACCGCATCTGCTCTGCTACCTGGGCGTCATGGGCCCCCAGGACGGTGTCGACTACGCCCTGCGGGCCCTGGCGAAGCTGCGCGACGAGATCGGGCGGACCGACTGGCACGCCGTGTTCGTCGGCTCCGGCGACGCCTTCGACGCGATGGTCGAGCTGTCCGGCCGGCTCGGGCTCTCCGACCAGGTGGAGTTCACCGGCCGGATCCCCGACGCCGACCTGGTGCGCTACCTCTCCACCGCGGACGTCTGTCTCTCGCCCGACCCGCTCAACCCGCTCAACGACGTGTCGACCATGAACAAGGTCCTGGAGTACATGGCCATGGGACGCCCGATCGTCTCCTTCGACCTCCGGGAGGCCCGGGTCTCCGCCGGTGACGCCGCCGTCTACGCGCCCGCCAACGACGAGGCCGAGTTCGCCCGGCTGACCGCGCTGCTCCTGGACGACCCGGAGCGGCGCGCCCGGATGGGCCGCGTCGGCCAGGAGCGGATCGGCGGGGAGCTGTCCTGGAGCAACTCCCAGAAGTCGCTGCTCGCCGCCTACGACGCCGCCTGCCGGGACCGCGCTCCGGTGCCGGCGGGCGGCCCGGCCCGGACCGGGAAGCGGCCGCGGCGTTGAGCGACGACACGATACGCCTGGCCACGATCGGGCGGATCTTCCGCAGACGCCGCCGGCTCCTCGCGGTTCTCGCGGTGGTGGGCGCGCTCGCCGGTTACGGCGCGTCGGTGGTGTTCCCGCCGCGGTACACCGCGTCGGCTTCGGTACTGCTGCCGGGCGCCTGGGAGCAGCGCGAACTCCTGACCCAGGTGGAGATAGCTACCAGTTCGTCGGTGCTCGACCGGACGGCCGCCGCGCTCGGCCGGCCGGGTGCCGACGGCGGTGGGCTGCGGGACCGGGTCGGCGCCAAGGCCACCGACGGGAACATCATCAAGGTCTCGGGCACGGCCGGTACCCCGGAGGGTGCGCAACAGCTCGCCGACAAGCTGGCCCAGCAGTTCGTCGCGTTCGCCGCCCGGGTCGCGGGCGGCGACACCGACGGCGCCGCCACGGCCCCCGCCGCACTGCGGCAGAAGGTGGTGGAGACCAACCGCCGCATCTCCGAGCTGGCCGAGGGCGCCGACCCCGGGCAGTCGGTGGAGAGCGTGCAGGCCCGCACCGTGCTCCAGAAGCTCAGTACCGCGCTGGAGGAGGCCATGGAGAAACTGGAGCGGGCCGAATCGGCGAACAACAAGGCCGGCATGGTCGTGATGGGACCGGCGCCCCGGCCGGTGGGCGAGGCACCGCCCACCAGGATCCAGCTCATCGCCGCCGGAGCCCTGCTGGCCGTCCTGCTCACGGTCGTCGCCCATCTGGCCGCCGCCCGGGTCGACCGCCGCCTGCGCACCGAGCCCGAGATCGCCGCCGCGCTGGGCGCGGCGCTGCTGGGCACCGTCGACGTGCCCGCGGACCGGTCGGCGGACCGGCCGTCCGGCCGGGGCCCGCTGTCCCTGGCCCGCCGGCTGCTGGGCGTCGACACCCGCTGGGACGTACCGGTCCCGCAGACCTCCGGCGACGAGGCCAGCAGACGCATCCGGTACCAGCGGCTGTGCGCCCGGCTGCGGGACCGGCTGCCGGCCCCGCGGCGGCTGCTGGTGGTCGTACCGGACGGCGACGAGATCGCCCGCCGGGCCGCCGGACAGCTCGTCGCCGAAGCCGGCGGCGATCCCGGCGAGGGCTCCCCGGGCCCGGAGGACCCCGCGCTGCGGGTGGTCGCGGTCTCGGCGGACCAGCCGATGGTGCCCGACCGCGACCCGGAGACCGGGTCCGGTGTCCTGGTGGTCCTCAGCGCGGGCACCCGGACCGCGGGGGAGCTGGCCGGTATCGCCGAGGCGTGCGCGGACGGCGGTCACGAGGTCGTCGGCATCGTCGTCGCCGGTACGGTCCGGGCCCGCGCGGCACGGTCCGCCGGGGACGCCCCGGCCGGGGCCGTCCCGGCGCTCGCGGTTCCCGGCCATGCGACGGGAGAGCCGGTGTGACGACGAGTACGACCCCGGAACCGCAGGGCACGCCTCCGCTGCTGGACCTCCAGGCGCTGGTGGTCGCGGTGAACCGGCGGCGCCGCCTCTGGACCTCGGTGGGGCTGCTGGGACTGCTGTCCGGCGGGGCGTTCGCGGTGGTACTGCCGCCGCCGCCGACCGCGGTGGCCAAGGTGCTGGTCGCCCACAAGGAGGACCAGCCGAACGACACCGGAACCCTGATCCGTACCGATGTGGCACTGCTGGGGACCACCCGGATCGCCGGGGCGGCCCTGAAGTCCCTCAAGTCCACCGAGAAACCCGAAGACTTCATGCGCGAGTACCGGGGCACCGGTCTGACCAACAACCTGCTCCAGATCGACGTGTCGGGCGCCGACGAGGCCCAGGCCGTGGCCCGGGCCAAGGCCCTCGCCGACGCCTTCGTCGCGGACCATGTACGGCGGATGCAGGAGGCCGCGAACGCCGAGGCGAAGGCCCTGCTCGACCAGCGCGACCGGATGCGCGCCGAGCTGGCCCAGGTGAACAGGACGATCGGCGACCTGCCCGCGCGGACAGACCCGAAGGCCTCCGCGAACATCGAGTCCCTCTACTCCCGGCGGGCCGAACTCAACTCCCGGATAGCCGACTTCGACCAGCGCGCCGCGGCGGCCCGTACCGGAACCCCCCGGGTGATCGCGGGCACCCAGATCGTCGACGGCCCGCGCGCCGTGGCGTACTCGCTGCCCAGGGCCGCCGCCACCAAGGCGGCCATCGGGCTCGTCCTCGGACTCGCCCTCGGGCTGGCGCTGGCCGCGGTCGGCACCGTGGTCGCGGACCGCCCGGTACTGCGGCGGGAGATCGCGGGAAACCTGGGCGCCTCCGTCGTCGCCGAGCTGCGCGGCGTACGCCGCGGGCCGGTACCGCCCTGGCGGCGCCGCCGGACCAGGGCGGCGCACGAGCGGCTCACCACCACCCTGGCCCGGATCGTCCGGGACTCCGCGGAACCGGTGTCCCTGCTGGAGCTGGGCTGTGCGCGCACCACCGGCCGGATCGCCCTGGACCTCGCCGCGGCGCTGGCCGCGGACGGCGAGGTGGCCGTCGTCGACGGGCTCCCCGGCCGGGAGCTCGCCCGCAGCCGCCAGCAGCCGGGCGGCCCGACCGTGGTCGTCGGCGACCAGGCCGACTCCGTACCGGCCGAGACCCTGCGGCTCGGCGTCGGCTCGGTCGCCCCCGGCACGGCCTGGACCGACCTCCAGCACCTCGGCGGCCGGACCGTGCTCGTCGTCCGGGCCGGGCACGGCAGCGCCGCCTGGCTGCACACCGTGGCCCGGCAACTCGCCGACCAGCACATCCCGGTGGCCGGTGTGGTGCTGATCGACCCCGACCCGCGGGACCGTACCGACGGCACCCTGTGGGACGGCCTGCAGACCGCGCTGCGCGGCCATTACGAACGGCTGGCCCGGCAGAACGGGACCGGGCAGTTACGGACCGAGCGGCCGGCCCGGCAGAAGGGCCCGCTGCGCACGGAGCGGCCGTCGCGGCCGGCCGCCCGGGTCCCGGACAGCGACCAGGAGGCGCGGTAGATCATGTGTGGCATCGCAGGCACGTACCGGTGGCCGGACGGAAAGGCCGTGACCGACCGGCTCACCGATGTCCTCGCCCACCGCGGTCCGGACGGGGCGGGCCGGTACAGCCACCCCGCCGGTGACGGCGAGGTCCAGCTCGGGCACCGCCGGCTGGCCATCATCGACCTGTCGGAGACCGGCGCCCAGCCGATGGTCTCCGGCGGGCTCTCCCTGACCTACAACGGCGAGCTGTACAACGCGCCGGAACTCCGCGCCGAACTGACCGCCGCCGGGACCCGCTTCCGCGGCACCTCCGACACCGAGGTACTGCTGGAGGCCTGGCGGCGCTGGGGCACCGAATGCCTGCCCAGGCTCCGCGGCATGTTCGCGTTCGCCGTCTTCGACGAGCGGACCGGCGAACTGGTCCTCGCCCGCGACCAGCTCGGCATCAAACCCCTCTTCCTGCTCCGGCGCGGCACCGGCCTGGTGTTCGCCTCCGAACTCAAGGCCCTCGCCGCCGCGACCGGCGGCACCCTGGAGGTCGACCATGCGGCACTGGTGGCGTCCCTCCTCTACTACTGGGTGCCGGACTCCCGGTGCGCCTACCGGGAGGCGGAGAAGCTCCCGCCCGGGAGCTGGCTGCGGATCCGGCCCGACGGCCGGGTGGACCGCGGCCGGTTCTGGAATCTGAAGGACGTCGCCGCCGAGGCCCGGGAGCGGGCCCGCGACGGCGGACTCCCCGACCTGGCGGCGGTCGTCGAGGAGTCGACCCGCAGCCATCTGCTCTCCGACGTACCGGTGGCGACCTTCCTCTCCGGCGGCCTGGACTCCAGCTATCTGACCGCGCTGGCCGCCCGGCAGCAGCCGGGGATCTCCGCCTACACCATCGGGTTCCGCGCCGAGGACGCCAAGTTCGAGGCCATGCCGGACGATCTGCGCTACGCCCGGCAGGTCGCCGAACGGTTCGGCGTCGACCTGCACGAGATCGAGATCGCCCCGGACGTCCTGGACCTGCTGCCCCGGATGACGTACCACCTGGACGAGCCGATCGGCGACCCCGCCGCGATCAACACCTATCTGATCTGCTCGGCCGCCCGGGAGGCCGGGGTCAAGGTGATGCTCTCGGGCATGGGCGCCGACGAACTGTTCGCCGGCTACCGCAAACACCTGGCCAATCTGCTGGCGCTGCGCTACCAGCGGGTCCCGCGGCCGCTGCGGCGCGGACTCTTCGCGGCCGTCGACCGGCTGCCGGTCGCCACGGCCCGCCGCGGCTACCGGTCGGTGCGCTTCGCCAAGCGGTTCCTCTCCTTCGCCGAGCTGCCGGAGGAGACCGCGTTCCGGCGCAGCTACACCATGTACGACCGGGCGGAACTGCTCTCCCTGGTCTCCCCGGACCTGGCCGGGACCGTCGACGACGTACTGACCGAGCACGCGGACGTCTACCACGACAACGAACTCGACGACTTCGTCAACCGGATGTGCCTGGGCGACTCCCGGATGTTCCTGCCGGGCCTCAACCTCGCCTACACGGACCGGTCCAGCATGGCCGCCTCCACCGAGGTACGGGTGCCGTACGTGGACGTCGACGTGGTCAGGGCGGCCTTCGCCTTCCCCGGCGACCGCAAGATCGCCGGACGGCAGGGCAAGGCCATCCTCAAGGAGGCGGCCGCCTCGGTCCTGCCCCGGGAGATCGTCTACCGGCCCAAGGGCCTGTTCAGCGCCCCGCTGCGGGCCTGGATGAGCCGGGACCTGGCACCGCTGGTCCGCGAGGTGGTCGAGGACGGCCTGCTCGTCCGCTCCGGCCTGCTGCGCCGCGACGCCCTGGCCCGCCTGGTCGCCGAGGACGCCGCCGGGCAGCAGGACTACTCCAAGCATCTCTGGCATGTGCTGACCCTCGAACACTGGTATCGCGGCGCGGTGTCCGGCTCCGGCCGGGACGCAGCGGCCTGACGGCGTGGAAACTCAAGAGGAGCTCCGGTGAAACAGGTTGTGCAGAACTACAAGAGCGGCGAACTGGCGCTGCTCGACGTGCCGGTGCCGGGGTGCAAGCCGGGCGGCGTACTGGTCCGGAGCGCCTATTCGCTGATCTCCACCGGCACCGAGCTCATGAAGGTGTCCGAGGCCGGAATGTCGATGCTGGGCAAGGCCCGCTCCCGGCCGGACCAGGTGGCCAAGGTCATGCAGAGCGTGGCGACCAACGGGCTGCCCGCCACCTACCGCAAGGTGATGGGGAAGCTGGACTCGTACACCCCGCTGGGCTACTCGCTGTGCGGGGTGGTCGAGCAGGTCGGCGACGGCATCGACGATGTGGCGGTCGGCGATCTGGTGGCCTGCGCCGGGAACGAGCATGCGCTGCACGCCGAGCTGAACTGGGTGCCGAAGAACCTCTACACCCCGGTGCCGGACGGACTGGAGCCGCGGCACGCGGCCTTCGGCACCGTCGGGTCCATCGCCCTCCAGGGCGTCCGCCGCGGGGAGCCGCAGCTCGGCGAGGTGGCGCTGGTCATCGGCCTCGGGCTGATCGGACAGCTCGTGGTGCAGCTCCTGGTGGCCGCGGGGGTCCGTGTCGTCGGCGCCGACCCCGATCCGGCGCGCTGCGCACTCGCGGAGCGGCTGGGCGCCGACGCCTGCGGCGATCCCGGGTCCGCCGCCGTGTCCGGAGCCGTCGCCGAACTCACCGGCGGGCACGGCGTGGACCAGGTGTACCTGGCCGCGGGCGGCGGCAGCAACGGGCCCGTCGAGCTGGCCGTCGAGCTGAGCCGGGACCGCGGCCGGGTCGTCGACATCGGCAAATGCCGGCTGGACCTGCCGTGGAACGCGTACTACATGAAGGAGCTGGACGTCCGGTTCTCCCGGTCCTACGGCCCCGGGCGCTACGACCCGGAGTACGAGCTGGAGGGCCGGGACTACCCGATCGGCTATGTGCGCTGGACCGAGCGCCGCAATCTGGCCTGCTTCCTGGACCTCGCCGCCCGCGGCCGGATCGATGTGGAGCCCCTGGTCTCGCACATCGCCGACTTCGGCGACGCCGTCGAGACCTACCGGAGCTTGAAGGACGGCGAACTGAAGGCCGTGGCCGTCCTGTTCGCCTACCCCGAGCGGAAGTCCGGGCAGCGGACCGGAGAGGAAGCCGCGGAAGGAAGCACCGCGGGAACCGGGGACGAGGCCCCGGCGGCGGCCCCGGAGATCACCGTGCCCGCGGTCCCGCGCGGCGGCGAACGACGCGCCCCGGCCCGCTCCGCGAAGGCGCCGGTACGGCTGGCGTTCATCGGCGCGGGCAACTACGCCACCTCGATGCTGCTGCCGCATCTGGCCCGCCGCGACGGGGTCGAGCTGGCCACGGTCGTCACCACCACCGCGCTCTCCGCGGCCAACGCGCAGCGGAAGTTCGGCTTCGCCGCGGCCACCACCGATCTCGACACCGTCCTCGGCGACCCGTCCGTCGACGCGGTGTTCGTGGTCACCCGGCACAGCTCGCACGCCGCACTGACCCGGCAGGCGCTGCTGGCGGGCAAGACGGTCTTCGTCGAGAAGCCGCTGGCCCTCACCGAGGACGAGCTGGCCGGGGTGCTCGCCGCGGTCGCGGAGTCCGGCAACGACCGGCTCCAAGTGGGCTTCAACCGCCGCTTCGCCCCGCTGCTCCAGGAGGCCGGGAAGCGGTTCGGCACCCCCGCCGGTCCGGCGAACCTCCGCTACCTGGTCAACGCGGGCCGCCTCCAGCAGGGCAGCTGGTACCTCCGGCAGGACTCCGAGGGCTCCCGCTTCGACGGCGAGGGCGGCCACTTCATCGACACGGCGAGCCGCCTGCTCGGCGCCGACCCGGTCTCGGTGTACGCGGTCGCCCCGCCCGGCAACGAGGACCTCCAGATCGTCCTCCGCTACCCGGGCGGCTCCACCGCCACCATCAGCTATGTCACCAGCGGCCCGGGCGCCTTCCCCAAGGAGACCCTGGACCTGGTCGCCGACGGCCGTGCGCTGCGCCTCGACGACTTCGTCCGGGCCTCGGTGTACGGCCCCGCACGATGGGTCAGCTCACGGCTGCCCAAGGCCCGGGACAAGGGCCAGCGCGCCGAGCTGGACGCCTTCCTGGAGGCCGTACGGACCGGCGGGCCGATGCCCGTACCGCTGGAGTCCCTGGTCGCCACCACCGCGGCCACCCTCGCCGTACGGGCCAGTCTGGCGGCCGGTGCGCCGGTGACCCTGGCGGCCGCCCGATGACGATGAGCGCGGGCTGGTACCTGCGGCGGCTCTCCGCGATGGGCCCCCGGGAGATCGGCGGCCGGGCCGCGGACGCGCTGCGCCGCCGCCGGTGGAGGTCGGCGCGGCTGCCGGGCGCCCCGGACCCCGCCGGTGCCCGGTTCACCTCGGTACTGCCCGCCGGGGCGGTCGTCGCGGTACCGCCGGACGCCGCGAAACGCCTGGTCGCCGAGGCGGACCGGCTGATGGCCGGGCACGCCCGCTTCTTCGGGGTGGACCGCGGCGACCTCACCGACCCGGACTGGTGGTACGACCCGAAGACCGGCCGCCGGGCCCCCGAGGGCTACGCCTTCGACGTGCCCTACCGGGACGAGGAGACGGTCGGCGACATCAAGCAGATCTGGGAGCCGTCCCGGCACCAGTACCTCACCGTCCTCGCCGCCGCCTACGCGGTCACCGGGGAGGAGCGGTACGCCGAGCGGGTGGCCTGTCATCTGCGGTCCTGGTGGGCGGTCAACCCGCCGCTGCGCGGGGTGCACTGGATCAGCGGTATCGAGCTGGGGATCCGGCTGCTGTCCTGGGTGTGGATCCGCCGGCTGCTCGACGGCTGGCCGGGCGCGCCCGCGCTGTTCGAGGGCAACCCGGTGGCGCACCACCAGATCCGGCACCACCAGCGCTGGCTGGCCGCCTTCCCCAGCCGGGGCTCGTCCGCCAACAACCACGTCGTCGCCGAGGCCGCCGGACAGTACGCCGCGGCCTGCGCGTTCGACTGGTTCCCCGCGTCGGCGCGCTGGCGGGACGGCGCGCTGCGCTCGCTGGAGCGGCATCTGCGGAGCAACACCTTCGCCTCCGGCCTCAACCGCGAGCTGGCCACCGAGTACCACGGGCTGGTACTGGAGCTGGGGCTGGCCGCGGTGGCCGAGGGCGACGCCGCCGGACGGCCGGTCCCCGACTCCGTACGACGGGTACTGCTGCGGATGACCGACGCCCTGGCGGCCGTCGTGGACGACCGGCTGCGGCCGCCCCGGCAGGGGGACGCGGACGACGGGTACGGTCTGGTCGTCGACGGACCGGACACCGACCGGTGGGCCTCCCTGCTGGCCACCGGGGAGGCCGTGTTCGGGCGGCTCGCCTGGTGGCCCGCCGGGACCGGCACCGATGTGCGGACCCCGCTGCTGGCCGCGCTGATCCGGCCCGCCGCACCGGCCGCGGACCGGCCGGGGACCCGCCCGGCGCACTTCGCCGACGCGGGTATGACGATCCTGCGCGGCCCCGGCGGGATCTGGTGCCGCTGCGACGGCGGCCCGCACGGCTTCCTCGCCATCGCCGCGCACGCCCATGCCGACGCCCTCTCCGTGGAGGTCCGGCACGACGGGGTCGACATCCTCGCCGACCCCGGCACGTTCTGCTACCACGGGCAGCCCGAATGGCGGCGGTACTTCCGGTCCACCCTCGGCCACAACACCCTGGAGCTGGGCGGCACCGACCAGTCGGTCTCCGGCGGCCCGTTCCTGTGGACCCGGCACGCCCGCAGCCGGGTACTGGCCGCGGACCCGTCCGGCGAAGGGACGTCCGGCGGCGGTACGGCCCGCTGGTACGCCGAACACGACGGCTACCGGGGCTCCGTGCACCGCCGCCGCGTGGAGCTGCCCGCCGGGAGCCGGGAGCTGCGCATCGTCGACGAGGTACACGGACCGCGCACCTCCGCACGGCTGGCGTTCCATCTCGGCCCGGCGGTCACCGCCGAGCTGACCGGGAACCGGGCGGTGCTGCGCTGGACCCGGGACGGCGAGGACCGCTCCGCGGTGCTCGACCTGCCCGGCGAGCTGACCTGGCGGGCCCACCGCGGTGCGGCCTCCCCGCCGCTGGGCTGGTACTCCGCGGGCTTCGGACGCAAGGAGCCCGCCACCACGCTGGTCGGCACCGGAGAGGCCGGCGGGGACGCGCCGGGGGAGTTCGTCACCGTACTCGGATTCCACGGCCGGAGGGGCGCGTGAGGAAGAAGGGGCCGGACCGGGCGTTACCGGCGGCACCGGTCCGGACGGGGACCGCCCGCGGGCGGTCGCGGACCGCCCCGGCGGGGCCGTCCGCCGGGTCGTCCGCCCCACGACGGGCCGGTGGCTGAGATGGCCGGGGAGCAGAGGTACGACGGTCCGCCCGCCGCACCGGACACGGGACGGCCCGCGGGCACCCCCCGGGCGGTCGCGGTCGTCTGGGGGCTGCTGATCCTCAACACCCTCGGCTCCTCCGGCGCGAAGACCATCCTCCCGCTGCCCCGGTCCCTCATCCAGATGGTCACCATGGGCGCGCTGGGCGCCGCGTTCACCCTGGCGCTCGCCCTGAACCTCCGGCTCCGCATCCGGACCAGCGCCTTCCTCTTCCTGCTGACGCTGCTGCTGGTGCCGAGCGTGATCTCCAGCCTGCAACTGGAGTCCGGGTTCGGCGCCTTGTTCCGCTGTACCCGGCTGGCCCTCTTCGCGGGCACGCTGTGGCTGCTCACCCGCTGGTGGGACGGCGGTCTGACCTTCGTCCGCCATCACATACGCATCTACTTCGCGGTACTCGGAACGGTCGTCGCCGGTCTGCTCGTCTCACCGGGCGCGGCCATGCCCGAGCTGTACGGCGGACGGCTGGTCGGCGCGCTCTGGCCGCTCACACCGCCGCAGATCGGGCAGTACACCGCGGTGATCACCGGGCTCACGGTGCTGCTGGTCCTCGGCCGCCGGACCGACCGGGCCGGTGCGGCGCTGGTCATCGTCCCGGCCCTGGTCCTGCTGGCGCTGACCCACACCCGGACCGCGACCCTGGGCCTGATCATCGGGCTGACGCTGGCCATCGGCTCGCTGGTGCTGACCAGCGCCGCCGCCCGCCGGTTCTTCACCTGGTCGGTGCTGACGGCCACGGTGGCCGCGGTGGGGTTCGCGCCCGCGCTGCGGGCCTGGTTCCTGCGCGGCCAGAGCCAGGAGAACTTCACCAGCCTCACCGGCCGGGCCAACGTCTGGGACGCGCTGCTGGCCGAGCCCCGGACCACCACCGAAAAGCTGTTCGGGACCGGCCTGAGCGACAAGTCGTTCGGCGGGCTGCCGATCGACAACAGCTGGCTGGCCGTCTACCACGAACAGGGCCTGATGGGCATCGTGCTGGTCGCGGGGATCATCCTCGCCCTGGGCGGGGTGGCCCTGCTGCGGCCGCCGTCGCTGCCCAGGGCCTGCGCGATCTTCCTGATCAGCTATGTCGCGCTCTCCTCGTACACCGAGGCCGGGCTCGGCGACGCCTCGGCCTATCTGCTGCATCTGGCCCTGGCCGCCTCACTGCTGGCGGCACCCGCCGGGGCGCCGCCCCCCGCGACGGCCGAAGTCCCCCGACGACATGTCCCGCGATGGGCCCGGAGGTGAACCGACCATGCACATCCTCGTAGTGCACAACCGCTACTCCTCGGCACAGCCGAGCGGCGAGAACAGAGTCGTCGACCAGGAGGCGGGGCTGCTGCGCGCGGCCGGCCACCGGGTCGGCATGTTCGAGCGGCGCAGCGACGACATCGCCGCCCGGTCGCTGCCGGGCAAGGCCGCGATACCGCTGCTGGTGCCCTGGAACCCGGCGGTCCGCAAGGAGCTGGCCGCCCGGCTCCGCGCCGACCGGCCGGACGTGGTCCATATCCACAACGTCTTCCCGCTGCTGTCGCCCGCGGTGCTGGCCGCCTGCGCCGACGCCGGAGTGCCCGCCGTGGCCACCCTGCACAACTACAACCAGGTCTGCCCGCCCGGCACCCTGTACCGGGACGACGCGCTGTGCACCGAGTGCGCCGGATCGGCGACGGCGCTGCCCGCCGTACGGCACGGCTGCTACCGCGGTTCCCGGCTGGCGACGGTACCGCTGGCGGTCGGCCTCGCCGTCAACCGGCGGCGCTGGTGGAACGGGGTGGACCGGTTCTTCTGCATCTCCGGCGCCCAGCGCGACGTCCTGGTCCGGTCCGGAATGCCGGGGGACCGGCTGGTGGTGAAGCACAACTTCGTGCCCGACCCCGGTATCCGCCGGACCGGCGACGGCGAGCACCTGCTCTTCCTCGGCCGCCTCGCGGACACCAAGGGCGTCCGGCTGCTGATGGCCGCCTGGGACCGGCTCGCCGAGGACGGCGGCCCCGGCGTACCGCTCGTGGTGGCCGGCGCGGGACCGCTGGAAGGGGAGCTGACCGCCTGGGCGGCGGGCCGGGAAGACGTCCGGTACGCCGGTCTCCTCGACCGGGAGGCGTGCCGGGACGCCGTCGCGAAGGCGGTCGCCGTGGTGGCCCCCTCGACGGCCATGGAGACCTTCGGCCTGGTGGTCGCGGAGGCGATGGCGGCCGGAGTGCCGGCCGTCGCCGCCGCCCACGGCGCTTTCGTCGAACTCGTCGACGACGGGGTGACCGGGCTGCTCCACCGGCCCGGCGACCCCGGATCCCTCGCGTCCTGCCTGCGCCGGATCACGGCCGGTCCGGACCGCGGCCGGGAGATGGGCCGGGCCGCCCGGCGCCGCTACGACCAGGGCTTCAGCCCGGCCGTCGGACTGAAGCGACTGGAGGAGGAGTACCGCACCGCGATCGCGGGTCGGTCCGGCGGCGGGGACGGCCCGCCGCCGACGGAAGAAGGAACCACTGGCCCCGCGCGGGAAACCCGCGCGGGCAGGGACGGGAGCAGTAGATGACAGGATGCCGACTCTGCGGTTCGGCGGCGACGGCGAGCGTCGTCGACCTCGGCGCGACCCCGCCGTGCGAGAGCTTCCTCGCCGCGGACGAACTGGACCGGCCGGAACCGGCGTACCCGCTGCACCTGCGGGTCTGCACCGACTGCTGGCTCGCGCAGATCCCCCCGCTGATCACCCCGGAGGAGACGTTCACGCAGTACGCGTACTTCTCCTCCTACTCGACCTCCTGGGTGGAGCATGCGCGCACCTTCGTCACCGACGCCGTACGACGGCTGGAACTCGGCCCCGACGCCTTTGTGGCCGAGGTCGCCAGCAACGACGGCTATCTGCTGAAACACCTGGTCGAACGCGGGATCCGCTGCCTCGGCATCGAGCCGTCGGTGAACGTCGGCGCCGCCGCGCGGGACGCGGGCGTGCCCACCCTCACCGCGTTCCTCGACCCGGACACCGGCGCCGCCGTCCGCGCCGAACACGGCCCGGCCGACCTGGTCGTCGCCAACAACGTCTACGCGCACATCCCGGACGTGGTCGGCTTCACCCGGGGGCTGCGCGCCCTGGTCGCCGACGACGGCTGGGTCTCCATCGAGGTACAGCACCTGCTGACCCTGATCGAGGAGAACCAGTACGACACGATCTACCACGAGCACTTCCAGTACTACACGGTCGCCTCCGCGATCCGGGCGCTCGCCAGCGGCGGGCTCTCCCTCGTCGACGTCGAACTGCTGCCCACCCACGGCGGCTCCATCCGGCTCTGGGCCCGCCCCGCCGCGGCCGCCGGTGAACCGAGCGCCCGGGTCGCCGACGTGCTGGCCCGGGAGAAGGCCGCCGGACTCCAGGAACTCTCCGGCTACACCGAGTTCTCCGCCCGGGTCGCCAAGGTCCGCCGGGACCTGCTGCGCTTCCTCGTCGAAGCCGCCGACCGCGGGGAGACCGTCGTCGGCTACGGCGCCCCCGGCAAGGGCAACACCCTGCTCAACCACTGCGGCATCCGGCCCGACCTGCTGCCGTACACGGTCGACCGCAACCCGTACAAGCACGGCAGATACACCCCGGGCACCCGCATCCCGATCCTGCCGCCCGAGCAGATCGCCGCCGACCGGCCGGACTATGTGCTCGTCCTGCCCTGGAACCTCCGCGCCGAACTGGTCGAGCAGCTCTCCTACCTCCACGAATGGGGCGGCCGGCTGGTCTTCCCCATCCCGGAACTGAGCATTGTCGAGGTCAAGCAGTCATGAAGGTCGTACTGTTCTGCGGCGGTTACGGGCTGCGCATGCGCAGCGGAACGCCCGACGACATACCCAAGCCCATGGCCATGGTCGGCCCGCGGCCGCTGATCTGGCACGTCATGCGCTACTACGCGCACTTCGGGCACACCGAGTTCATCCTCTGCCTCGGCTACGGCGCCCACCACATCAAGAACTTCTTCCTCACCTACGAGGAGACCGTCTCCAACGACTTCGTGCTCCGCGGCGGGCGGACCGAACTCCTCTCCACCGATATCGCCTCCTGGAAGATCACCTTCGTGCAGACCGGCATCGAATCGCCGATCGGCGAGCGGCTGCGCCGGGTGCGGCACCATCTGGACGGCGACGAGATGTTCCTCGCCAACTACGCCGATGTGCTCACCGACGCCCCCCTGCCGGAGATGATCGACCGCTTCAGCCGGCGCGACGCGGGCGCGTCCATGATGGTGGTACCGCCGCAGTCCTCCTTCCACTGCGTCGAACTCGGCGAGGACGGCCTGGTCGGCGGCATCACCGCGGTCAGCGAACTGCCACTCTGGGAGAACGGCGGCTACTTCGTGCTCCGCCAGGAGGTCTTCGACCACATCCCGGAGAACGGGGACCTGGTCGCCGACGGCTGCGCCGGTCTGGCCAAACAGGGCCGGATGGCGGCGTACCGGCACCGCGGCTTCTGGAAGCCGACCGACACCGTGAAGGAGCGGGCCGCGCTCGACACCGCCTACGCCCGCGGCGACCGCCCGTGGGCCGTCTGGGAACGGGACACCGCACGCACCGGCGCCGGGGCGGGGACCGTATGATCCCGCTCCGGACCGGGCCGCTGGAGCGCATCGTCGCGGTGGGCGCCCACTGCGACGACATCGCCATCGGCGCCGGCGGCACCCTGCTGACGCTCTGTCTGGCGCGGCCGGGCATCCGCGTCGACGCGCTGGTGCTCTCCGGCGCCGGCAGCGAACGCGAGGAGGAGGAACGGGCCGCCCTCGCCGCCTTCTGCCCGGGCGCCGAACTCCGGCTGACCGTCCTCAAACTCCCCGACGGCCGGCTCCCGGCACGCTGGGACGAGGCCAAGACCGCCGTCGAGGAGCTGCGGTCGCGGACCGAACCGGATCTCGTCCTGGCCCCGCGCACCGACGACGCCCACCAGGACCACCGCGGCCTGGCGAAGCTGATGACCACCGCGTTCCGCGACCATCTGGTGCTCGGCTACGAGATCGTCAAATGGGACGGCGACCTCGGCCGTCCGGCGGCCTATCAGCCGCTGTCACCGGAGACCGCCGAACGGAAGGTCCGGCTGCTCCAGGAGCACTACCCCTCCCAGCGCCACCGGCCCTGGTACGACCGGGAGGCCTTCCTCGGACTGGCGCGGATCCGCGGCATCGAATGCCACGCCCGCTACGCCGAGGCGTTCGACCTCACCAAACTCACTCTCGACCTGGGGGAATGAACCTTGCGCGTGCTGCTGACCGGACACCAGGGCTATCTGGGGACCGTGATGGCCCCGGTCCTCGAAGCCGCCGGGCACGAGGTCACCGGGCTGGACGCCGGCCTGTTCGCCGACTGTGTGCTGGGCCCGCCGCCCGCCGACCCGGCGGGACACCGGGTGGACCTGCGGGACATCACCGCGGAACACCTCGCCGGGGTGGACGCCGTGATCCACCTGGCGGCGCTCTCCAACGACCCGCTGGGGGCGCTGGCACCCGACCTCACCTACGACATCAACCACCACGCGTCCGTACGGCTGGCCCGGCTGGCCCGCGACGCCGGGGTACGGCGCTTCCTGTACGCGTCGACCTGCTCCGTCTACGGCGCCGCGGGCGGCGGCGGCCTGGTCACCGAGGACGCCCCGCTGCGCCCGGTGACGCCGTACGCCGAGTCCAAGGTGCGCGTGGAGGACGATCTGCACGCCCTCGCCGACGGCGACTTCACCCCGGTGTACCTGCGCAACGCCACCGCCTTCGGCTTCTCGCCCCGCCTCCGCGCCGACATCGTGCTGAACAACCTGGTGGGCCACGCCCTGCTCTCCGGCGAGGTGCTGGTGCTCTCCGACGGCACCCCCTGGCGCCCGCTGGTGCACGCCGCCGATATCGCCCGGGCCTTCACGGCCGCGCTGACCGCGCCCCGGGAGGCGGTGCACGACCGGGCGTTCAACATCGGCAGCGAGACCAACAACGTCACCGTCGCCGAGATCGCCGCCGAGGTCGCCGAGGCCGTCCCCGGCTCCCGGGTGGTGATCACCGGGGAGAACGGCGCCGACCCGAGGTCGTACCGGGTGGACTTCTCCCGGTTCCGGGCCGCGATACCCGGTTTCGACTGCGAGTGGACGGTACGGCAGGGCGCGCTGGAACTCGCCGACGCCTACCGGAAGTACGAGCTGTCCCGGGAGGCCTTCGAGAGCCGCTTCACCCGGCTGGCCGTCCTGCGCGCGGCGTCCGGCGAGGGCACCGTCGACGCCACCCTGCGGTGGCGCCGGTGACCACCTCGGGCGAGCGGATGCACGAACTGGTGGAGCGGCTCTACCCGCTCTGCCGGAGCATCACCGGCGACGGTGTGCGCGCCACCCTGGACATCGTCGGCGAATACGTCCCGCTCCGGGTCCACGAGGTGCCCACCGGGACCCAGGTCCTCGACTGGACGGTGCCGCAGGAGTGGAACATCCGGGACGCGTACATCGCCGACACCGCGGGCAACCGGATCGTCGACTTCGCCGCCTCCAGCCTGCACGTGCTCGGCTACAGCACCCCGGTGGCGGCGACCATGCCGCTCGCCGAGCTGCGCGAACACCTGCACACCCTGCCCGACCGGCCGTCCTGGGTGCCCTACCGCACCAGCTACTACCGGCCGGACTGGGGGTTCTGCCTCGCCCAGGAGACCCTGGACGCGATGCCGGACGGCGACTACGAGGTACGGATCGACTCCACCCTCGCGGACGGCCATCTCACCTACGCCGAGCACATCGTCCCCGGGCAGGTACCCGACGAGGTGATCGTCTCCTGCCATGTCTGCCATCCGTCGCTGGCCAACGACAATCTGGCCGGTATCGCGGTGGCCGTGTTCCTGGCCCGGGAGCTGGCGAAGCGCACGCCGTACTACACCTACCGGTTCCTGTTCGCCCCCGGCACCATCGGGGCGATCACCTGGCTGGCCCGCAACGCCGAACGGGTGGACCGGGTGAAACACGGGCTGGTGCTGGCCTGCGCCGGTGACTCCGGCTCCCTCACGTACAAGAAGAGCCGACGCGGCGACGCCGAGATCGACCGGGTGCTGCGGCATGTACTGAGCGACTCCGGACGCCCGCACAGCGTCGTCGAGTTCACCCCGTACGGCTACGACGAGCGGCAGTTCTGCTCGCCAGGGTTCGACCTGGGCGTGGGCTCGCTCTGCCGGACCCCGTACGCCGGATATCCCGAGTACCACACCTCGGCGGACGACTTGGACTTCGTCTCCCCGGCGGCGATGGCGGACACCCTCGCCGTCTGCCGCGAGGCGTTCGCCGTACTCGACCGCAACCGGACGTACGTCAACCTCAGCCCGTACGGCGAACCCCAGCTGGGCCGCCGCGGACTGTACGCGTCGCTCGGCGGCCGCAGCGACGCCCAGCAGGCCCAGCTGGCCATGCTGTGGGTGCTCAGCGTCTCCGACGGCGAGCACACCCTGCTGGACGTCGCCGAACGGTCCGGGCTGCCGTTCGGCACCGTCGCCGCGGCCGCCGACGCCCTGGCCGCCGCCGGACTGATCAAGGCATGACACCGATGACCACCGGGAAGGGGAAGACGACCCCGGCGGACCCGGCCGGGACCGCCCGGCCGTCCGCCGGGCGGGCACTGGCCGGCCGGCTCTCCTGGGGACTGGCCGACCAGGCGGTCTGCAGCCTGAACAACTTCGCGGTGGGCATCTTCGTGGCCCGCTCGCTGGGGCTCGCCGCGTTCGGCGTGTTCAGCCTCGCCTGGGTGACCTACGGCGTGGTCCTCAGCATCTCCCGCGGGCTGGCCACCGATCCGCTGGTGGTGCGCTTCAGCGGGGCGCCGGCCGCGTCCTGGCGGACCGCGGCGGCCCGGTCGTCGGGCACCGCGCTCGTCGTCGGCGCCGCCGTCGGCACGGTCTGCCTGGCGGCCGGGGCGGCCGTCGGCGGCCCGGTGGGGACCGCCTTCGCCTGCCTCGGCGTCGTCCTGCCGGGACTGCTGCTCCAGGACGCCTGGCGGTACTCGTTCTTCGCCGCCGGTACCGGGCGCAAGGCGTTCACCAACGACGTCCTGGGCTGCGTCGCCCTGGTCCCCGCCATGGTGGCCGCGGCCCGCGCGGACAGCGTCGCCGCCTTCGTGCTGGCCTGGGGCGCGGCCGCCGCGGTGGCCGCGGGCTACGGCTGCCTCCAGTCCGGCATCTGGCCCCGGCCGGGCGGCACCCGCGCCTGGCTGCGGGCCCACCGCGACCTCGGCTACCGGTATCTGGCCGAGAACGTCGGCGTCAGCGGCGCCGCCCAGCTGCGGGCGTACGGACTCGGCGCGATCGCCGGGGTCGGCGCGGTCGGCACGATCCGCGGCGCCGAACTCCTGCTCGGCCCCTTCCTCACCCTGCTGATGGGGCTGTCCCTGGTCACCGTTCCGGAGGCGGCCCGCGTGGTCCGGCAGGCCCCGCACCGCCTGCTCCGGTTCTGCCTGCTCCTCGGCGGCGGCCAGGCGGCCGCCGCCCTGCTCTGGGGCGGGGCCCTGCTGCTGGTCCCGGACCGGGCCGGCGAACTGGTCCTCGGAGATGTCTGGGACGGCGCGTCCGAGCTGATCGTGCCCGCCGTCCTCGGCGTCGTCGGCGCCGCCCTCGGCACCGGCGCGGCCGCCGGGCTGCGCGCGCTCGCCGCCGCCCGGCACAGTCTGCGCAGCCAGCTGTTCGCCTCCGCCTGCTATGTCACCGGCGGACTCGGCGGCGCCGCCGCGGCCGGCGCCGCCGGCTCGGCCTGGGGGGTCGCCGCCGCGACCGTCACCGGCTCGGCCGTCTGGTGGCTCCAGCTCCGGGCCGCCCTGCGTGAGCACCACCGCAAACCACCCGTGAAGTGAGGACCCCATGACCGCCCAACCCCGGCTGAGCATCGGCCTCCCCGTGTACAACGGCGAGGAGTACCTCGCCGAGGCCTTCGACGCCCTGCTCGGCCAAACCTACGAGGACTTCGAACTGGTCGTCTCCGACAACGCGTCGACCGACGGCACCCGGGACATCTGCCGCCGGTACGCAGCCCGGGACTCCCGCATCCGGTACCTCCGGCTGCCCCGCAACATCGGCGCCGCGCCCAACCACAACTACGTCTTCACCGAATGCCGCGGCGAACTGTTCAAATGGGCCTCCCACGACGACCTGTACGCCCGCGACCTGCTGCGCCGCTGTGTGGAAGCGCTCGACGAACGGCCCGATATCGTCCTCGCCCACAGCGGCCAGGCCGTCATCGACGGCGACGGCCGGGTGAAGGTCCCGTACGAGTACTCCCTCGCCACCGACTCGCCGCACGCACCGGAACGCTTCCGCAGCATGCTCTTCGAGCCCGGCGGCGACGACTTCTACGGAGTGATGCGGGCCGACATGCTGCGCCGGGTCAAACCGCACGACAGCTACCACCACGCGGACCGCACCTTCGTCTCCGAGATCGGTCTGCACGGCCCCTTCCACCAGGTGCCGGAGCTGCTGTACTTCCGCCGCGACCACCCCACCCGCGCCGAGCGGGCCAACCCCTCCAAGCGCGCCCGCTGCGTCAATCTGGACCCCCGCCGGGCCGGTGCGCTGCACCCGCTGCCCCGGCTGCTCGCCGAGTACGTCTGGGGCTTCGTCGCCGCGATCCGGCGGGCGCCGCTGTCCCCGGCCGACCGGCGCGCCTGCTACCGCCATCTGGCCGCCTGGGCGACCAGCCGGGCCCGGCCGGGCGCCGGGGAGCGGGTCGAGGACCGGGCCCCCGTCGACCCGTCCCGGTACGACGTCTCCGTGGACGCCCTGGTGGCCGGCCGGGAAGGCAGGCAGATATGAGGCCCGGCGCCGGAACCCCGGTACGCGTCGGGGTGTTCGGCCTGCTCGGCTCCGGAAACCTCGGCAACGACGGCTCGCTGGAGGCCGTCCTCGGATACCTCAGGACCGAGCACCCGGACGCGGTCGTGGACGCTCTGTGCGGCGGACCCGAAGCCGTCACGGCCCGGTACGGGATCCCCGCGACCCGGCTGCACTGGAACCCCGGCGAGTACCGGACCGCGTCCCGCGCGGGCGCGATCGTGACCAAGGGCCTCGGCAAGCTCGTGGACATCGCCCGCACCGCCGCCTGGGTGCGCCGCCACGACGTGGTGATCGTGCCCGGTATGGGCGTTCTGGAGGCCACCCTGCCGCTGCGGCCCTGGGGCTTCCCGTACTCGCTCTTCCTGCTCTCCGCGACCGGCCGGCTCTTCGGTACCCGGGTCGCGCTGGTCAGCGTCGGCGCCGCGGCGATCGGCAGCCGCCCCACCCGCGCCCTGGTGCGCTGGGCGGCCCGGCTGGCCGCCTACCGGTCGTACCGGGACACCCACTCCCGGGACGCGATGCGCGCCATGGGCGTCGACACCGCGCGCGACGAGGTCTACCCGGACCTCGCGTTCGCCCTGCCGGGCCCCCCGGCGGTCGTGCCCCCGGACGAGCGGGGCCCGGTCTGCGTCGGCGTCATGGACTTCCACGGCGGCAACGACGACCGCGCCCGGGCCGCGGAAATCCACCGCCGCTATCTCGACGGCACCACCCGCTTCGTCCGGGCACTGGCCGAGGACGGCAGAACCGTCCGGCTGCTCACCGGCGACGACGCCGACGCGGCGGTGGTCGCCGCGATCATCAAGGCCGTCGACTCGCCCCTGGTCACCGCCGCCGGGGCGGCCTCGCTGGCCGAGCTGATGGCGGAGACCGCGGCCGCCCGCACCGTGGTCGCGACCCGCTACCACAATCTGGTCTGCGCCCTGAAGGCCGGGACGCCGACCCTCGCCCTGAGCTATGCGGCGAAGAGCGACGCGCTGATGGCGCGGATGGGGCTGGCGGAGTACTGCCACCCGGCCCGCGAGGTCGACGCCGACCGGCTCCTCGACCTGTTCCGGGAGGTGGAGCGGAGGTCGGCGGAGCTGCGCCGGACCCTCGCCGAACGGAACGAGGCCGCCGGGCGCGGCCTCCGCGAGCAGTTCACCGCCCTGACCGCGGCCGTGTTCCCGGCGGCCGGTCCCACCCGTACCCACGTCCTGCGGGAGACTCCATGAAGGCGACCCCCGTCCCCGAGATCACCGGCGCCTACCTCTTCGAACCGGTGCCGTACGCCGACGAACGCGGCTTCTTCTGCCGCACCTTCGACGCCGAAGTCGTCCGCTCGGCCGGCCTGGACCCGGACGCCTTCGTCCAGGACAGCGTGTCCCGCTCCGCCGGGGGAGTCCTGCGCGGACTCCATCTCCGCTCCGGCGCGGGCGAGGCCAAACTGGTGCGCTGCTCCTACGGGAAGGTCTTCGACGCCGTCGTGGACCTGCGGCCGGACTCGCCGACCTACCGCAACCGGGCCTTCTTCGAACTCTCCGGCGAGACCCAGCGGACCCTGTACATCCCGGCGGGGTGCGCGCACGGCTTCCAGGCGCTGACCGAAACGGCCGACGTCTCCTACCGGATCGACCGCCCGCACGACCCGGCCGAGGACGTGACCATCGCCTACGACGACCCCGCGCTGGCCGTGCCCTGGCCGCTGCCGGCCGTTTCGGTGTCCCGGCGGGACCGCGAGGCACCCGGCCTCGCCGAGGTGCTGAAGCGCCTGGAGCACCCGGAGTGGCCGCAGGGCCCCGGGCATCCGGAGCAGCCGCAGCGCCCGGATCACCCGGATCACCCGGAGAATCCAGAGAACCGAGGGAGCCGGGCGAGCCGAGAGAACCGAGAGAGCTGAGGTCTGCGTGGACACCGGAGAATTCCTGCTGCCCCGGTCGCGGCGGGCCAACGAGAGACTGCACGCCCTGATCCCCGGGGGCGCCCACACCTATGCCAAGGGCGACGACCAGTACCCCGAGCATCTGGCGCCGGTGATCAGCCACGGCCGCGGCGCCCATGTATGGGACGTCGACGGCAACCGCTATGTCGAGTACGGCTCCGGCCTGCGGTCGGTCAGCCTCGGCCATGCCCACCCCCGGGTGAACGAGGCCGTCCGGCGCGAGATCGACCGCGGCGCCAACTTCGTCCGCCCGTCCCATCTGGAGGTCGAGGCCGCGGAACGCTTCCTGGCCACCGTCCCGACCGCCGAGATGGTGAAGTTCGCGAAGAACGGCTCCGACGTCACCACCGCCGCGGTGCGCCTGGCCCGCGCCGTCACCGGGCGCCCGCGGGTGGCCCTCTGCGGGGACCAGCCGTTCTTCTCCGTCGACGACTGGTTCATCGGCACTACCCCGATGTCCGCGGGCATCCCCGCGGCGACCACCGAACTGACCCTGTCCTTCCCCTACGGCGACCTGGCCGCCACCGAGGAACTGCTGACCCGCTACCGGGACGAGATCGCCTGTCTGATCCTCGAACCCGCCGGGCACACCGAGCCGCCGCCCGGATACCTCGCGGGCCTGCGGGAACTGGCCGACCGGTACGGCTGCGTGCTGGTCTTCGACGAGATGATCACCGGTCTGCGCTGGTCGGAGGCGGGCGCCCAGGGCCTGTACGGCGTGGTCCCCGACCTCTCCACCTTCGGCAAGGCCCTGGGCAACGGATTCGCGGTCTCCGCCCTGGCCGGGCGCCGTGACCTGATGGAGCGGGGCGGGCTGCGCGACTCCCGCGACCGGGTGTTTCTGCTCTCCACCACGCACGGCGCGGAAACCCACTCGCTGGCCGCCGCCATGGCCGTACTCACCACCTATACCGAGGAGGGCGTCACCGCCCGGCTGCACACCCTCGGCGAGCGCCTGGCCGCCGGTGTCCGCTCCGCCGCGGAGAGCATGGGCGTCGGCGACCATGTGACCGTCCGGGGCCGGGCCAGCAATCTGGTCTTCGCCACCCTCGACGGAAACGGACGGCCGTCGCAGGAGTACCGCACCCTGTTTCTGCGGCAGCTCCTCGCGGGCGGGGTGCTCGCCCCGTCGTTCGTGGTGAGCAGCGCGCTCGACGACGCCGATATCGACCACACCGTCGACACCGTGGCCCAGGCGTGCGCGGTCTACCGGAAGGCACTGGACGCCGGGGACCCCACCCCCTGGCTGGGCGGGCGCCCGGTGAAGCCCGTCTTCCGCCGCCGGGCCTGATCCGGCCGGTCCCGGGTACCACCCGACCGGGGTCCGGGCCCGGGCCGCGACCGCCGCCACCGAGGCCATCCCGCCGGTGCGGCCGCCACCGCGCCCCGGCCGGGCCGCGGTGACCGCCCGGGTACGCGCCGTCACCCCGCGACCGCCGTCACCGCCGCGACTGCAGCCACCCGGCAAGGCGGCCGGTTCCGGCCCCCGCCCCGGGGGCGCAGCCGCCCCGGGACGGCGTCAGCGCCGCTCCCGGCGGGCGGCGCGGGCCCCCAGGTCGACCAGCAGCGCGGCCGCCGGTACCGCCGCCAGCGCGGTGAACCAGCCGCCCAGGACATCGGTGACATAGTGCGCGTTCAGTGCGACCTGCGCCCATCCCATGGCGGCCCCCGCGACCAGGCCCGCGGCGAGCACGAACACCGCACCGGCCGCTCTGCCCGTCCCGGGACGGCCCGCCACGAGCAGTGCCACCACCAGGGCGATCGCGGTCAGGAAGGCGGTGTGCCCGCTCGGATAGGACAGGTGCTCGCCGTTGATGGTCCGCCCCACCAGGGGTTTCAGCAGCTTGGTCGCCGCCACTGCCAGCCCGGCGCCGACGACGGTGAACACCGCGGCACCCGGCCGCCGGAGCAGCAGACAGCCCGTGACGACGGCGATGACCAGCAGGGCCGCCCCGACCGGCTCACCCAGGAAGTCGACGGCCAGGGCGGCCCGCCGCCAGGGATACCCGACCCCTTCCACCGGGGGCCGCAGCCGGGTGTCCAGCCGGCCCAGGACACCGTCGGCGCTGTAGAGGAAGCCGAGGGCCACGGCCGTCAGCGCGGCGAGTACGGCGACGGGCACCGGCCATGGGCGCAGCGCCGGGGGGAGCAGCGCGTGATCTGCCCGGCCGCCCGCCGGTAACTCTCCTGGGGTGTCCGATGTCGTGTCCGACTCCGCCCGTACGGGCTCCGTCGGCCTGTGCAGTCCGGAAAACACCGGCTGTACCGTCCCTCCGCCGGGGCGATGGGGATCGGTCACCCCCCGGCCACCCTAGCCAACAACGTGCCGCGGGGCGCGGCTGTCGCGGGTTTCCGCGGGGCCGGTGTCAGGGCGCCGGGGGAGTGCGGGCGCCGTCCAGGAAGGCCGCGAGCCCGGACGCGAAGTCCATGGCCGAGGGAGCGAACAGCACCGTCCCGTCGGGGGCCACGTACACCTTGCCGCCGCCGCCGCGGACGGGCCGGACCACGCACACCCCCGCGCCGTCCGGCAGGACGACGGTCTCCGGCTCCGGGCCGGGTCCGGTGCGGTCGAGATATGCCCTGCCGATCCCGGCCAGCCGCTCCGTACCGGTGCCCGGCGGGCTTCCGGCGGCGGGCTCCGTACGGCCGGCCGGCCCCGGCGATCGCCGCGGAGACCGTCCGGCTGCCCCGCGGGGGAGCGGCGGGGGCACGTCCGGCCCGGCCGTTACGAGGGTGCGGGCCGTGCAGCCGCAGGGGCCCGGCGGCCTGGCCCGTGGGCTCGCCGCCCCCCGCTCCGGGAAACAGCGGGCGTCCCCGCCGACGGTGTGGATCTGCCCGAGGCACGCCGGGCCGCCCGCCGCGGGCGGGCCGCACCCGATGTCCCGCCCGCAGTGCACGCACCGCAGGCCCGCTCCCGGCCCTTCCGCCCCTGTCTCTGCCGGTGCCATCGCGGTCTCCTCAGGTTCCCGTGATGCCGCGGGCGGCGAGCAGCTCCCACTTGCCCGGCGCGGCCAGGGTGCCGTCGTTCACCGCGATCACCCGAGAAGTACCACGGCCCGCCGACAGTGCCCCCGGAGTGCCCCTGGGCGCCGCCGGAAGCGCCCCCGGACACGGCCCCGCGGCTGCCGCCGCGGGCCGGCCCGCCGACGTCCCCGCAGGAGCCCGGCGGCCACCGTGACGGCCGTCACTTGCGGTAGCCCTCAGGCAAGGCTTACCGTGCAGTTTCGATTACTCGGGGCTCGGCCGTCACGACGGCCGCCCGCGGCGAGCGCTCCACCGACGCAGCCTGGCCGTCCGCTGCCGGAATTTTCTCGCCGACAGGACCCATGTGACTTCCTCCGCCTTCGGTCTGTACAGCCCTGCCCGTGAGCACAGCGCCTGTGGCGTCGGCTTCATCACCCGTCTCGACGGGACACCGAGCCATGACGTCATACGCAAGGGCGACGAAGCGCTCCGCGTCATCCCGCACCGCGGCGGCACGTCCGCCGAGGGGGTCGGTGACGGCGCGGGCGTCAGCGTCGACCTGTCCGTGGAGTTCTTCCGGGCGATCACCGGCGAGGAGCTGCGCGCCGGACACTTCGGCGTCGCGAACTGCTTCGTCCCTTCCGGCGACCGCCGCGACGGCGCGGTGGAGCTGGTCGGCCGGTGCGTCGCCGAGCAGGGCTTCGACGTCCT
The DNA here is from genome assembly GCF_053981115.1 of Streptomyces sp. NPDC003691. Lineage (NCBI taxonomy): Bacteria > Bacillati > Actinomycetota > Actinomycetes > Kitasatosporales > Streptomycetaceae > Streptomyces > Streptomyces sp. NPDC003691. The sequence continues at coordinate 148,429 of NZ_JBSFNQ010000001.1, read as the reverse complement.
GCTGGTCCGTGACGTCCCCGTCGACCACAGCGTCGCCCGGCCCGCGGCCGAGCAGTACCAGCTGCCCATCGTGCAGTGGGTGTTCCGGGCTCCCGCCGACTGGGCGCGCGCCGATGTCGACGCCGCCGCCAACCGGGCCCTGCTCGCCGTCGAGGCCGCCGCCTACGCCGAGGACGCCTACGCCGGCCTGTACCCGCTCTCGCTGAGCGCCCGCACCCAGGTGCTCAAGGGGCGGCTCAACTCCGGTGAGGTCATCGGCTACTTCCGGGACCTCTGCGACCCCCGGCACTCGGTCCGCTCGCTGTACTTCCACACCCGGTTCTCGACGAACACCGAACCGCACCCCACCATGGCGCAGCCGTTCCGGCTGATGGCGCACAACGGCGAACTCAACACCGACCGCAAGAACCGGCTCTCCGACGAGGCGCTCGCCCGCGCCCGGACCCGGAGCATCGTGCGCCCGCCCGGCCAGTCGGACTCCAGCCGGCTCGACCAGACCCTCCAGAGCCGGGTCTTCGACGACGGCCTGGACCTCGTCGAGGCCGTGGTCTCCCTGATGCCGCCCGCGTGGGAGAACGACCGCACACTGCCCCCGGCCGTCCGGGACATGCTGGAGTACTTCTCGCTCTACGAGGAGAAGAACGACGGCCCGGCCGCCGTGATCTTCAGCGACGGCGATGTCGTCGGCGCCCGCCTCGACCGGCTCGGGCTGCGCCCGCTGCGCACCGTGGAGACCGCCGAGTACCTCGTGGTGTCGTCGGAGGCGGGCCAGATCGCGTTCCCCGACGGCGAGGTCGTGCGCCGCGGCCGGATCGAGGCCGGCGGCATGCTCGTCGTCGACCACCGCACCGGCCGCACGATGCGCACCGCCGAGGTCCTCACCGCCCTCGCCGCCCGCCGCCCCTACCCGGAGCTGCTGGCCTCCTGCCGGGTGAACCTCGACGAGCTGCCCGCCCCCGACGGCAACCGGGGCACCTCGACCCTCGGATACGACGGCGACCTCACGCTCGCCGGCCGCTACGTGGCCTACTCGCTGAACCAGGAGAGCTTCCGGTTCATGCTGGACCCGATGCTCGCCAACGGGTCCGAGCGGATCTCGGCCATGGGCTACGGCAACGCCATCAACGCGCTCAGCGACACCGAGGGCGGGATGGCGAAGTACTTCTCCCAGCGCTTCGCCCAGGTGACCAACCCGCCGCTGGACAGCATCCGCGAGGCCGACGGTATGAGCATGCGGGTCGCGCTCGGCCCGAAGCCCGACGGCACGGGCCGCACCGACGGCCGCCAGCTCGTCGTCGAGTCGCCCGTCCTCGGCCACCTCGACATGGTCCGCCTGCGCGACCAGGACGTCGTACCGCTGGAACGCTTCGGCATGCTGTACGAGCCCGTGCCCGGCGACCCGGCCGCCAACGCCGACGCCCTGCGATCCGCCCTCGGACGGCTCTGCGACGACGTCGAGCGGTTCGCCGCCGGGGGCGGCGGCATCGCGCTCCTCACCGACCGGGCGGTCTCGTCGGCCCGCGCGCCGCTGCCGGTGATCCTCGCCGTCGCGGCCGTCAACCAGCGCCTCATCGACACCGGTCTGCGGCTGCGTCTCTCCATCGTCGCGGAGAGCGGCCAGCTGGCCTCCTCGCACCATGTCGCGACCGCCCTCGGCTTCGGCGCCTCGGCGGTCTACAGCCTCAGCGCCCGGCTGCGCGCCGAGGAGAAGTACCCGAGCGCCGCGGCGCCCGCGGGCGAGATCACCGCGACCGACCGGGCGCTGGCCAGGTTCCGCAAGGCGGCCGAGAAGTCGCTCGCCAAGACCATGGGCCGGGTCGGGCTCTGCACCGCCGAGAGCTACATCGGCGGCGAGTTCTTCGAGCCGAACTACCTCGACACCCGCGACGACGTGTTCGCCCGGATCTTCCCGCATCTGGAGTCCCCGGTCGGCGGCGTCGGCTTCGTCCGGATCGCGCAGGCCGCCACCGACTGGCACGAGCGGGCCCGTACCGTCGCGGGCGAGCAGGAGATCCCGCTGCTCGGCCTCTTCAAGGAGCGGTCGGACGGCGCCGGTCACTCCTTCGGCACCACCGCCGTACGCGGCTTCGCCGGAATGACCGAGGAGAAGCCGGAGTTCGGCCGGACGGACGACCCGGACGCGCTCCGCCTCCTCACCCTCGGGCAGCTCGACGACGCCTTCGGCATCACCGACACCGCGTACCGCAACACCGGCTACGACGCGCTGAGCGACGCCGAGATCGACGCGTTCCGGATCACCCCCGGCTACCGGTCGTTCCTGCGGGCCACCCACGAGGAGCGGTCCCGCCGCCCCTCCGCGCTCCGCGACGTCCTCGCCCTGCCCGCCGATGTCACCACCGCCGCCACCCCCGAGGACTTCGCCCGCGAGCTGGGCGGGTTCGCCACCGACGGCAACGCGAGCGTCACCGTCCGCGGACTGGAGGTCTCCCCGCCGGACACCTCCGCCGGGGACGCCCCCGGAGCCTTCCTGCTCCGGCTGACCGGCCCGGGCACCGACGGCGCCGCCCGGCACACCGCGCTCGCCGCCGGTCTGGCCCTCGCCCACCCGGGCGAGATCACCACCGACGGTGCGACGGCCGACGGCGTGCGGGTCACCGCCACCGGCAGGGCCGCGGAACTGCTCGCGCTCCTCGACGGCGCGCCCGGCGCCGTCCCGCTGGACGAGGTGCAGCCCGCCCACCAGATCACCCGCGCCCTCGCCTCCGGCGCGATGAGCCACGGCGCGCTGGTGGCGACCGCCCACGAGGCCGTCGCCCACGGCACCAACATGGTCGGCGGCATGTCGAACAGCGGCGAGGGCGGCGAACACCACTCCCGCTACGGAACCATCCGCGGCTCCCGCATCAAGCAGTTCGCGTCCGGCCGGTTCGGCATCTGGGCGGGCTATCTCGCCGATCCCATGCTGGAAGAGCTGGAAATCAAGATCGGCCAGGGCGCGAAGCCCGGCGAGGGCGGCCAGCTGCCCGCGCCGAAGGTCACCGTCGACATCGCCGCCGCCCGCGGCGGCACCCCCGGCATCGAGCTGATCTCGCCGCCGCCGCACCACGACACCTACTCCATCGAGGACCTCGCGCAGCTCATCCACGACTGCAAGGCCGCCCGGGTCCGGGTCGTGGTGAAGCTGGTCTCCTCGGAGGGCATCGGCACCATCGCGGTCGGCGTCGCCAAGGCCGGCGCCGATGTCATCAACGTCGCCGGGAACACCGGCGGCACCGGCGCCGCGGCCGTCACCAGCCTCAAGTACGCCGGACGGTCCGCCGAGATCGGCGTTGCCGAGGTCCACCAGGCGCTGGTCGCCAACGGGCTCCGGCAGAAGGTCGTGCTGCGTTGCTCCGGCGCGCACCAGACCGGCGGCGACGTCGTCACCTCGGCGCTGCTCGGGGCCGACAGCTTCGAGTTCGGCACCACCGCGCTGATGATGCTCGGCTGCGTCATGGCGAAGAACTGCAATGTGAAGTGCCCCGCCGGGCTCACCACGAACGCCGAGGTGTTCGAGGGCGACCCGCGGGCCCTGGCCCAGTACCTCCTCAACATCGCGCACGACGTCCGCGGGATCCTCGCCCGGCTGGGACTGCGGTCGCTGCGCGAGGCCCGGGGCCGCTCCGACCTGCTCCAGCTGGTCGACCACCCCACGGGCACCGGCCGTCTCGACGTCCGCAGGCTGCTCGCCCGGGTTCCCGCGAAGACCGTCGAGAACCCCGAGTACCTGGAGAAGGACTTCACCACCGACGACGCCCTCGTCGAACGGGTCCGCGCCGCGCTCCTCACCCGCCGCGAGCCGTCCGTGCTCATCGACGGCATCCGCCTCGGCAACAGCGACAAGTCGGTCGGCGGACAGCTCGGCATCGACGTCGAGCGGCTCCTCAACCACGAACTCGGCGCGGACGAGCTGGCCGGGGTCCCCGCCGTCGTCACCGACGACCGCGGCCGCCGCCGGCTCGCCGACGGCGCCGTCCGGATCCGCACCACCGGCTCCGCCGGCCAGTCCTACGGCGTGTTCTGCAACGACGGCATCACCCTGGAGCACACCGGCACCGCCAACGACGGTGTCGGCAAGAGCCAGAGCGGCGGCCGGATCATCGTCCGCACCCCGGGCGGCGGCAGCGCCGACCCCGGCGGCAATGTACTGATCGGAAACTTCGCGCTGTTCGGCGCGACCGGCGGCCGGACCTTCGTCCGGGGCGAGGCCGGCGACCGGTTCGCCGTCCGGAACTCCGGCGCGACCGCGGTCGTGGAGGGCGTCGGCGACTTCGGCTGCGAGTACATGACCGGCGGTACCGTGCTCAACCTCGGCGGCTTCGGCAAGGGCCTGGGCAACGGAATGAGCGGCGGCTTCCTCTACCAGTACGACCCGGCGGGCGAACTGCCCGGCCGGGTGAGCGCCGACTCCCTGCTGGTGTTCCCGGTGACCGCCACCGAACACGGCGCCTTCCACGAGGAGGCCGTACGCCTCCTCCTGGGCTGGCACCTGGAGGCCACCGGCTCGCCCCTCGCGGCCCGGCTGCTGGAGAACTGGGACGACGAGCGGCAGCACGTGTACTGCGGGATGCCCCGCGCCCTGCTGCTGTACCAGGACGCCTCCGAGATCCTCGCCGCGGCGACCCGCGGCGAACTCCTCGACGAACTCGCCGGCTCGATTGCGACGGACAAGCTCCGGGCCTTCAAGGTCGACTACCGCGACCGCCGCACCGTGCTCGGTGGCCGGGCGCCCGCCCTCGGCGACCCGGGCGGCAACGACATGTTCTCGCTGCTGTCGTCGTACGCGGTCCTCGGCGTCGCCCAGGACGTCGCGCTCGCCCGGACCCCGGGGGCCACCGGCCCGGACGACCCGCGGATCGCCGCGGCCGTCCGCAACCTGGTGCTCACCGAGGACTTCTCCGTCCGGCAGCGCGTGGTCAAGTACCTGCGCGGCACCCTGGAACGGTTCGACGACGGCGAACTCGCCACCCTCATCGCGGTCAAGCGCCTCGACGACTACAAGAGCGCGCTCCGGCAGCGGAACAACCTCAGCGTGGACGCCCCCGGCACCTACGGCTGGATCACCCACCAGAACACCAAGAACGCCGGCCGGGTCCGTGCCGCGCGGTTCGACGAACTCCTCGCGACGGCGGCCCTGGACGACATCGCCGGCCGCAGCGTCCCGCAGGCCCCCACCGAGGCGGTTGCCCCATGACAGTCATGTCCCCGACCGGATTGCTCATCCCGGCCGACGCGCCCTTCTCCGCCGAGCAGGAGTCCTGGCTCGCCGGGTTCATCGCCGGAATCACCGCCGCCGGACGGCGGGACAACACCGCCGCCGAGCCCCCCGCGGCCACGGTCGACGTCCTGTTCGGCACCCAGACCGGGACCGCCGAACTCCTCGCCGGCGAGATCGTCGCCGGGGCCCGGACCCGCGGCCTCGGCGGCACCGCCACCGCTCTCGACGACATCACGCCCGAGCGCCTCGCCGCGATGTCGTACCTGGTCGTCGTCGTCTCGACCTACGGCGAGGGCGAGATGCCCGACAACGCCGGACTGTTCTGGGACGCGCTCCGGGCCGACGACGCACCGCGCCTGGAGGGACTGCGCTACGCCGTCCTCGGCCTCGGCGACCGCGGCTACGACGACTTCTGCCAGGCCGGGAAGGACCTCGACACCCGGCTGGAGCAGCTCGGCGCCGTCCGGCTGCACGACCGCGTCGACTGCGACGTCGAGTACGAGGAGCCCGCCGCGGCCTGGACCACCGCCGTACTGGACCTCCTCGCCGCCGAGACCGGCGCCGCGCCCTCCGCGGCCGCCGGGACGGCGGAGGCCGCGCCCGCGGCCCCCGCCACCCGCTCCCCCTGGAACAAGCGGAACCCCTACCGCTCCCCGCTCCGCGTCAACCGGCTGCTCTCCTCGCCGGACAGCGCCAAGGAGATCCGCCACTACGAGCTCTGCCTCGGCGACAGCGGTATCACCTACCAGGCCGGGGACGCGCTCGCCGTCGTACCCGTCAACGACGAGGCCCTCGTCGCCGCGCTCCTCGAACAGCTCGGCGCGGACGGCGGCGAGGACTTCGGCGGCCTGCCCCTCGCCGAGGTGCTGAGCACCGGACGCGAGATCCGCACCCCCTCCAAGGAACTGGTCGCCGACCTCGCGGCGCGGACGCCGTCGAGCGGCCTGGCCGCGGTCGTCGCCCGCGGCGACCGGGCCGCCCTGGACGCCTGGCTGGAGTGCCGGGACGTCCTCGACCTGCTCCGGGAGGCCGGCCCCGCCGCACCGGGCGCCGCCGAGCTGGTGCCGATGCTCCGGCCGCTCCAGGCCCGGCAGTACTCGATTTCGTCCAGCCCGCTGGCCCATCCGGACCGGATCCACCTCACCGTCGCGTCCGTCCGCTACACCGCGGGGGACCGCGGGTACGAGGGAGTCGCCTCCACCTATCTCGCGGACCGCGCGGGCGACGGCGGGGAGATCGCCGTCTATCTCCAGCCGAACGCCTCCTTCGGCGTCCCGGCCGACGACGGCGCCCCGATGATCATGATCGGTCCCGGTACCGGTGTCGCACCGTTCCGCGGCTTCCTGCACGAGCGCGCGGCGCGCGGCGCCGACGGCCGGAACTGGCTGTTCTTCGGCGACCAGCACCGCAGCACCGACTTCGTGTACGAGGACGAGCTGGCCGGGTTCCGGGAGTCCGGCCTGCTCACCCGGCTCGACCTCGCGTTCTCCCGCGACCAGGCGGAGAAGGTCTATGTGCAGACCCGGATGCGCGAGCAGTCGCGGGAGCTGTACGCCTGGCTGGAGGACGGCGCGTACGTGTACGTCTGCGGCGACGCCTCCCGGATGGCGAAGGACGTCGAGACGGCCCTGCTCGCCGTCATCGCCGAGCAGCGCGGACTGGGCGACGACGACGCCGCGCAGTACCTGGCGGACCTGCGCCGGGCGAAGCGCTACGTCCGGGACGTGTACTGAGCATGGCGGAGCAGCACTCCGCGCCGCGGGGCACCGGTGGGCTCTGCGCGTTCGCGGCGTGCTGCACCCGCCGGAACAGCACCGTACGGCCGGTCGGTGCCCGGATGCCGGAGCTGGCCCGCAGTCTGACGCTGTTCCGGCACGTCCAGGCGGTCACCGCGGGCCCGGCCGCCCGGATCGAACAGGCAGGCAGCTACGCGGTGCCGAGCCTGTGCGGTGAACCGTTCACCGTCCGGCCCGGTGCCGTCGCGCTGCGCCTCGACGGCGCGGCCGTCACCGCGGCCGAGATCGAACGGGACGGCGGCACCGGTGCGGTCACCCTGCTCCTCTACGCCGCCGGGGGCCGGATCGCGCACCGGGGACGCCTGCTCTCCGAGGCCGACCGGCTGCTCGCCGAACTGGTCGGCCCCCCGGCCGCCGGGCCGTCCACCGCCCCCGCGGCCGGGTCCGCCGTCCCGGCCCGGGAGGACGGCGATCAGCTCGCCCGGCTCGACGCGATCCTGCTGGACGGCGGCGCCGCCCGGCACGCCGCCTCTACCCGCTACCGCGGCGAACACCGGCCCCTCGACCCCGGCGCCGTACCGGCACTGCTGGAGAACCTCCACGCCACCGGCCTGCCGGTCGATGCCGCGGTCTTCGCCCCGGCGGCCGCCCAGGCATGCCGCGGCCCGGTGCGCGTCACCGATACGACCACCCGGGGACGGGTGTTCGCGGTGATCGGGGACGCCTCCCTGGAGATCGACCTCCCGGCCGTCCGGGCGGCCCGGCTGGTCCGCTCCACGGCGGCCCACGGCCCGGTCTCGGCGATCGAACTGGACGACGCCGAGGGCCGCTGCGCGGCGGTCCTCACCCAGTTCGGCACGGTGGGGGAGGACGTGCACACCGCCTGGGAGCGCCTCACGGCGTCCCTCCCGGGCGGCGGCGCGGGCACGCGCTAAGTGCGTGTTTCCGGACGCGTTTCCAGCGCACGGCGGCGAAGCCGCCGCCGACCCACTTCGAGCGGGGACAGGTGGACAGACCGCCGAACCGATCCGGGCCGGACGACCCCACCGTTGCGACAACCGATCGGGCTGGTGCCGGTGGCCGAGGGTCTGTTGGTGCGGTTTGTGTGGCTTCGCTGATTGGGCCCGTCGCGGTGGGTGTCCACGACGGGCCTTGCCCTGCCCCGCGGTTGGGGTGGTTGGCATGCGAGTGGCGCACGCGCGGGGGTTACTTCGCCTGGAAGCCGCCGTCGATGTTGAGGATCGTGCCCGCGACGAAGGAGGACTCGTCGGAGAGGAGCCAGTGGATGCCCGCGGCGATCTCCCGGGGCAGGCCCATGCGGCCGATCGGGTGCATCGCGGTGATGGTGTCCTCGTCGTACTGGCCGAGCGAGATGGCGTTGGCGATGATGTCGGTCTTGATCGCGCCGGGGGCGACTGCGTTCACGCGCACACCCTGGGAGGAGTACTCCAGGCCCGCGGTCTTGGTCAGGCCGACGACCGCATGCTTGGTGGCCGCGTACGGGCCGCTCCACGGGATGCCGTTGAGGCCGGCGATGGAGGCCAGGTTGACGATGGTGCCCCCGTGGCCGCCGGCGAGCATCTCCTGGATCTCGCGCTGCAGGCACAGGAACAGGCCCATCACGTTCGTGGACAGCATCTCCTGGAACTTCACCGGGTCGGCGTCGGCGATCGCGGCGGTCTCGTGGGCCAGACCGGCGTTGTTGACCGCGTGGTCCAGGCGGCCGTAGTCGGCCAGGACCGAGTCGAACAGGGCCTTGATGCTCTCCGGCGATTCCATGTCCGCCACCACGAACGAGGCGCTGCCGCCGTCCTTGGTCAGCTCCTCGACCGCCCGCGTGCCCACGTCCGCACGCCGCCCGCTCAGGACGACATGCACGCCGTCCGCGACCAGCAGCCGCGCGGTCTCCTTGCCGATACCCGTCGCACCGCCGGTGATGACCGCAACCTTCTTGTCACTCTTGTTGCTGCTCATGATGTGGATCTCCTCCAGGAATCGCTTACGCACGCCCCACCCCGACCCCTTAACGGACCGGCGGTCTCTTGAGAGAAAACATAAGAGACCGGCGGTCCGATGTCAAAAGACCGGCGGTCTGTAGGATGGGGTGATGGCAACCTTTCAACGTGCTCGAAGTGATGAGCAGCGCGAGCTCCGGCGGCAGGCGATCCTGGACGCCACGGCTGCGATGCTCGCCGAGATGCCGGTCGCCGAGGTCAGCCTCAACGAGCTGAGCCGACGTGTCGGCCTGGCCAAGTCCAACGTGCTGCGCTACTTCGAATCGCGCGAGGCCATCCTGTTGGAGCTGCTGGACAGCGGGTGGAAACAGTGGACGGCCGAACTGCCCGACCGGCTCGCCGCCGGAATCGACCCCGGCCAGCCGGTGGGCCGGCGTGGCGACGCGTTCGCGGCCGTGTTCACCCACTCCCTTGCGGAGCACCGGGTGCTGTGCGACCTGCTCAGCGCGCAGGCCGGTGTCCTGGAGCACAACGTGTCCGCGGAGGTCGCCGCCCGGTACAAGAAAGCGGCCATCGGCAATGTCGTCGCGCTGGCCGATCTGGCGCGACAGCACCTGCCCGAACTGGGCGACGGGGCGCAGCAGTTCAGCGCGCAGGTCTACATGGCGGCCGGCGCCGTCTGGACCCACGCCCGACCCTCCCCGGGCATGCTCGCCGCCTACGACACGGACCCGTCCCTGGCCGCGCTACGCATGGACTTCACCTCCTCTCTGCAGGAGATGGTGGCCACCCTCATCGCCGGCACCCTCGCCCGTACGGCGCCCTGACCGCCGCCTCACCCCACTGGGAGCAACCATGCGTGTGGCCGTTTTCGGAGCGTCCGGAATGGTGGGTCAGGGCGTGCTGCGCGCCTGCCTCCGGGAGCAGAGCGTCGACCAGGTCCTGCTCGTCGTACGCACGTCTCTGAACGTCGAAGACCCGAAAGTCCGGGAGGTCGTGCACACGGACTTCGGCGACTTCACCGCGGTCCAGGGCGAGTTCGAGGGGCTGGACGCCTGCTTCTTCTGCCTGGGCATCTCCTCGTCCGGACGCGACGAGGAGGAGTACACCCGGATTACGCACGACTACACGCTGGCCGCCGCCCGGGCAGTGAGCGCGAACAACCCCGCGCTGACCTTCACCTATGTGTCGGGGGTGGGGACCGACAGCACCGAGTCGGGCCGTTCCATGTGGGCGCGGGTCAAGGGCCGAACGGAGAACGAACTGCTGGCGATGCCCTTCCACGCCTACATGTTCCGGCCCGGCTACATCCAGCCGCGCCACGGCGCCGTCTCCAGGACAGCCTCCTATCGCCTGGCGTACCGGCTCACATCGTGGCTCTATCCCGGATTGCACCGGCTGGCCCCCAGGCACATGACCACCACCGAGCATCTGGGACGCGCGATGATCGCTGTTGTGAGTCTCAAGGGCACTGGCCCTTCGGTGCTGTACAGCCCGGAGATCAACCGGCTCGGTGCCGCGTGACACGGAAGGCGTGAGAACCCGTCTTTGAACCTGAAGATCAATGAGCGGTGTGCATCGTGAAGGTGCTGGTCGCGGGTCGGGCGGTGCGGCTGGTCCCGGACCGGGCGTCAGGGGTGGAGAACGGCTGCGAACGGTGCGGGTGTTAGTTTCCTTCCCGTGTTAAGACACCAGGAAGAGACCAGGGCGGCCTACGACGGAGTCGTGGACCTGTATGCCTCGATGTTCAGTAGTCAGTTGGAGACGCGGCCGTTCGCGCGGAACATGATCGGCACCTTCGCCGAGCTCGTGCATGGCACGGGGAACCTGCGGGTGGCTGATGTCGGGTGCGGACCTGGTCATCTGACGGCCATGCTGCACGACTTGGGGCTGGACGCCTTCGGGCTCGACCTCTCCCCGGCCATGGTCGACCACGCTCGGCAGGCCCATCCGGCGCTGCGGTTCGACGAAGCGCGAATGGAAGCCCTGCCGGTCGAGGACGGCACGCTCGGCGGAGTGCTGGCCCACTACTCGATGATCCATACCCCACCCGGGGAATTGCCCGGACTGCTCGCCGAGCAGGTGCGTGTCCTGGCACCCGGAGGCCTGCTCCTGGTGTCCCTCTTCGGGACCGAGGGATCGGAGCCGGTCCGCTTCGACCACAAGGTGACGCCCGCCTATAGCTGGCCGGCGGACCGGTTCGCCGAGCTACTGGCCGGAGCCGGCCTCGTCACGTTCGCCCGGCTGCTCCACGACCCAGCGACCGAGCGGGGCTTCCTCGACACCCATGTGCTGGCCCGCCGCCCGTAGGGCATGGGTCGTGGCCTGCGTCGCACTGCCTGGAACGGCACGTCGCCGAGCAGAACATCGCGTGTGCCCTGGCATCCGGCCTCAGCCGTTCACCACAGCCCTCACAGACCCTCTCCCCGGCCCGGTCGGCACCCACGGACACCGAAGCTTGGGCTACTCGTCAATCGAGGCTTGGAAACACGCTCTAAGCCGTATCGACCGGGACCGGCCGGATCAGCAGGACGGGCTCGCCGTCCGCCGGGAGTTCGCGCCCGCCGGACATGACGGACGGTCCCGCGAGCCGTGTGCGGGCGGTACTGGCGAGGTACCACCGGCCGCCGACCAGGGCCAGGGAGTAGTACGGATCAGCGGGGTCGACATCGGCGAAGGCCGGATCGGCACCGCACAGGACGTCCGCCCCGAACCGTTCCGCGATGTGCTCCGCGAGGCGCAGATCGGGGTACGGCCCGAGCTCGCAGACGCAGTGGTGCACCACCAGACCGAGCGGCCACGCCGGATCGCCGGTGGGCTCCAGACCCGCCCATACGCTGCCGATACCGTCCGGTACCGCGGCTCCGGGAGGCTGGATCACGAGCGGCGAACCGGGCGGGGCGAGGCTCGCGAACAGGCCCGTCACCTCGGCGACGGAGAGCGGCCGCGACACGGTGATACCGAACATGACCGTCCTCCGGGTCAGAGCCGCGCCAGCAGCCCGGGCAGCTGCCGCATATCGTCGAAGACCGTGGTGCCCGGGCCCGCCAGCCGGGCGGCGGGGGTCAGCCCGCCGGCATAGCCCAGGGCCCGCATACCTGCCGCCCGGGCCGCCTGTACCCCGTGGCTGCTGTCCTCCACGACGACGCACGCCGAGGGGTGGACGCCTATGCGCCCGGCGGCGTACAGGAAGAGATCGGGAGCCGGTTTCCCGGCGGCGACCTCGTCCGCGCTGAAGACGCGGCCCTCGAAGTAGCGGCGGATCCCGGTACGGCCCAGCGTGAGGCGCATCGTCTCGTGGCTGCCGCCGGACGCGACGCAGACCGGAACCGCCAGTTCTTCGAGGGTGTCGAGGGCGTCCACGACACCCTCGACCGGGGCGAGTCCGTCCTCGACGGCCGTACGGTGGAGGCGGGCGAACCGCTCCCGCCAGAGCGCCGCCCGGTCCGGCCCCACCCGGTCGGCGATCCGCGCGAAGTTGTCCGCCACCGACCGGCCGATGAACTGCTCGGTCACCTCGGCCTCGGTCAGCGGCCAGCCCAGTTCGGCCCCCAGGCCGACGAAGAGACGGACGGCGATGCCCTCGCTGTCGACGAGCACCCCGTCGCAGTCGAAGATCACGAGTTCCACCGGACCGGCCGCCGGGCCGTCGGGGGGAGGGCGCCGGGTCACTCGCAGAACACCCGCACCTGGGCGTCCGAGTCGCCTACGTCGACGCTGATGTCGTCGAGCTGGTCGATCAGTTCCTCCAGGTGCTGGGGCTTCAGCTCGGTGAGGTCGATCGGCACGCCCGACTTGTTGAGCTCCGCGTTGATCCGGCTCAGCGCCTGCGGCGGGACGAAGCTGGTGAGCCGTACCCCGGCGCGCAGCAGTTGCAGCGGGACCCGGATATTGACCCGGCTCGGCCCGTCGCCGGAGTCGTCCGCGGAGTCCACCACCACCCGGAGATACCTGGGCCGGGACTTCGTCCGGGGTGCCGCGGCCGGCGGCGGCTCGGGCTCGTGCCGGTCGAGGGCGTCGATCAGCCGTTCGGCCTCCTCCGCCGTGATCCTGCCGTCGGCCACCATCTGGAGGATCTTGCGGCGCTGCTCGTTCATGGTGTGCTCCTTCTCTCTCCGGCTGTTCCGGCGCTCGTCGGGCGGGCCCGCCGGCCCGGTGCGGAACAGGTGCGGCATCAGCGGGTCCGTTCCAGTTCGGCCAGCGCCTCCTCGGCGCTGATCTCGCCCCTGCGCAGCCGCTCCACGACATCGGCGTCGCTGGGCGCCGGGTCGGTATCGACGAAGTCGAGCCGCCCGGCGATCCGGTTCAGCCGGGATTTGACGGTCGGGTAGCTCACCCCGAAGATCCGCTCCATCTCCTTGATGGAGCCGTGCGCCCGGACGAACGCGGCGACGAACACCTGGTCGTCGATGCCGAGCTGGGCCAGTTGCGGCGGCTCGAACTCCCCCTCCACAGCCACGCCGTTGCCGGTGAGGCGGACCCGTTCGACCACGAAGGGCCGCCCGTTCGTGAGGTCCGTCAGCTCCTGCCAGTCCACCTTCGACTCCCTTGCCCTCGACGGCCCTGCTGCCCTTCAGTTGTAACTTGAGATTTCTGATGTGGCAACAACTGAACCTCAATTTATTGAAGTTGGATATCGAAGATCTCAACTCTTCGTCGCCCTGCCTGTCCGGCAGGCGCCTCCGGGTCCACCGTCGCGGGTTGACGGCGAACGCCCGGTCGAACGAAACGTTCGCCGCCCCCGGGGCCGCCGGATGTGCCCTGGTCATCCGGTGCGCCCGAAGAGGCGCAAGATCTTTTTTGGGTTGCCTTTGCGCCCATACGGGTGAATGTCGTGCATCACCGGATTTACGGCTGCTTATGATCCGCTTCTGTGATGGAAAGTCAGAGGGCGGATACCGTCCGTGACACGGCAGATGTGATCGTCCTCGGCGCCGGGCCCGCGGGGCTGGTACTCGCCAATCTGCTCCGCGCCGCCGGAGTCGACTGCGTGGTACTCGAACGCTCGGCCAGAGCCGGTCTCCTGACCCGCGCCCGCGCCGGGTTCCTCGCCGCGAACACCGTACGGATCCTGGACCGCCACGGACTCTCCGGCGGGCTGCGGCGGCACGGCCGGAGCCACTCGGTCTGCGAGTTCCGCACCGAGGACGGCGGATTCCGGCTGGACTACGGCCTGCTGGGCCGCGGCGAACCGCACACCGTCTACCCCCAGCACGACCTGGTGGGGGACCTCCTCGCCCGGTACGAGGACGGGGGCGGGCGGATCCGCTTCGAGACCGAGGCGGTCGCCGTCCTGGACACCCGCGGGCCGTACCCCTCGGTCGCCGTCCGCGCTCCCGACGGCAGTCCGGGCCGCTGGCGGGGGCGGTATGTCGCGGGGTGCGACGGCCGCCACGGCGCGGCCCGCCGCTCCCTGCCGCCCGGCACATTCCGCCGGCACCACCGCGACCACGGGATCTCCTGGCTGGGGCTGCTCGCCGAGGCGCCGCCGAGCCTCGACGCCGTGGGATACGCGGTGCACGACCGGGGGTTCGCCGGGCATATGGCCCGTACCGACGAGATCACCCGCTACTACCTCCAGTGCCCCCGCGGCACAGCCGCCGACGCCTGGTCCGACGGCCGGATCTGGGCGGAGCTGGAGCTGCGGATGCGCGCCGCGGAACACGGCCCCCTGCACCGCGGCCCCTTTGTCCAGCGGACCGTCGTCGACCTGGAGTCCGATGTCGTCGAACCGCTCCGCCACGGCGCGCTCTTCCTCGCGGGCGATGCCGCGAGCCTGCTCAGCCCCTCCGCCGCCAAGGGCGCCAACCTCGCCGTACTGGAGGCGGAACTGCTCGCCGAAGCGCTGGCCGACGATCTTCTGCACGGGCGCCCCGAAGGGCTCGCCGACTACTCGGAGCGGTGCCTGGCCCGCATCCGGCGGGCCCAGCGTTTCTCGCAGTGGATGATCCGCCTGCTGCACGACACCCCCGCCACCCCCGGACCGGTCGGCATCCCCGGACCGGCCGGCCCGCCGCCGTACCACGACACCCTCCGCAAGCGCGCCTGCCTCCGGCGGCTGCGCACCTCGCGCGCCGAACAGGACTGGTTCGCCGCCAACTACGTCGGCGTCTGAACCCGGTTCTCCCGACGCCGTCTCTCCTTCCCCCTCTTCCCCCTCCGTGCTTCCGCCGCCGGAGCACTTCGCGCTACCGAAACCCGAGGACGCCCCTCCCATGACGCCGACGCCTGCCACGACGCCGACGCCCCCGCACCCGCCGCTCCCCCCGGACGACGCGACCCGGCTGCGCGCCGCGGCCGGCTTCGTCCGGGAGCAGGACACCAGCGCCCTGCTCCCGCTGCTGCTCCCCGGCCTCGACGCCACGGAGACCCGTGCCCTGGCCGAGCGCTGCCGCTTCTCGCACGCCGCCCTGCTGGTCTTCCCGCCCGACCCGCGGACGCTCCGCGCCGAACTGGCCGCCTGCGGGCTGACCGTGGACCCGGCCGCGGGATCCGTGCCCAGTGTGGTCGTACGGGACCGGCTGGCGGCCCGGCACCGGCGGAACCCGGCCCGGCTGGACGTACGCATCCTCCGCCCCGCGGTCCCCGGACCGTACGGCGAGGACCGCACGGTCGAGGTGTTCGCGTTGGTCGTGCCGCCCGGCTCCGGACTCGCCGCGCTCGCCGCCCACGAACGCGTCCACCAGCACGAGTCGCATCTCGCCTTGGAGGTCGGGAGCCCCGACCCGCTGGTGCTGCGCGGACTGCGCGCGACCTTCGTCCGGCACGGCGCGGCCCCCGACGGCGGCGGCTACAACCCGCACGAGGACGGCACGGTGTTCTACTTCGCCGCCCCCGAGGACACGAAGGCCGGTTACCGGCGGGTGGAGCTGTACGCGCCGGGCGACCACCGGGAGGTGCTCGCCGAACACCTTGCGGACCTGCCCGCCCACGGGCCGGACGGTCCCGGCGGTCCCGACGGCCGCGGCGGTCCGGGCGGCCGCGGCGGTCCCGGCGGCCGGAGCGACCGGCACCCGGCCGCCCGGCCGGAGGTGCCCGCCTCTGCCGAAGAGCCGACCTCCCGCCCCGAGGCGCCCGCCTCCGCCGAAGACCCCGCCGCCCGCCCGGCGGTCCCCGTCTCCGGCCGGACCCCCGCCGACCTGTCCGCCGAATCGCTGCTGCGGCTGCTGACCGGAGCCTGGACCACCCGCGCCCTGGCCGTCTTCGCCGAACTCCGGCTCCCCGACGCCATGAGCACCGCCGAACCCGTCGCCACCGGCCCCCTCGCCCGGCGCACCGGCACGGACCCGGAGAGCCTGGGCAGACTGCTGCGCTATCTCGCCGCCCTGTCCGCCGTGACCGGCGACGACGAGCACGGCTTTCGGCTCACCCCGCTCGGCGCCCTGCTCCGCGAAGACGCACCGGGCTCCCTGCGCCCCCTGGCGCTGCTGTACGGCGGCCCGTTCTACGAGTCCTTCGGCGCGCTCGCCCACACCGTCCGCACCGGCCGGACCGGCTTCGACCACCACTTCGGAGCCCACCACTTCGACCACTTCGCGCGCACTCCCGAACTCGCCGCGCTGTTCGACCGGTCCATGGCCGCGAGCACCCGGATGTTCGCGCCCCTCACCGGCCATCCGGCCGTCACCGCGGCGGCCACTGCGCCCGCCCCCGCGACCGTCGTCGACATCGCGGGCGGTAACGGCGAACTCCTCGCCCGGCTGCTGACCGCCCACCCGAACCTCCGCGGCGTCCTCCTCGAACGCCCCCATGCCGCCGAAGCCGCCCGCCGGACCTTCGCCGCCGCGGGCTGCGGCGACCGCGTCACCTGTCTCACGGGCGACTTCGCCGACATCCCGCCGGGCGGCGACGTCTATGTCCTCTCCCGTGTCCTCCACGACTGGGACGACGACCGCTGCCGCGAGATCCTCCGCCACTGCGCCGACGCCATGCCCGCCCGTGCCGATCTGCTCGTCGTCGAACGCCTGCTGCCCACCGACGGATCCCCGTCGCTCGCCGTGGCCTGGGACCTCCATATGATGTGCAACGTCGGGGGCCGGGAGCGCACCGCCCCGCACTACGAGCGCCTGCTGGCGGACGCCGGGCTCACCGCGGTCTCCCGTACCCCGCTGCCCCTCGAAGGGCAGGTGCTCCACGCGCGCAAGGCGCCGCCGCGCCGGTGACTCCGGGCCGCCGCCGGTGCACGGGCGTCCGGCCGGAAATCCCGCGACGGGCCCGGACGGTGACTGCTACTGTCTGCCGCGCGGGGCGGCTCCACGGCGGGCTTCCTTCTTACCCTCTCCTTCGGGGAGAGACTCACTAATCGAGCACGCCGGATTTCCGCCCCGCACCCAGGCATTCCGTGGCATTCCGCCCGGACACCGGGCCGGCGCGCTGCGCCCGCCGGCCCGGCGGGCCGTGACCGCGGCTTCCGCAACGGACCGCAGGTATGACGGAACGGGCCCTCGCCCCGGCGGCTGCCCGTCGTCCCGCCGCACCGGAGCCCCACGCGCTCCGTGACCACGGCAATACACAGACAGCGCGGCCCCGGCACCGGGGGCGTGAGACGGTCGGCACCACCGGCCGGGGGGAGGCACGGAGTTGACGATCACGACGGGCACCGGAATACCGCCCGCGCCCGGTGGGCGGCGGACCCTCGCCGAAATCCTGCTCGCCCGCCGCGGCGCCGTCTACACCCCCACCCCGGCCGTATCCACCACAGCCACTGCCACTGCCGCTGTCCCCGGCCCGGGCGTCCCGCTTCTGGAGACCGACCTCCTCGACCGGGGCTGTCTGCTCTCGCCCGGGCTCCGCGCGGCACTGGGCGCGCTCGACGACACCGCCCTCGCCGCCGAGGGCGCCGCGCTGCTCGCCGCCCTGGACGCCGGGCTGGGCGCCGACCGCGACCACACCCCGCTCTTCCGCGACTTCCCGCACAGCGTCCCCCACGACACCGGCGCCTTCTTCGTCGACCGGGTCCTGACGCTGCTCTTCCAGACCCCGGAACAGCCCTGTGTGCTCTGCGGCGAGGACGGCACCGTACGTCCCGTCGCGCCCTGCGCGCATCTGGTGTGCGGCTCCTGCTTCGACGGCGCCGACTTCTCCGCCTGCCCCGTCTGCCATGCCCGGATCGAGCCCGGCAGTCCCTTCCTGCGCCCGCCGCGCCCCCGGCCCGCGGCCGACCCCGGCCGGGCCCTCCCGGCCCGTACCCGGATACTCGCCCACGGCGGCGGCCCCGCCGAACGCGCCGCCGACGCCGCGGCCGAACTCGGCGCGCTGCTCGCCCGCCCCACCGCCCTCGGCCCCGCGGACACCGACGACCTCATCACCCTCCTCGACGCGGCGGGCGACCGTGCCGACACCTCCTGGCTGCCCGCCGACGTACCGGGCCGGGAGACCAAGGCGCGCCTGCTGGCCTGGCTCCTCGACGACCCCGCCCACCACGACACCACCCTCCCCGCGGCGGTGCGTCTGATCACCACCGCGACGGATGTGCTGCGGCTGCTCGTGGTCCGCTCCGGCGGCGACCCCGGACTGACCGCGCCGCCCCGCTTCGGCGGCGTACGACGCCCGCTGCGCCGCGCCCTCCTCACGGCCCTCGACGCGCTCGACCCCGAATCCATGACCGAGGACCTGCTCCGCCACCGCAGGACCTGGCTGCATGCCGCCGAGCGGCTCCACCCCTTCGAGAACGCCGCCCGCCACCCCCGCGCGGCCCTCGCCTTCGCCGTCCTCCGCGGGCTCCGGCTCAGTGGCGACCCGCTCTCCCGGATCCTGTCCGAGACCGCCGGGGCGCTCGCGCACTTCGACACCACCGGCGGCCGGGTGACGCTGTGGACCAGGACCGCCCGGGCCGAGGCCGCTTGTGCGGCGGGCGATGTGCCGACCGCGGCCGCGCTGCTGGCCCGGCGGCCGGGCGAGCTGGTGCGCCGTCTCGACCATCTGCTCCGGCTGGCGCCCGGCGAGACGGTCGCCGACGCCGTGGTCACCACCCTGGAGAAGACCGTGCACGAGGTCGCTCCGGCCGTTCTCGTCTCCGCGCTCGGTGCCCTGCGGGTCCGCGCGGCCGCCACCGGCCCGGCCGCGGAGCGGGTCCACTTCCCCAAGGGCGGGGCGGCGAAGCCGCATGTCCAGCCGGACGGGCGGGCCCCGCTGCCGCCCGGCGCCGCCGCCCGGGCCGTGGCCGTCCTGGACGGTGAACTCCTCCGGCGCGCGGCCGGACTGCCGCACACCGAAGTCGCCGTCCTTGACACGGCTATCGGCGGACTGATGGTGCCCTTCGGCGAGCGCACCGCCTCGCGGTCCCTCCGGACCCTGCCGCGCGGCAGCGAGCTGGCCCTGCCCGACGGCCGTACGGTCCGGCTCTTCCTGCACTGGACCGAGCGGCCCGGCGAGACCGTCGACCTGGACCTCTCGGCCGCCCTCTTCGACGCGGACTGGAAGCGCATCGGCACCTGCGCCTACACCAGCCTCCGGTACGGGACCGATGCCGCGGTCCACTCCGGCGACCTGACCAGCGCACCGCCTCCCGACGGCTCGTCCGAGTTCATCGACCTCGACCTGGTCCGGCTCGCCGAGGCGGGCGTGCGCCATGCGGTCGTCGTGGTCTTCTCGTACAGCAACACCCCCTTCGCGGAGCTGCCCGAGGCGTTCACCGGACTGATGGTCCGCGACCGGCCGGGCGGCGAGGGACCGGTCTTCGACCCGCGCCAGGTCGAGCAGCGGTCGGATCTGGCCACTCCGGAACGGCTCTGCGTGCCGCTGGTGATCGACGTGACCGCGCGCACCATGCGGTGGCTGGACGTGGTCGGCGGGGTCACCGGAAGCAGCCACTCCGTAGAGCGTCATACGAACCTGCTGGCGGTTCTCGGCCGCTCGCTCACCGGGCTCTTCGCCTCGGGCGCCCGGGTCCGTCTGCTCGAACTCGCGGTACGGCACGCCGCCGCCCGCGCCCGTACGGTGGTGCTCCGGCAGCCGGAAGGTACGGCCGCCGCCTACCGGCGCCGCGCGGACGAGAGCCCCGCGGCCTTCGCCGGGCGGATCGGCACCCCGGACCACGAGGGCGCTCCGGAGCCCGGCACTCCGGCCCCCGGACTGGCATTTCTGCTGCGCGGGGATCCGGACATTCCGGCGGGAGCCGAGGTGTACGCGCTCTACCCCGGGGCGCTGGACGCCCGTACGGTACGTCTGCTCGCCGCCTCGGACCTGGTGACCTCGCTCACTCCGTGACGGCGGTCCGCCCGTGCCCCGCGGGCAGGCTCCGGCGGATCGCCTTTGCGGGCCCGGTGATTGTGGAACCGATGGCCCACCCAGCCCCTCTTGACCCGCGAAAGCCACTCCAGCGCATTCGATAACATGATCGAACTTACCAAGGTCGCACTGATCGCCCATCCGCCATCGGAAAACTTGCTATTTCGGTGTGAAAGGTGACCTACCCCGTCAAAATCGAGCAAATCGGTTAATGAATTGATACGAATAACTTCTGAGGCGTCTTCGCGCAAGGAAGACGGAAACGAGTCCCGCCCGTGGCGCAGGCCACGGGCGATGCTGTGGGCCGCGGCCGCCGCGGTGGCCCTGGGATTCGTCGTCGCGCTGGAGATCGCCGCACGGCACTTCGGCGCGCCGGGGCCGATCACCACCCAGGCGCGCGAGGCGGTCATCGCCCCCGTATCGGGACCGCTGCTCTACGCCAGCATGGCGCTGATGATGGTGGTCCTCACCTGGCGGCAGCGGTTTATCGCGCTGGGCGCCGCGGTCGGTATCGACATCGTCTTCGCCCTGGTGCGCTGGCCGCTCGGCGCCGAGATGGGGTACGGAAACGGCGCGGTGTGGGTGATCGTCGGCGTCGCGGTCTTCGCCTTCGTGCGCCGCACGGGCGCGGAGCGCCTGCTGCTGCTCAAGGGCGTCGGACTGGGCCTGCTGCTGGTCACCGGACGCAAGACCGGTGACGCCTGGCTGCTGATCACCTCCAAGACCCGCCCGGAGGTGCTCGACCAGTACCTGGTCGTCGCCGACGAGGCGCTGGGCAGCCCGTCGTGGGTGGTGGGCCGGCTGGTCCAGGCCACCGGGGCGGTGGGCGACGGATTCCTGGACTGGGTCTATGTCCAGCTCGCGGTGGCCGCCGTCGTCGCCGCGCTCTACCAGCTGCGCAATGTGGCGGCCGAAGGCCGTTTCCCCGCCCATCACCTGGTGCGCACCTTCCTGGTGATCGGACTGCTCGGCCCGGGCATCTACATGATCTTCCCGGTGGTCGGCCCGGTCTACGCCTTCGGCGACGAGGGCGGCTCCTGGGCGCTGGCCAGTGTCTGGCCGGACACCCAGCCGGCGATCTCCACACCGCAGTGGATGCCCTTCGACGAGATCACCCCGCGCAACTGCATGCCCAGTCTGCACACGGCCTGGGCCACCGCGATCTTCCTCCACACCCGGAACAGCCCGCCGCTGCTGAAGCACGCGGGAACGTTCTGGCTGGTCTCGACGCTCGCCGCGACCCTGGGATTCGGCTACCACTACGGTCTCGACCTGGTCGCCGGTGTGGTGTTCACCCTCACCATCGAGGCCGGGATGCGCGCCCAGGCCCGCGGCTGGGACCGCTCGGCGACCCTGTTCACCGCCTTCGGCACGGCGGTGTTCGCCGCGATGCTGGTCTCGTACCGCTTCCTGTCGATGCAGATGGCCGACTACCCGTGGCTGGCCGGACCGCTGCTGATCCTGGCGATGGTCGCCGTGATCTACGCCTATGTCCGGACCACCCGGCGGTGGGCGGCGGCCGCTGCCGCCGGGCAGCCGGCCCCGGCCGAGGCACGGAAGCCCGAGCCCGAACTGGTCTGACCTGCGGCGCCTTGCGCCCCGGCCCCGGCGGAAACCGCCGGGGCCGGGGCGTTCCTTATGACCGCGCGGGGTTATGGCGTGGGTTCCGCCAGCTTGTCGAGGTGCGCGCGGACCACGGACTCGATGGCCTTCTGGCCCTCCAGGATCGGGTGCGCCTGCTGCTGCCCGCCCCGGCCGTCGATACCCCAGAACCAGGAGGTGTTGACGGTGCACATCTCGTGGTTGTCGGTGGCGTTCTGGACGTCGACGAACTCCACCCCGGCTTCCCGGGCCCGGGCGGCGATGGCGGTGTTCACCTTGGCGCCGAGGGCATTGAGCGCGATCCGCTCGTCGTTGTTCAGCCAGGAGCAGTCCTCTTCCTCCTTGGTCTCGGGGAAGAGCCTCGGATAGCCGACGACGATCACGGTGGCGTTGGGAGCCGCTTTCTGGACCGCTTCGTAATGGCCCTTCAGGCTGTTCGACAGCGCCGGGAGCCGCTTCTCCGCCTTCGCCACCTCGCCGTCGTCCCCGAGGCACTTCTGCCACGGCTTGACGCAGGCTTCGATCACCGTCGAGAACCCGAGGTCGTTACCGCCCATGCTGAGGGTGACCACACCGGGCTCGTCCGCGGCCGTGAGCTTGCCGAGGGCCGTGAGCTGGGGCTCCTCGCCCTTGAACCTGCCCTTCAGCGCACTGGTCAGCGCCCCGGAGCAGGCGAAGTGCTTGGCGCGCTTGACCACCTTGTTGCCCTTGACCAGCCGTACCGGCCAGGCGTTCACACTGCGGTGACAGCCATTGCCGGTCTTCAGCTCGGTGCCCTTCACATAGGGCGGATTGGCCTCGCCCGAGGAGTACGAGTCGCCGAGTCCGGCGAGCACGTCGGGCTGGAAGTAGCTCACGTTGTCGATGGCGAAACCGGCCCGCTCGCCCGCCGCGGACTGGACCCGGAACGACGCGATGCCCTTGGCCTTCAGGACGACCGGCACGATACCGGTCCGGTCCACGGACTTCCGGGCGATCTCCTTGCCCGCCGTATCGTGCGCGCTGACCACGACGGAGTTCGGATCGTCGATATAGCCGACGGTCAGGCCGAACTGGCCGACGGTCCGCGGTTTGCCGCCGGGCTTGATGAACTGGCCCTGGATGGCCCCCTGGAACTGCGGTGTCCCGGAGAGTACGGGCGCGCCCGGGTTCGAGGAGTCATTGCTGATGAAAGGCGCCCCGCCCCCGCCGACGCCGCTGAAGGCTATGCCGCGCGGGTGGTACTGCTTCGCCATGGAGGTCCCGACGGGGAACTCCGAGAACGTGATGGTCTGGGGGCCGCCCCCGGTGACGGGCGGCGCGGCAGCCCGGCGGTCCGGCCGCACGGCCGCCGCCTTCGCGGTGGGACTGGTGCCGGGCTCGGCCGCGGTCCCGGCCGCCGGACGGCCGGCTTCGGTCGGTGCCACGGCCGCACCGGCGGGCACCGCCGCCGCGGCGATCAGTAAGGCGGACCCGAGCCAGGCCGCCCCATGACGGATCTTCACAGATTCTCCCCCCTGCGCCCGGCCGCACGCCGGGTCGCACCGGAATGGTCGGAAACACGTAGAGCATTCCGTCGCCATGTCCGTGTGGTGTCCGCCCGATTTGTCGAACCGGTAACAGAACGGGGGAGACCGGTAGCCGGTGCAACGGCGCACCGTGGAACTCCGTCGGTGGCGGGGGCGCGCTCAGCCGGCCGGGGGAGTGGTGTCCTTCTCCCGGCCCGCCTGCTCCTTCCGGCCCTCCTGTTCCCGGCCGTCCGCGGTGGCGGCCCAGGAAGCGAGGAAGCGCAGTGCCTGGTGGGAGGGGGTGCCGGGCTCGGCGGTGAGGACCATGACGGACTGGTCGGGGTCATGGGGGCAGGTCAGGAACTGCCAGTCCAGGGTCAGGTCGCCCGCGACGGGATGGTGGTAGTGCTTGGTACCGAAGGTCTTCCGGGCAACGTTGTGGGAGGCCCACCAGCGGCGGAAGTCCTCGTCCCGGACGGACAGTTCGCCCACCAGCGCCTCCAGACCGGGCGGCACCGGCCCCTCCGCGGCGTCCATCCGGACGAAGGCGACGCAGTTGCGGGCGCTCTCCTCCCAGTCGGTGTACAGCTCCCGCATCCTCGGGTCGAGGAACGCCATACGCATCAGGTTCCGCTCGGCCGGGGGCAGCTTCGCGAAGTCCGTGTACAGCGCGGCGGCCAGGTCGTTCCAGGCCAGGACGTCCATGGTGCGGCCCAGCACCATGGCGGGCGTATCGGTGAGATTGTCCAGGAGCAGCCTGGTACGGGGCCGGACGCGCCGGTCGGCCCGCCCGCGCGGGCGGGCTCCGCTCTTGTCGGCCAGGCGGAACAGATAGCCGGTCCGGTCCTCGTCCAGCAGCAGCGCCCGCGCGATGGCCCCGAGCACGGCGGCCGAGGCTCCGGTGAGCCTGCCCTGTTCGAGGCGGGTGTAGTACTCGGTGCTGATCGCGGCGAGCCGGGCGACCTCCTCGCGGCGCAGCCCCGCGACCCGGCGCGGTTGTCCGACGACGGGCAGTCCCACCTGCTCGGGGGTGACCTCGGCACGGCGGGCCCGCAGAAAGTCCCCCAGCTCGCCGTTGCGGCTCCGGTTGCTGCTCATGATGGCCCATTCTCCCCCGCGGAACCCTGCGGGGCACGGTCCGTGGGTGGGCAGATTCCTTCCCCCCTGCGGGCCCGCCCGGCGCGGCCCGCCCCCCGGAGCGGCCCGCACGCCGGGCACCGCCCCGGCGGCACCGCCGGTTCCGGAGCCGTCCGGGTTGCCGTCCGGAACCCGGCGACCGGCTGTGGCGGAGCCGTACGCCTGCGGCGGGGCGTGGCTGCGGGTGCCGGGGCTGCCGCGGTGGTTCCGGGGCGGTTGCGGGGCTGTCTCGCGGACACGGGACCGGACCCCCGGTGGCGGGCCCTGGTGGAGCCGTACGCCACGGCGCGCGGCGGTCGGACCGGTGCCGGGCGCCGCCCCGGCGGCACCGCCGGCCCCGGAGGCGTTCGGGTTGCAGTCCGGAACCCGGTGGCGGGCCACGGCGGAGCCGTACACGTCCGGTGCGGTGAGGTTGTGGGTGCCGGGGGCTGCTCCGGCGACTCCGGCCCGGATGCGGGGCTGTCTCGGGTTCAGCGGTCCGGCCCCGGTGGTGGGCGGTGGTGGAGTCGTACGCCTCCGACGCGGCGGCGCCCGCCGTACCGGGGCGGTCCGGGGCCCGGGCGCGGTGGCAGGCCCGGCTGGCCCGCCCCGGGCAGCCGGGCGGACCCCGGCCGAGGCCCCCGGGAGCCGCCCCCGAGTGCTGTGCGCAGCACACCTGGCACGGCGGCGGGCCCGGGAGTCACACTGGTCAACAGCGGTCCCCGGGCCCGCGGCCGCCCGTGCCGCGCCGGCCGTCCGCGCTGCGGGTCCCCGACGGCGCAAGGGAGCGGGACCATGGACGGTCACGGTACGTACCCCGGCCACTACCCCGGGCGCTATGCCGACCGGGACGACGCGGGACGGCGCCTCGCGACGCGACTGGGTCATCTGGCCGGACACCCGCTCGTCGTCCTGGGGCTGCCCCGCGGCGGGGTGCCCGTCGCCGCCCGGGTCGCCGAGGCGCTCCGTGCGCCGCTCGACGTCTGTCTCGTCCGGAAGCTCGGTGTCCCCTTCCAGCCCGAGCTGGGCATGGGCGCCGTCGGGGAGGAGGGCGTCCGCGTCGTCAACGACCGGGTGGTCCGCATGGGCGGTATCCGCGACGACGAACTTGCGGCCGTCGAGGCCCGCGAACGCGCCGTGCTGACGCGGCGCGGCCGGCTCTACCGGGGTGAGCGGGCGCCCGAGCCGCTCACCGGCCGTACGGTCGTCGTGGTCGACGACGGCGTGGCCACCGGGTCCACGGCCCGGGCCGCCTGCCGGATCGCCCGTGCCAGGGGCGCCGCCCGGCTGGTGCTCGCCGTCCCCGTCGCACCCCCGGACTGGACGGACCTCCTCGGCGGCGAGGCCGACGAACTGGTCTGCCCGCTCACCCCGCCCGGCTTCGCCGCCGTCGGCCAGTTCTACAGCGACTTCGAGCAGACCGGCGACACCGAGGTCGTCGACCTGCTGACCCGCGCCGCACACCGGATGCGCGAGGAGCGCCCCGCCACCGCCACCGGGTCCGGCACCGGGAACGGTTCCGCCACGGACCTGCGCATCCCCGCCGGGAACGGCACCCTGGCGGGAACGCTCGCGGTACCGCCCGGCGCGACGGGTGTCGTGCTCTTCGCCCACGGCAGCGGCAGCGGCCGGCACAGCCCGCGCAACCGGCAGGTCGCCGCCGGGCTGCGTGAAGCCGGTCTCGGCACCCTGCTGTTCGATCTCCTCACCGAAACCGAGGCCGACGACCGGGCCAACGTCTTCGACACCGCGCTCCTGGCCGGGCGGCTCGCCGCCGCCACCCGCGAGGTCACCGCAAGCCCCGGCGCCGCCGGGCTCCCCTTCGGCTACTTCGGCGCCAGCACCGGGGCCGCCGCCGCCCTGTGGGCCGCGGCCGAACCGGACAACGGCTGCGCCGCCGTCGTCTCCCGGGGCGGCCGCCCCGACCTGGCCGCCGAGCGGCTCCCCGCCGTGACCGCGCCGACCCTGCTGGTGGTGGGCGGCGCGGACTCCTGGGTGCTGGAGGCGAACCGCCGGGCCCGGGCCGCCCTGCGGACCGAGAGCGAACTGCTCGTCGTCGACGGCGCGGGACACCTCTTCGAGGAGCCGGGCGCGCTGGACCGGGTCACCGTGGCCGCCGCCGACTGGTTCACCGCCCACTTCACCGCCGGGTACGGCGCCGGACGCGCGCGGCCGCCCGCAGCCTGACGGCGGCGGACGGCGCTGCGGGCGCCAATGACGGGCGGCTCCGGGGTCTACTTGCCGCGGACGGCGTCGGCGAGCCGGTGCACCCAGCTCTCCTTGGTGCCGTGCACGGCCTCCTCGATGAGGTCGGTGACCGGCACGGGCTGGGACGCCAGCGAGGCGTGCGAGGCGGCCAGCTCGATGGTCTTGCGGGGGTTCATCCGCTCGGCCATCCGGCGTTCGTTGTCCGGGTGGATCATGCGGTCCTCGGTGGAGACCTGGTACCAGACCGGCTTGTTCCGCCAGGCCGGGGCGGTGATCTTGTCGCCGAAGGTGGTGGCGAGCGGCGCCCGCTGGGTGACCGCCATGGTCAGTCCCTCGTCCGCGGTGAGGTCCTGACAGAAGCTCCAGTGGTACTTGTCCTGCTTGATCCAGAGGTAGCCGTCGGAGTCGGGGGCCAGGTTCTCGAAGGCGGCCGGCGGCTTCTCCTGGCTGATTCCGCCCGGGCTCTCGCCCGCGTCCGGGGCGAAGGCCGCGATATAGACCAGCCCGTGGACGTTGTCGTGGTTCCCCGCCTCGGTGATCACCGCGCCGCCGTAGGAGTGGCCGACCAGGATCACCGGACCGCCGATCTGGGCGATCATCTTGCGGGTGCGCTCGGCGTCGTCCGCGAGCGAGGACAGCGGTGCTTCCACCGCGTGCAGATCCTCGTATCCCCGGGAGCGGAGTTCGGCGATCACCTTGCCCCAGTGGGCGGCGCCGCCCCAGAAACCATGGACCAGAAGGATCGCGGGCTTGCTGCTCATCCCCGTACACCAGCCTCTCTGCGAAGGGTCGCCAAACGCATACTTTGCCCACGTTAGGACCGATACGGGCACCCTGCCAGCGCGGCAACGGGTACCGTGCGGCCGGTCCGGGGCGAGCCCGCCCGGGCGGCCGCACGGCCCGCCGGGTCAGCCCGTCAGCCTGCCGTCCCGGGCGATCACCCGGCCGCCGCGCACCACGAGCCGGGGCACCGGCCGGTCCACCACGGCCTCGGGCACCGAACCGGCCGCCACCAGGACGAAGTCCGCCGGGTCGCCCACCGCCAGCCGGGACGGCTCCAGTCCGAGAAGCGCGGCGCCGCCCTGGGCCACCACGTCGTAGCAGGCGCTCAGCTCGGCGTCCGTACGGGCGTCGGTACGGTACGCCAGCAGATGGGCGCGGTTGACCATGTTGCCGTCGCCGAACGGCGACCACGCGTCGCGCACCCCGTCCGAACCGGCGGCGACCAGCACCCCGTGGCCGGTCAGTGCGCCCGTCGGCAGGACCGGATCGGCCCCCAGGGCGCAGGTGGTCAGGGCCACCCCCGCCTCGGCCAGCAGCCCGGCGGTGGCGGCCAGCTCCTCCGCGCCGAGGCCGGCGACGCAGAACGCGTGGCTGACCGTCACCCGGCCCTCGAGACCGGCGTCGACCGTCCGCCGGGCGATCTCGGTCAGCTGGCGCACCCCGTCCGGGTTGCCGTCGTGGAGGTGGATGTCGAGGGGGACGTTCTCGCGCACGGCCGTCCCGAAGAGGAAATCGAGCTGTCCGCCGAGGTCGCCGTCGACCCCCAGCGGGTCGAGGCCGCCGAGGATGTCGGCGCCCTCGGACAGGGCCCGGACCAGCAGTTCGGCGGTGCCGGGCGCGCTGAGCAGGCCCAGCTGCGGAAAGGCCACGACCTGGACGTCCAGCAGGTCCCTGCGGGCGTCGGCGGCCGCCCGCACCCCGTGGACCGCGGCGAGCCCGTACACCGGGGCGACGTCGACATGGGCGCGCATCGCCCGGGTGCCGTGGGCCACCGCGCTGTCCATCAGGGCGCCCGAGCGCTCCGCCGCCGACCCCGGGATCCGGGACCGGGAGCGTACGTCGCCGTCGATCAGATCCCGCAGGGAGTGCGCGGGCTCCCGGCTCAGCCAGGGGCCGCCCCAGGTCGTCTTGTCCGGGTGGATATGGGCGTCCACCGGCGCGGGGAGCGCCAGCGCGCCCCCCGCGTCCACGGTGGTGCAGCCCTCGGGCGGACCGGCGGGCGGGTCCCAGGCAGCGATCCGGCCGTCCGCGGTCAGCAGATCGGCGGTCCGGCCGTCGGGGGTGCGGACGGAGGTGAACAGCGTCGGGGCGTGCGGGGCCATGGGCCTGTGTACTCCTCGGAACTCGTGGGCCGGCACCCATGACGTGTGTGCGGGCCGGAACCTGTGACGTGTGCGGGGGCCGGAACCCGTGAAGTGTGTGCGGGCCGGGACCCTGCCCGGCGGGCCGGGGCCCGTGAAGGGGAACTCGTGGACGGGAAGTCGTGTACGGGAAGTCGTGTACGGGTGCTCGTGGACCGTGGACCGTGGACCGTGGACCGTGGACCGTGGACCGTGGACCGTGGACCGTGGACCGTGGTACCGGCGGGCGGCGCCGGCCGGTGGTGTCTCAGCCGCCGGAGGACTCCAGCGCGGCGAGCATCGCCAGCGCGGCCTCCCGGGTCCCGGCCACATGCGCCCGGGCGATCCGTTCCGCTTCGCCCGGGTCGCCGTCCCGGATGGCCGCGTAGAGCCGCTCGTGCTCGCCGCACATCGCCGCGCCGTCCGCGGGCTCGGTGGTCAGGCTGAACAGCCTGCGGAGCCTGCCGTCGAGCGGGGCCATCAGGTCGAGCAGCAGTGGATTGCCCGCCATCACCACGATCTGCTGGTGGAAGTCGGCGTGGATGGTGACCAGTTCACGGGTGCGGCGCGCGGAGCCCGTGGCCCGCCGGGCGCGTTCGAGGAGCTTCTCCAGCACCCGCAGCCCCGCGGTGTCGGCCCGCGCCGCCGCCAGTGAGGCGGCCAGGGCCTCCAGCTGCTCCCGGATGTCGAAGAAGTCCGCGGCCTCGGCGGGACCGAGGGGAGCGACGAAAGCACCGCGGCGGGCCTGGACGGTGATGAACCCCTCGGACTCCAGCCGCTGGAGGGCCTCGCGGACGGGGATGCGCGAGACACCCAGCTCGTCCGCCAGCTCCCGTTCGACGACCCGGTGCCCGGCGGGGCAGCGGCCGTCGATGATCCGCTCGCGTACCTCCACGTACACCCGGTCGCGGAGCGAGAGATGCCCGCCGCCGATGGTGTCACGGGCGGGAAGGCCGGTGGTCCGGCTGCTGCTCATGGCTGGCTCCCTCGCCTTCGGGCCGGTGCTGGACCGGTCCCCTCCGCTGTTGTCGTCCGATGATCATCGCAGACTCCGGAAAAGCTTCCATGACCCCTTGATTGGTATTCGGTATACCAGATAACTTGAGCGCCGCGCTCGGTCGCACCGTTGTGAACTGGTCTTTTGCCGGTCTCCTTCGATGGGCCGGACGCTGTGACGCCTGTGACGTCACTGCTGTGCCGCCACCCCCCACCGCCCTCGAAACCCGTATCGGGAGCCGTATCAGCGCCGTTCTTACCGGCCCGTCAGCACGTTGAGGAACCACCGATGAACCCACCGCCCACCGCCCTCGAACCGCCCCCGGGAACCACCGTGACCGCCGCCGGTACCGCCGCCTCGGACCAGGGTGCGCACACCCTCGCCAAGGGCCGGATCGGCACCTTCGACCTGGTCTTCTTCGTGGTCGCCGCGGCCGCCCCGCTGACCGTGCTCGCCGGGGTCGCGCCCTTCGCCATCGGCATCGGCGGGCCGGGCACGCCGCTCGGCTATCTGGTCGCCGGTGTGCTGCTGGTGTTCTTCGCGGCCGGATTCACCGCGATGAGCCGCCATGTGCGCAACGCCGGGGCCTTCTACGCGTACGTCGGCCGGGGACTGGGCCGCACCCTGGGCGTCGGCACCGCCTATCTGGCGACGCTCTCGTACAACCTGATCGCGCCCGGAGTGGCGGCCGGTTTCGGCTACTTCGCCTCGACCACCATCGAGGACCTCACCGGCGCGGAAGTGCCGTGGTGGCCGCTGGCCGTGCTGTGCGTCCTCGGCGTCGGGGTGCTCGGCTGGCTGCGGGTGACGCTCAGCGCCAAGGTCCTCGGTATCGCCCTGGTCCTGGAGGTGCTGGTGCTGCTGGTGATGGAGGTGGGTGTCCTGGCCGACCGGGGCACCGAGGCCTTCGACACCACCTCCTTCGACCCCTCCGTACTGGCCTCGTCCGCCGGGATGGCCGGAATGTTCGTCCTGGTCATCGGGGCCTTCACCGGCTTCGAGGCCACCGCCATCTACGCGGAGGAGGCCAGGGACCCGGCCCGGACCGTGCCCAAGGCGACCTTTATCGCGATCGGCTTCCTGGCCCTCTTCTACGCCTTCAGCGTCTGGGTCCTGATGGGCGGCTTCGGCACCGACAACTCGGTCACCATGGCCCGGGCCGCCGACGGCCCGCAGCTCACCTTCACCGCCGCGGAGCAGTTCGTCGGCCGCTGGCTCGCCGACTCGATGCACGTACTGATCGTGATCAGCGCCTTCGCCGCCACCCTCGCCTTCCACAACGCCGCCGCCCGCTACCTCTACGCCCTGGGCCGGGAGGGCCTGCTGCCGCGCAGGCTGGCCCGGGTGTCGCCGAAGCAGGGCTCCCCGGCCGCCGCCGTCGTCGTCCAGACCGGGTTCGGCCTGGTGATCGTGGTCGGCGGCGCGCTCGTCGGCGCCGACCCGTACGGCGAGATCTTCCTCTGGTCGAACTCCACCGGTGTCCTCGGGATCATGGTGATGCAGGCGCTGGCCGCGCTGGCCGTGCTGTTCTTCTTCCGCCGCGACCGGCAGGGGATGCCGGTCTGGCGGGTCGTGGTCGCCCCGGTGGTCGCCTTCGCCGGACTGGCCGTCCTGGCGGTCCTCGCCGTCGTCCACTTCGATCTGCTGACCGGCCGTACGGGAGCGGTCAACGTAGCTCTGCTGGTCCCGCTGCCGGTGGTGCTGGCCGCCGGGATCGCGGTCGCCGTCCGGATCCGCCGCCGCGACCCGGCGCGCTACGCCCGGCTGACCGAGACCGACGTGGAACGGGACTGACCCCGGCAACCGGGGGAGGCCGGGGAGGCCCGGGAGGAGCCGCCGGGCCGGGGAGGGAAACCCACCCGGTCCCCTCCCCGGCCGCCCGGCCCCTCCCCGGCGGCCCGGCGTCCGCTCAGCCCGCCCAGACGTCCTCCACGTAACGCCCCTCCTCCATCAGCCCGTTCAGCCACTCCTCGGCCGCCTTCGCGCCGCCGCCCGCATGGTCGGCGTGGATGGTCCGCATCGCCTCCCGGACGGCCGGGGCCATCGCCCGCCCGTCGCCGCAGACCCGGACATGGGCGCCCGCCGAGAGCAGCGACCACACCTCGTCCGACTCCCGCAGCAGCCGGTGCTGTACGAACCGGACACCGTGCTCGGGGGCCCGGGAGAACGCCGGGCGCAGGCTCACCGCGCCCGCCGTCTCGGCCGCCTTCAGTTCGGTGCGGTGCAGGAAGTCGACGTCCGGATGGTCGCAGCCGGCATAGGCCAGCATCGGCGCCCGGCCGGGCGCGGGGAAGGCCGCCACCCGGTCCGCGATCATGCCCCGGAAGGGGGCCAGTCCGGTGCCCGCCGCCACGACGATCACCGGTACGGACGGGTCGCCGGGGAGCCGGAACGCCTCCCGGCAGGGCGAGATCCGCCCGTACACCACATCTCCCGGCTCCAGCCCCGCCGTGTACGCGGCGCCCGCGCCGAGGAAGGTGCCCGTGCCGTCGCGGTGCGGCACCGGATGCGCGGAGACCATCAGATCGGCCCGGCGGGGCGCGACGGCGGGGGAGGAGGAGACGGAGTAGTAGCGGGTCGGCGCCGGCTCCAGGACGTCCAGCAGCGCGGCGAGGTCAGGGCGGCACGAGGCGTGCCGCTCCAGCAGGTCGGGCACGGTCTCGGTGCCCGGCACATGGGCGGCGAGGGCGGCCCGCTCCGGCGGGCAGGGCGCGTGGGCGGCAAGGGCGGCGGCCTGGCGCGCGGTCGCGGGCCGGTTCAGCTCGGTGAAGTGCGTGAGCAGGGTGCGTACGGTCATCGGCCGGTCCACCGGCAGGGTCGTCCGCCCGGCCCCGCCCGCGCCCAGCACGACCGTCCGCTCCAAGTCCAGGCCGAGGAGCTTCGCCGTACGCTCCACCAGCGCCGCCGGGCTGGCCAGGCGCACCAGCAGATGGTCGCCCGTGCGGTATGCGGTGCCCTCGGGGAGGTCCAGGGCGAGGAAGCGCTTGGAGCGGCCCAGCGGATGCGCGAGGTCGGCGAGTTCGCGGGCGGCGACAACCGTCATCGGCACCAGACCGCCGTCCTCGGGAACGCCCGGGTCCGCGGCGGACGGCACCTCGGTGACCGTGTGGCGGGGCCCGGCGGGCGCGCTCTCCCCGGCCTCGTCGGCGGGTACGCCGTACCGCTCCAGCAGCAGCCCGAAGACCCGGTCGCTCCACTCGCCGACGGCGTCCGTCACATCGAGGGAGACGTCGACCGCGGCCCGCTCGGCCAGCGGCTCGGCGCCCGCGGCCCGCAGCCGCTCGTCGATCAGCGACGGGACGCGCTGGTAGGTCGCCGCCCAGTTGCGGTCCCCGGCGCCGAGGACGGCGTACGGCAGCCCGGTCAGCCCCTCCGGCCCGTCCGCCAGCCAGTCGGTGAAGCGGACGGCGTCGTCGGTGGGCCGCCCGTTGTAGGAGGAGGCGACGATCAGGACGGGCTGCGCCGGGTCGAGCGTGTCCACGGCCTCGTCGAGCGGCGCCAGGGCGGTGGTGAAACCGGACCGGGTGCCCCGGTCGGCCAGCTCCGCGGCCAGACTGCGGGAGGTGCCCAGATTGGATCCGTACAGCACCTTCAGCGTGGTGCCCGGGGCGCGCAGCAGTGCGGGCGCGGAGTCCGCGGCCATCGGCTGCCGGGATACGGAGGCGGGGGCGGCCGCCGCGGCGGCGAGCCGTTCGGCGGGTTCGCGCCGCACCGGCGTCAGCCGGAATCCGTCCGGCTTCAGAGTGAGCGTCTCCTTGACGCGCAGCTCGTAGCCGTCGTGGTCGAGCAGTTGGTAGCGGTGGACGATCAGACCGAGCAGCAGGGTCGCCTCGTGGAGGGCGAACCGGCGTCCGATACAGGACCGTTCGCCGTTGCCGAAGGGCTTGTAGAGATGGCCCGGGCGGCTCTCGACGGCCTCGGGGGAGAAGCG
Organism: Streptomyces sp. NPDC003691; assembly: GCF_053981115.1. Lineage (NCBI taxonomy): Bacteria > Bacillati > Actinomycetota > Actinomycetes > Kitasatosporales > Streptomycetaceae > Streptomyces > Streptomyces sp. NPDC003691. Next base: position 114,827 of record NZ_JBSFNQ010000001.1, on the reverse strand, counting down.
GGCCGGGTCGAACAGCTCCGGGTTGGCGCCCCAGCCCGGCTCGCGGTGGAGCATCGGGGTGAGGATCATCAGCGGCTGCCCCTTCCGGACCGGGTGGCGGCCGCCGATGACGGTGTCCGCCAGCGGCTCCACCGCGAACGCGGGCGCGGTCGGCCAGAGCCGCAGGCTCTCGTCGAGGACCTGTCGGACGTACCGCAGCCGGCCCACGTCCTCGTAGCCCGGGTCGGGGTCCGGGTCCGTGCCCCACAGCGCGTCGGTCTCGGCCCGTGCGGCGGCCAGCACGGCCGGGTTCTTCAGCAGGTAGTAGAGGGCGAAGGAGAGCGCGCCGCTGGTGGTCTCGTGACCGGCGATCAGGAACGTCAGCATCTGGTAGCGGATATTGGTGTCGTCCAGGCGCTCGCCGCTGTCCCTGTCCACGGCGTGCAGCATCAGCGCCAGCAGATCGTTCCCCGCCGGGCCGCCGGAACCGTCGGGTCCGCCGTCGGTGGCACCGGTGGCACCGCCTTCCGCGGCCGCGGCGCGCCGTGACCGCACGATGTCGTCGGCCAGTTCGTTCATCACCGCCACATCGGCGCGCTGGCGCTTCTCGGCGCGGGCGTAGAGGAAGTCGAGACCGGGGAGGAACGCGGTCTTGCGCTGGGCGTGGTCCAGGGCCCGGACCATCGAGGCGATGAACGGGTGCTGGTCGGTCCGGTCGAAGGTGCCGAAGTCGTAGCCGAAGCCGCAGAGCCCGATGGTGTCCAGGGTCAGCCGGGTCATGTCCTCGGCGACGTCGACCGGGGTCCCGGCAGCCTCGTCCCACTTGGCGAGCAGACGGCGGGCGACCCGCGTCATGACCGGGTGGTAGGACCGCAGCGCGTCGAAGGCGAAGGCCGGCAGCAGGATGTTGTGCGCCTTGCGCCAGTTCGGCTCGTGGCCGTAGGCGGTGAACAGCCCGTCGCCCGCGAAGTCGCGGACGGTCTCCAGCGGCAGCACCGACTTGCGGAACCGGGACTCGTCGCAGAGTTCGGCGACCAGGTCGCCGCCCGAGACGATCCAGGTGTCGTCGTTGAAGAACCGCAGGTTGTAGAGCGGGCCCAGCTCCCGGGCCTCGTCCATCGTGTACTGGATGAACGTGTCCGTCGGCACCTGGAGCGCATGCCCCACCAGGGGGAGCCGGGTGCGCTCGGGCACGGTCGCGCGGTCGGACGGACGGAGTGCGGTCGGGTTCATCTGCCTGCCCCTCGGTGATCTCCTTGGCCTTCCCGATCCACCATACGCATGACTTGGTCACCTGACAAAGTCGATCGACACGGGCGGTCGACTATGTCGTTATAGTTGCCGGTATGGCTCATGTAACCGCCGCCGAGCGACGTCCCCAGCTCATTGCCGCGGCCATCGAACTCATGGCCCGCGAGGGCGTCGCCGCGGGCAGTACCCGGGCGATCGCGGCCGAACTGGGCGTCGCACAGGCAACCGTCCACTACACCTTCGGCACCAAGGCCGACCTCTACCGCGCCGTACTGGAATCCCTCACGGCCGAACTGATCGCCGGGGTGCAGCAGGCGGCGGCCCGGGCGGAGAGCCTGGAGGAGGCGCTGCGGGCGACCGCCGACGCGATCTGGGCGGATCTCGTCGACCGGCCCGAGCTGAACCTGCTCTGGCTGGAACTCGTCGCCTTCTCGATGCGCAGCCCCGAACTGCGCGAGGTCGTCGTCCGCTACCACGAGGACATTTCGGAGATCGCCGCCGGATCCCTGCGGACCATCGCCGAGCGCAGCGGCTGCACCTACGCACTGCCGCCCGAGGAACTGGCCCGCTTCCTGGTGGCCGGCCTGGACGGGCTCTGCATGAACCTGGTCATCACCGGGGCGAAGCCGGAGGCGGAGACCCGGCGCGCCCTGGACCAGCTCATCGAGGCAGCCGCGGCGCTGGCCTGCGGCGCGGGAAGGGGCGCGTAGGAATCGCGCCCCGGGGCCGCCCTCTCCGCTTCCCCGGACGGGGTGCGGCCCCGGGGAGCCCGGACTTCGTGGCCGTGAAGGCCGCGTGTGCTCCCCGCAGAGGGGGACGGGCCGCCACCCGGTGGGTGACGGCCCTCGGTACCTACGGCGGCGCGGACCCGCGCCCGGTGCCCCGGACGGCAGCGCCGGGCGGCGGGGTCCGCGCCGCGGTGTCAGTCCGCCCGGTGGGTCCAGCCGCGGGCGGTACGGCCCAGCTCCCGGAAGCCGAGCGACTTCAGCAGGGCGATCTCCCCGGCCTCGTCGGCGTCCTCAGGGTCCGCGTAGGTCAGCAGCCGGTCCGCCCCGCACAGTTCCAGCCAGGCGCGGGCCTCACCGAGCAGCCATTCCGGCAGCCCCGGGACGGGCTCGTCCGGCAGTTCGAGGTCCGCGATATCGGCCAGACCGCCCGGGCGGGCGTGCCGCTCCGGCCGGTCGAGGTGCGTGTCCAGCTCGACGTACGCCACCTCCGCGCCGCCGGCCCGCGCGCTGAGCCGGGTGCCCAGCGGGCCCACTTCCCGGCGCAGGGTCACCCCCAGCGGCGCCGGACCCGGCTCGGGCAGCCCGGACACGGAGGCCAGCAGCAGTACCTCGACATCGCCGGTGTGGGCGAACCCGGCGCCCTCCAGGACGGACCGCACATGGGGCCAGGCGTCCGGGACGCCGTACACCCCGGGCACCGGCAGCCGTCCGTCCGCGTACCGGGCCCTGACGTGCCAGCGGCCGAGCTGGGCCAGGCAGGCGGACATCAGCAGCTCCGCCGCCTCGTCCCCGTCGGACGGCACATGCACGAACCAGTCGATACGGCCGGTGTCCCGGTAGTCCTCGCCCACATCGGGGTCGTTGCGGTGGCGCAGCAGATGCGCGGCGGCCACGATCCGCCGCCGGTCCTCGGCGACGAGGGTGACCCGCTCGGCCACCCACGGGTCGGTGATGTACTCCTCGGGGCAGCGCTCCAGGCTGCTGAGGACGGTGTTCACCGAGACGCCCGCGCCGGGTACGACGGCGGCGGCATGGGCATTGACGAGCGCGGTGAGCTGATCGCGGTCTTCGCGGTGGAATGTGCGCACCTGGAGCGCGGAAGAGAAAGGTGCAGAGGGCACGACGGGGCCTCCGTGAATCGGATACGAGTGGGAGGCCGCCATGAGGTGCGGTACCCGGCCACCATAACACCCGCCGGCCCGGCGCCACGGCGGACCGTCCGCGCCCTGACCTCCCGTGCCGTGCTCTCTCCGGTACACGGGGAGTCGTCAGCGTTCCCGGACGAGCCAGGCGTATTTCCCCGAGGCGCCGATCGGAATGCGGGCGCGATACGCGATCTCGCACCGGAATTCGGTCAGCTCCGCCATCCGGAGCGCGAGTTCCGCCGTATCGTCGCCGCCGAGCGGTTCGCCGTCGAACGTGGTGTACAGCAGCCGGGCGTCCCGCGGCCCCGTCGTCCGTAACTGGCTGAGGAAGATCCGCGGCGACACGGCCGCCAGCCGGTCGTCGAGATCGCCCTGCGACACCGGCCCGGCCGGGGTGGGCAGTACCTCGGCCGCCCGGCCGCGGAACCGCACCGGCCGTGCCGCGTCCGCACCGGGCCCGACCGGCCGTACACAGTCGCCGGTCCGGTAGCGGATCAGCGGCATATACGGATTGCGGACGCTGGTGACGATCACGCCGTGCAGCCCGCTGCCCGGCGCCAGCGGGGCGAACTCCACACTCATCCGGTCCAGGAACGGGCGGTAGTGACCGCCGCTGTCGCCCGAGTACAGATGGCCGACCTCGGCATCGCCGAACAGGTCGACCACCGGGCACGCCAACTGCCGTTCCAGATAGCGGCGTACGTTCGCCGGCGTGTACGCGTACGCCGTGACCACGCTCGCCGGGCGCGGGAACCGGCCCCCGAGACCGTGCGCGTGCGCCGCGCGCACCAGATGCGCCAACTGCGCGCCCGGACCGTCGAGGTGGTACCGGCCGAGGGGGTGCCGCCGCTGTTCGGAGCGGAGTTCGCCGAGGGCGCGCTCCACATCGCCGCGCTCCCAGCGGTCCGGGTCGACCGGCAGCCCGATCCGGACCGTGCGCAGGTCCGGTGTCCGCTCCGGGGGCGTGTGCCGGACCCGGGGCCGGGGCGCTCCGGCCGCCCAGGCGGGGTGCCCGGCGGCGGGCACCGCCGTCAGCGACACCCGGCGGCAGCCCTCGCGCCAGGTCGCCGAGAGGTCGGGGTGCGTACTCCACAGCCGGTAGGCGGACTTGAGCGGGAAGGACGGCGGCCGGACGAACCGCAGCCGCCCCGGTTCGGCACCGGCCGACAGCGCGAACTCCGCCTCCCCGGACGCCAGCGCGGCCGTCACCCTGGGCGTGAGCCAGCGGTCCGGAAAACCCAGGGAGATTTCCGGTTTCCCGAGGACGGGAAACCAGCCCCGGGCGACCGAATCACGATAGAAGGGAATATCCCTGATCTGTTCGACGATGTCGGCGGTGGGCTGATTCTTCATTTCTTTCCCTCCCCTGCGCCGGGATTCTTCCGCCTTGGCGTCACAGCCCGGTGCCCGCCCTGCTCCCGGCCGCTCGAACCGCCTGAGGGAAGCTAAGGATCCGCCCGGCGCACTGTCAACGAAAAACCCCGGAATTCTGTATGAGAGACCCCTCATGCATTCCGTGGCGGGCCGCGGGAACGGAGACCGGAGGCGGCCCGTGAAGGGCCCGCGGGGCATGGCCGGTTCCGGCGGTTGCCGCACCCGGCGGCGGTCCGACCCCTTGACGGGCTCCGGGCAGCAAACCACACTTCCCGACGTGCCCGGTCAGATACGGGCGGTGACAGTCAGGAGCCGTGATGCTTCCCGCGGAGCGCCATCGCCGAATCTCCGCCGTCGTCGACCGGGCCGGAACCATCAGCACCGAGGCCCTCGCCGACCAGCTCCAGGTGTCCGCCGAGACCGTCCGCCGGGATCTGGGGCGGATGGAGCGGCGGGGGGTCCTGCGCCGGGTGCGGGGCGGTGCCGCGTCGCTCGCGGTGGTCCGTCAGGTCGGCGGCGAGGAGGCCCCGTTCGCGGACCGGGCCGCGGCCCATCCCGAGGCCAAGGCCGCGATCGGCCGGGCCGCGGCGGCGCTGGTGGAGAACGGGTCGATCGTCGCCATCGACGTCGGCACCACCGCCGTCCAGATCGCCCATGCCCTGCCGCGGGACTTCCGCGGCACGGTCGTCACCCCCTCGCTCCAGGTCGCCCGGGTGGTCTCCGGGCTGCCGCGCGCCGTGGTCCTGCTGCCCGGCGGCCGGCTCCGCGGCGGCGATCTGGTCTGCTCGGGCCCCGACACCATCCGCTTCTTCGCCGGGATCCACCCGGACATCGCGTTCCTCGGCTGCGGCGGGGTCGACCCGGCGGCCGGGGTGACGGACTTCCACTACGAGGAGATCGCCACCAAGGAGCGGATCCTGGCCAACAGCGCCCGCACCTACACCGTCGCCGACGGCAGCAAATGGGGCCGGGTCGCCGGGTACCGCGTCTGCGCGCCCGGCGACTGCACCGCGGTGATCACCGACGGTACGGCGCCGCCCGGGCCGGTCGCGGCCGTCCGGGAGACCGGCTGCGAGGTGCTGGTGGCCTGATACCGCCGCAACCCACCTCACCGGACCTCGTGCCGAACCCGGGCGCCGACCCCGCGCAGCTCACCGGCGCACGGGACCACGGCGGGCGGTGCCGCGCCCGCAGGGACCCGCCGCCACCCGTCCGGCGCCGTCCGCCACGGGCTCGGTGCCGATACGGGCAGGGGCGGCCGCCCCCGTACCCCGCTGCCGCCCGCCGCGTCCACCCGCTCCCGCCCACCGTCGCGCGGGACCCGGAACACCGCCCGCGCGGGACCCGGAACACCGCCGCGCCGCACTCCGGAGCGGTGACGCGCGGCTCCCGTCACGCGGTTTCCCCGACCCGGCTCCCGTCACGCCGGTCCCGTAGCAGTGACCGAGACCAACCCGCCTGCAACGTAAGGAAAGCACCCATGCCCAGCCACCCCCCTGAGCGCGCCCCCCTGCGGTCCGCGCCCGCCGGGCCGGGGCGCCCGTCCGAGCGCTCCGCGCCCCCCCGAGGGGAGGCCCGCCGATGACCGTCGTCCTCGCCGTCGACCAGGGCACCTCCGGCACCAAGGCGATCGTCGTCGACCACGACGGCACCCCGCTCGCCCTCGCCGAAGCCGGACTCCGGCCCCACTACGGCGACGGGGGAGTGGTCGAACAGGACCCCGCCGCCGTACTCGCCTCCGTACTCGACGCCGGACACCGGGCCCTGGCCGGGGCGGGCCGTCCGGTCGACGCCGTCGCCCTGGCCAACCAGGGCGAGACGGTCCTCGCCTGGGACCCCGCCACCGGGAAGCCGCTCACCCCGGCCGTCGTCTGGCAGGACCGGCGCGCCGAGTCCGAGTGCGCCCGGCTCGCCGACCACGCCGAACTCCTCGCCGCCCGTACCGGCCTCGTCCTCGACCCCTACTTCTCCGCGCCCAAAATGGCCTGGATACGCCGCCGTCTCACGGCCGAAGGCGTCGTCACCACCCTCGACACCTGGCTGCTCCACCACCTCACCGGAGAGTTCGTCACCGACGCCGCCACCGCGAGCCGCTCCCTCCTCCTCGACCTCGACCGCGCCGACTGGGACCCCGAACTCGCCGGACTGTTCGGCCTCGCGGACGAACCCCTGCCCCGGATAGCGGCCTGCGACGAGATCATCGGCACCACCAGGGCCTTCGGCCCGGAGCTCCCCGTCGCCGGAATCGTCGTGGACCAGCAGGCCGCGCTGCTCGCCGAAGGCTGCCTGGCGGCGGGGGAGGCCAAGTGCACCTACGGCACCGGCGCCTTCCTCCTCGCCAACACCGGTACCCGCGCGGTGCGTTCCGTCTCGGGCCTCACCACCTCGGTCGCCTGGCGGGCCCGCGGCCGTACCCCCTACTGCGTCGACGGCCAGGTGTACACGGCGGGCTCCGCGATCCGCTGGCTCCACGACCTCGGCTTCATCCGCTCCGCGGACGATCTGGACGCCATGGCCGCCCCCGAGTCCGACGGCACCCTCTGCGTCCCCGCGCTCGCCGGGCTCGCCGCCCCCTGGTGGCGCCCCGACGCCACCGCGACCTTCACCGGGATGACCCTCTCCACCCGCCCGGGGCATCTGGTCCTCGCCGTCGTCCAGGGGGTCGCCGCGCAGGTCGCCGGCTTGTGCGACCTGGTGGCGGCCGACCTCGGCGAACCGCTCACCCGGCTGCGCGCCGACGGCGGACTCACCCGCAGCCGAACCCTGATGCAGGCCCAGGCCGATCTGGCCGGGATCCCCGTCGAGGTCTATCCGTCGCCGCACGCCACCCCGCTCGGCGCCGCGGCGTTCGCCCGGCTGGCCCTCGACACGTCGCTGAGCCTGCGGGACGCCGTCGGCGACGGGAAACCGTCGGCCGTCTACGAACCCGAGTGGTCCGCGGACCGGGCCGCGGAGTTCCGCGCTACCTGGACCGCGGTCGCCGAAACGTCACTGCGCGCGGGGGAGCGCCGGTGACGGCGCCGCCCCGCCGCCCCGGCCCCACCACCGCCCGGGTCCATGACGTCGCCGTGATCGGCGGCGGTGTCGTCGGCACCGCCATCGCCCGCGAACTCGCCGGGCACGAACTCTCCGTCGTCCTGCTGGAGGCCCGCTCCGACCTCGGCGACGGCACCAGCAAGGCCAATACCGCCATCCTGCACACCGGCTTCGACGCCACCCCCGGCACCCTCGAATCCCGGCTCGTCGCCCGCGGCCACACCCTGCTCTCCGACTACGCCCGCGCCACCGGAATCCCCGTCGAACGCACCGGCGCCCTCCTGGTCGCCTGGACCCCGGAGGAACTGGCCGCCCTGCCCGCCCTGCGGGCCAAGGCGGCGGCCAACGGCTACCACCGCACCGAACTCGTCGGCCCCGAGGCGGTGTACGAGCTGGTGCCCGCCCTCGGCGACGGCGCCCTCGGCGGGCTCACCGTCCCCGACGAGGCGGTCGTCTGCGCCTGGACCACCACCCTCGCCCTCGCCACCGACGCCCTGGCCCGCGGTGCCGTGATCCTCCTCGACCACCCCGTCACCGCGGCCGTACCCCCCGGGCCCGGCGGAACCGGCGGAACCGGCGACGAGGACGGCACCACCGTCCTCAGCACCCCGGCCGGCCCGGTCCGCGCCCGCTGGACCGTCAACGCCGCCGGACTCGCCGCCGACCGGATCGACACCCTCTTCGGACACGACCGCTTCACCGTCACCCCCCGCCGCGGCGAACTCCTCGTCTTCGACAAGCTCGCCCGCCCGCTCGTCGACCGCATCGTGCTGCCCGTCCCCACCACCGTCGGCAAGGGGGTCCTGGTCTGCCCGACGGTGTACGGCAACGTCCTGCTCGGCCCGACCGCCGACGACATCACGGACCGCACCGCCACCGGCACCACCGAGGACGGCATCGCCTTCCTGCGGACCCGGGGCGCCCGCCTCCTGCCGCGCCTCCTCGACGAGGAGGTCACCGCCGCCTACGCCGGACTGCGCGCCTCCGTCCCCGGCCACCCGGACTATCTGATCGAGGCAGACCCGGACCGGCGCTACGTCCTCGTCGGCGGCATCCGCTCCACCGGACTCTCCGCGGGCATGGCCATCGCCGAACACGTCCGGGACCTGCTCGCCACGAGCGGCCTGCACCTCCGGGAACGCCCCCGCCTCCCCGCGCCCCCGTCCGTGCCCTACCTCGGCGAGACCGGCATCCGCCCCTACCAGGACGGCGAACGGATCGCCGCCGACGCCGCGTACGGCGAGATCGTCTGCTTCTGCGAGCGGGTCACCGCGGGCGAGGTCCGCGACGCCTGCCACGCCCCGCTGCCCGCCCGTACCCCCGACGGCCTGCGCCGCCGCACCCGCGCCATGAACGGCCGCTGCCAGGGCTTCCACTGCGGCCCCGCCGTGGCCCGTCTGCTGGACGGCCACACCACGGGCGGCGGCTGTACGAGCCGCTGCACCGCACACCGGCCCCCCACCGACCCCGCACCGAGGTGACCCCCCGACCGTGAGCAGCCCCGCCCCCGCATCCCGCCCCGCGTCCGGCCCCCGGAAACCCGCCGTCCTCACCCCCGACGTCCTCGTCGTCGGCGCGGGCCCCGCCGGACTGACCGCCGCCGCGGCCCTCGCCCCCCGCGTCCCCGGCGAAGTCCTCGTCCTCGAACGCGAAGCCGAACCCGGCGGCATCCCCCGCCACAGCAGGCGCACCGGATACGGCATCCGGGATCTCCGCACCCTGCTGACCGGCCCCGCCTACGCCCGCCGGCTCACCGCCGCCGCCCGGGCCGCCGGAGCCGTCGTCAGGACCCGGGCCACCGTCACGGGCTGGGCGGACGGCTCCGGCACCGGTGGGCGCCCCGCCCTCGACGTCACCAGCCCCGAAGGCCGGTTCCGGGTCGAGCCGCGCGCCGTCGTCCTCGCCACCGGCGCCCGGGAACGGCCCCGCGCCGCCCGGTTCGTCCCCGGTGACCGGCCCGCCGGGGTCCACACCACCGGCTCCCTTCAGAACGCCGTCCACCTGGACCCGGGCCGGTCCGTCGGCCGCCTGGCGGTCGTCGTCGGCGCCGAACCCGTCGGCTGGTCCGCCGCGCTCACCCTGCGCCGCGCGGGCTGCCGGGTCGCCCTGCTGCTCAGCGCCCACCGGCCCGCGGAGGGGAACGCGGCACTGGCCCTGGCCGCCACCACCCTGCTGGGAGCGCCGGTCGCGCACCGCACCCGGCTGACCCGGATCATCGGCCGCACCCGCGTCGAAGCCGTCGAGATCGAACACCTCGACACCGGCGCCCGCCGCACGGTCGCCTGCGACACGGTCGTCCTCACCGGCGACTGGATCCCCGACCACGAACTCGCCCGCGCCGGCGGACTCGACCTCGACCCCGGCACCCGCGGCCCCCTCGTCGACACCGCCCTGCGCACCAGCCGCCCCGGCGTCTACGCCGCCGGAAACCTGCTGCACCCCGTGGCCACGGCGGACACCGCCGCCCTCGACGGCCGCCATGTCGCCGACCGGATCGCGGCCCGCCTCGCCAACGCCGACCTCGCCGACCCGGCCCCCGGAATCCGGCTGCTCGCCGGGGCACCGTTCCGCTGGGCCGCCCCGGGCCTGCTGCGCCCCGGCGATCCGGCCCCGCCGCGCGGCAGGCTGCTGCTGTGGAGCGACGAGTACCACCGCGCACCCCGGCTGACACTCCGTCAGGACGGCCGCACCGTCGCGGAACACCGGTCGGCGCGCCCCGCCGTCCCGGGCCGGGTGCTGGCGGTCCCGTGGTCCCTCGTCCCCCCGCGGATCCTCCACGGCCACACCCCCGGCCGCGGGCCCCTGGTGATCGGCCTGGACTGACGGGGGCCGCGCCGGGGGCGAGAGGTCCCCGGCGCGGTTCAGTCGTCGCGTACGGCGACTCCCAGGGTCTGCGCGAACCGCGGTGCCAGATCGAAGAGCTGGAGGGTGCTGATGGTGGCGCCCCGGAGGGACTCCACCCCGTCCACGAGGTCCAGTTCCGCCGCCCCGCGCAGGTCCACGTCCGCCAGCCGGGCCCCGGCGAACCGGCCGCCCTCCACGGTCGAACCGGGGAACGACACCCCGGTCAGCCGGGCCCCGGCAAAGTCGGCGTCCCGCAGCAGGCAGTCGGCGAAGACCACGTCCCGCAGGGTCGCGGCCCGCAGGTTCACCGAGTCGAGCTTGCACTGGTGGAAGACGACCCGCCGAAGGGCCGAGCCGTGCATTTCGAGACCGGCCAGCACACCCGCGACGACCTCGGTGTCCAGCCAGGACGTCTCCGCCAGGTCGGTCCCGACGAACCGGACGGTGTGCATCCAGACATCGTTGAGACGGGCCCGCCGCAACCGCCCGCCGGAGAAGGACACCGAGGTGAGCGCGGACTCGGTCAGCTTCAGGGCGGGCGCGTCGCACTCCTCGTAACGCCCGCCGTCCAGCAGGACGCAGTCGAGGTCGTCCTCCTCGCCGCCGGACAGTCCTCCGTCGTACGGGGTGAGATGGCGGGCGTACGGCAGGTCCTTCAGGGCGCGGGGCGCGGGAGTTTCGGGCACGGCGAAGCCTCACGAACGGATCGTCGGACGGAGTACGGAGTACGGATTACGGATTACGGATTACGGAGCGGCGGTACGGAGCCGGGGTACGGCGCACGGTCGCGGCGACCGGCAACACGGGCACGCGACACGGGCGCACCGCACGGCACCGGCCCCGGTCGGGGCACCGGCTCGGCGGGCCTCACGTTACCGCAGGTGAGAGGCGCGTCAAAGGCCGATCGGGGGTGTCCCGAAGAGGGCGTCGAGAAGCCCTTCCATGGGGTCTTCAGGGGCCGTTCCGTGGCGCGCTCGACGGACGGGTGGGATCGCGCACGGAAAGGCGGCGAGACAGGCTCCTGCGGCCTCCGGCTTCCTGCTTCCCGCTCCCGGCCGCGCGGACCCGTGCATCGGTTCACCCGTTCGGCCGTGCGCGGCCGGACCGCCGCGAACCGCCGCTGACCGCCCGGCGGCTCCCGGGGCGGCCGGTCGGCCCGCAGGAGGGGACCTCCGGGCCGCCGCTCCCGGGACCTGTGGCCCTCGCACGGACGGATACGGAGGCAGATGCTGGGCAGGGGATCACCGCCGATCCCGCCCTTACCAGGAGGTGTGCATCCATGCCCAGCACCAGCGCCGGCAGCACCGGAGCGGTCACCGTCGGTCTCGACGGCTCCCCGGAGAGTCTGGCGGCCGCCGAGTGGGCGGCCCGCGAAGCCGGGCTGCGCGGACTGCCGTTGAAACTGGTCAGCGTCTGGGAGCCGGTGCCGATGCTGGCCCGGGCCACCTTCCTCGGCGACGAGAGCCGTGACCACTGGTCCGGCCGGATCCCGGTGGAGGCGGCGGCCGGGGTGCGCGAGCGCCACCCCGAACTGGACGTGACAGCCGACCAGTCGACGGGCCGCCCCGGCGAGGTGCTGGCCCGGCTCGCGGAGGAGTCCTCGCTGCTGGTCCTCGGCTCCCGGGGCCTCAGCGGCTTCGGCGGCTTCATCGTCGGCTCCGTCGGACAGGCCGTCCTGGCGGAGGCCACCCGCCCGGTCGTCTTCGTCCGGGCCCCCGAAGACAGCGGCGACGGCGACGGCGACGCCGACCGGGGCGGTGACGGGCCGGTGGTGCTCGGCATCGACGCCCATGAACCCGACGACGCCCTCCTCCGGTACGCCTTCGAGGACGCCGCCCGCCGGGGCGCCGCGCTGCGGGTGGTCCACGTCTGGTCCCTCCCGCCCTACTTCGCCTACGGCCTCCCCCAGGACCCGGTCCTCGACGCCGAACTGGCCCAGCAGGAGGCGGCGGCGCTCACCGAGGTCTTGGCGCCCTGGCGGGCCGAACACCCCGGGGTGGAGGTCGTCGAGGCCCCCACCGTCGGCAAGACGTCCGACGTCCTGGTCGAGGCGGCGAGCGGCGCGGCCCTGCTGGTGGTCGGCCGCCGGATGCGGCGGGCGCCCTTCGGCGGCCGTATCGGGTCCGTAGCCCATGCCGTACTGCACCACGCGACCGCGCCGGTCGCGGTCGTACCGCACGCCTGACGGCCGCCGCTCGTACGGGCCCGGGGGACCGCCCCGGGCCCGCTGCCGTTTCCGCCGCCGGGCCCGTACACCGCGAGACGATCATGCCCCGGCAGCCCCGGCGGCAACGGCCCGGTCCGCGCCGCCTGTTGACGGTGTGTCGCCCGCCGCGGCGTTCCGCGCGGACCACCCGCGCCCGCCCCGCGCTCCCGTGTCACCCGCCCGCCCGAGCCGTACCATGCGCCCGCCCGTTCCGCATCCCCGCTCCCGGATGCCCGCCCCGAGCCCTCCGCCGTACGCTGGGACGAACGGCCCCGCGCCGCCCGGCGACTCCCGGGCCCGCCGCCCCTCGGCGGCCGGCCCCGCCGGAGAGCGGCGCGGCTCCCGGGAGCGGCCCGCCCGCCCCGGCCGACGATCCGGAAACTCCATGGCCGATCCGTATCCCCGGCATCCCCGGCGTACCGCACGCACCCTCCGTCGTCCCCGTACGGTCTCCCGGGTGCTCGCCGCCCTCACCACCGCCCTGCTCGCCGTGGCTCTGGTGGCCGCGGGCCCGGCCCCCGCGGCCGCGGACCCGGCGCGCACCGTCCCGGCCGCCCTGAGCATTCCGGCCATCGGAGTGAAGGACCTCCCGGTGGTCCCGTACGAAGGCACCACCGACGATGCCGCGGGCACCCGTATCCAGGACCGCGGAGTGGCCGCCAGCCCCTATGGCGAACACGGCGGCGTGGGGCCCGGGCAGACCGGGAACTACCTGGTGACCGCGCACCGCCTCGCCGCGGGCGGCCCGCTGCGGGACCTTCCGGCGCTCACCGCGGGCGACGAGGTGCTCGTCGTCCACGAGGGCCGCACCTACCGCTACGAGATCACCGGGACCAGGACGACGTCCTTCCGTTCGGCCCGCTCACTGGCCGAACAGCGCGCCCCCGTCCCCGGCCGCCCCGGAGAGCGACCCACCCGCGCCATGATCACCATTTCGACGTGCGCCACTCCGGAGGACGACGCCGCGGGCAACCACTGGCGGGACGCGCTGGGCAATCCGGAGCACCGGATCGACAAGATCGGGGTGTCGGCCGGGGACCGGTGATGTACCCCCGGCGATGCCCGTAAACAGTCGGGAGCGGCCGCGGTCCGCGGCGGCGCTACTCCCAGACCGCCGTGTCCGGGTCGATGCCGTGGGCCGCCGCGTTCGCCGCCACGATCTCCCAGAGCCAGGACGCCAGGCCCGGCGCCATGGCGTCGTAGTGGTCGGCCCAGCCCTGCTCGGAGACGAACTTCCGGGCGATACAGACCTGCATGGAACGGGTGCAGTCGAAGTAGCCGGACATCAGCTCCCGGTGCCGTTCGGCCAGCGTGTTCGCCGCCGCCGAGCCGGGGGAGACGCCGGAGCGCAGCGCGGACACGAGATCGGCGTCGAGTGCCGTGGAAGCCGCAGTGACCTCCCTCCAGTCGTCCGCCGACCTGGCTGCCGCCCGCTCCGTGGCCTGGGCCCACTGCGGGCTGTCGCCCCAGCACTCCCCGGCCGCCTCCACCTGCGAGATCCGCCATCCGGTGCCGAAGATCTCGGCCTGCTCCCGCAGCGTCAGTGTGATTCCCGTGCGCCGCGCCGCCGTCAGCCGGTCGACCCCGTCGACCATCCGCTCCAGCTCGGCGATGCGCTCGGTGAGCAGGGACCGCTGGCGGCGCAGATGGTCGTCGGCCCCGGTGTCCGGGTCGTCGAGGATCCGGCCTATCTCGGCCAGCGGGAAGCCGATCTCGCGGTAGACCAGCACCCGGTGGATCCGGGCGATGTCGTCGGCGGAGTAGATCCGGTAGCCCGCCCGGCTGCGGCCGCCCGGGCGCACCAGTCCGACCGCCTCCCAGTGGTGCAGCGTCTTCACGCTCACCCCGGCGAGCGCGGCCGCTCGTCCCACGGTCAGCAGGTCCGGTCCGGTCGCTCGCGGTGCGGGGAGGCCATGGGTCACCGGACCAGTCTCCCGCGTACGGTTCGCCAGGGCACCGCCCATCGGAAGCCCCGTCATGCACGGCTCGCCGCAGCCGCGTTCGCGAGGATCTCGCCGACGGGCAGGACGGTGCTCTCGGCGGCGGTCAGACCGGTGGCCGCCAGATGGGCGTCGACGATCCGCAGTCCAGCCGCGTACCCGGCGGGGCCGGGCAGCCCCACGGGCTCGTACCCCAGCCGCTGCGCGGTGTGGTCGCCGAAGACATACGGGGGCGGATTCGCCGTCCCCGCCGTATCGACCGCCTCGGGCACCCGGCGGTGCGCCTGGTCCGGTTCCGGCCCGGTGAGCCGGGGCGCCCGCGGCCCAGGGGCGGCCTCGCCCGCCAACTCCCGGACGAACGCCTCCGCCAGCCCCTCGGCCACCACGCGCTCGCCGGCCGTGACCGTCCCGGGGTTCCAGAACACATTGGCGTACCGCACGTTGTGATGGAGTTCGTGAGCGGCGGCGTGACCGATCGCCGCCAGGGAGGTCCCGGTGGGCCGGACCGTCAGCAGGACGGCGCCCGGGAAGCCGCCCAGCCCGAAGTAGCCCGCGCTGCGGACCGTCAGCAGCTCGTCGTCCGGATCGCCCGGCACGATGACGACATGAACGGTGTCCGCGGTCCTGGCTCCGGGCAGCGCGGCGCCCAGCCGATCGCGGGCGGCCGTCAGCCGCTCCTCGACCCGGCCCCACACACCGGCCGCCACCATCTCCTCCACGGCGGCGGCACAGCGCGGGTCGTCGTGGTCGAGGGGAAATCCGCCGCCCGAGCGGTGCATGGCGACCAGGTCCGGGTCCCCGGCGACGGCGAGGGCATCGCGCAGCGGGTCGAGCAGCTCCCGCAGGGCGCCCGGCCGTTCCGCCGGGGGACGCCCCAGCAGGTCGAGCAGCGCGATGGCGGTGTCATGAACAACGATCTTCATGGCTCGCGACCGTAAAGCCTCCTGTTGGGGGAGGGACAAGCCCTGTTGCCGGAGGGGCCGGGTCCGGCCGCGCCCCGCCCCCGGTCGCGGCTACCCCGCCGTCCACGCCAGCAACTCCGCCGCGCCCCAGGTGTTGATCACGCGCTCCGCCGGCACCCCCGCCCGCTCCGCCCGGTCGCAGCCGATGATCTGCCAGTCGAGCTGGCCCGGCGCATGCGCGTCCGTGTCGATCGCGAAGTGGACCCCGGCCTCCACCGCGAGGGCGAGCAGCCGCATCGGCGGGTCGAGCCGCTCGGGGCGGCTGTTGATCTCGACGGCGGTCCCGGCGGCCGCGCAGGCCGCGAAGACCCCGGCCGCGTCGAACGCCGACTCCGGGCGGGTCCCGCTGGTCGTCCGGCGGCCGCCGCGCATGTGCCGGCGTTCGATCAGCATCCGTCCCGTACAGTGCCCGAGCACATCGACCAGTGGATTCTCCACGGCCCGCAGCATCCGGCGGGTCATCCGGGCCCGGTCCATCCGCAGTTCGGAGTGGACGGAGGCGACGACGACATCGAGTTCCGCGAGCAGGCCGGGGTCCTGGTCGAGACTCCCGTCGGGGAGGATGTCGCACTCGATACCGGTCAGCAGCCGGAACGGCGCCCAGCGCTCGTTCAGCTCCGCCACCACCGCGAGCTGCTCCCGCAGCCGTTCGGCGGTCAGCCCCCGGGCGACCGTGAGCGTGGGGGAGTGGTCGGTGAGGACCGCCCAGTCGTGCCCGAGCGCGATCGCCGTCCGGCCCATGTCCCCGATCGGACTGCCGCCGTCCGACCAGTCCGAATGCAGATGGCAGTCACCGCGGAGCAGGGCCCGCAGCTCCGCGCCGCCCTCGGCGAGCGGCGCGGCCGCCGCCTCGTCCTCCAGGGTCCGCAGATACTCCGGTACGTCACCGGCCAGCGCTTCCAGGACCACCGTCGCGCTCTTCGGGCCGATGCCCTTGACCGCCTCCAGGGCGCGCCGGGTGCGGGTCCGGGCGGCCCGCTCCGCCGGGTCCATCCGGGCGAGGACGACCGCGGCGGTACGGAACGCCTTGACGCGGTACGTGTCCGCCCGGGCGCGCTCCAGCAGGAACGCGATCCGGTCCAGGGCCTCCACGGGGTCCATACGCTCCTCCTCCGGCCCGCTCCCGCCGCTCCGTCCGGCGCGCGGGCCGTATTTCCGGCTCTCGGGGTCTCGGGGTTCCCGGGTTTCGGCCGTTTCCGGGGTCACGGGCCGCGCGGCTCGTCCCACTCTCCTCCCGGCGCCCCGTCCCGGCACCCGGGACCCGCTCGGTTCCGGACTCTCGTAGCTTCCTATGAAATCTGAATAAAACGGACAGAATTCCTGGTCGTGCCGTGCGGGAACCGGGTCCAGCGGGCACATCCACAGGCATGCGTCGTCGCTTCCGCCCCGGCCCGTTCCCCGGCCTGCTCCCCGGCTGGTTCCGCGGCCGGGTGCGCGGCCGGGTCCGCGGCTGTGGCTGAGGGGCGCCGGGCGTCCCGCGGCCCGGTGGCGGCCCTGACGGACGCCGTCCACGCCCTCTACCGCGACCCCGTCGTCGTCCAGGCGCTCCGCTCCACCGCGGCCGCCACCATCGCCTATGTCGTCGCCCTCTGGCTCAGCAGCGAGCCCGCGCCCCTCACCGCGCCCCTGACCGCACTGCTCGTCGTCCAGGTCACCCTCTACTCCACCCTCACCACCGGCATCCGCAGGGTGAACGCCGTCATCGCGGGCGTCCTGATCGCCAGCGGATTCAGCCTGCTGGTCGGGCTGAGCTGGTGGAGCCTCGCCATGATCATCCTGGCCTCGCTGATCGTCGGACACATGGTCCGGGTCAGCGA
Source organism: Streptomyces sp. NPDC003691 (assembly GCF_053981115.1). NCBI lineage: Bacteria > Bacillati > Actinomycetota > Actinomycetes > Kitasatosporales > Streptomycetaceae > Streptomyces > Streptomyces sp. NPDC003691. Next base: position 97,545 of record NZ_JBSFNQ010000001.1, on the reverse strand, counting down.
GTTCGTCCCCGAGGTCGCCATCAGCGCCATGCTCGTTCTCGGCGTCACCCGGGTGGCCGACACCGCCTGGGACCGGGTGCTGGAAACCCTCATCGGCGCGGTCGTCGGGCTGCTGTTCAACGTCGTCTTCGTCCCGCCCGTCTGGGTCGACACGGCGGGCGAGTCCATCGACGACCTCTCCCGCCGGATGCGGACCCTCCTCCTCGACATCGGCCGGGAGCTGACCGCCCCCGCATCCGTGGAGACCGCCGCGGCCCGCCTCCGCGAGGCCCGGCGGCTCGACGACGACATCGCCGGTGTGGACGCCGCCCTGCGCCAGGCGGAGGACAGCCTGAAGCTCAACCCGAGGGTGAAGGAGGGCCCGCTCAGCCGGGTCGTCCTCCGCACCGGTCTGGACACCCTGGAGATCTGCGCGGTGGTGCTGCGGGTCCTCGCCCGCACGATGACCGACCTCGCCCGGGAACGCCGTGGCGAGGAACTCTTCCCACCGGTGACCGGACGGGCCCTGGAGCAGCTCCTCCGCCATGTCGCCCAAGCCCTCGTGGGCTTCGCCGACCTGGTCACCGCCCAGGTCAGCGAGAACGCGGCCGCCGCCGAACGGGAACTCTCCGCGAACCTGGACGCGGCCGCCGTCGCCCGCGAACGGGTCGCCGAGCTGCTGCTCACGGGCGTACGGAGCCACCCCCGCCACTGGCAGTTGCACGGCGCGCTGCTCGCCGAGATCGACCGGGTCCTCGCCGAACTGGACCCCGAGCACCGCACCCGGCGGCTGATGGAGGAACTGGACCGCACCACCCGCGAGGAACGCGTCCACTTCCCCGCCCCGAAGGCGGCACGCCGCTGGCTGAGACGGCGGCGCGCGAGCTGACCGGAGCCCGGGGCCCCGCGGCGCCGTACGGCCTCCCGGCGGTCGGACCACGGGCCCGCGCCCGCCCTGTCCGTACCCGCCCGCGCCCTTACTTGTCCCATCCGTACCCGCCCGGCCCGGCGTCCGGTCAGATCCGCTCGGTCACCGTGAACAACGCCCCGTCCGGATCCCGCAGCGTCGCCTCCTCCGCCCCCTCGAACGTCGTACGCCGCTCCAGCACCGTCCCGCCGTACTCCTCCACCGCACGCGCCGTCGCCGCCGCGTCGTCCACCGGGAAGTGCACGTCCCAGCGCGGCCGCAGCAGCTGATCCGGGGCCGTGCCCGTCGCGCCCGAGCTGAGCCGGGCCAGCACATGGCCCTGGCTGATCAGGACCACCTCGTCGTTCTCGTAACCGACCTCGCAGCAGCCGGGCCGCTCCGACGCCCAGTCCAGCACCTCGCCGTAGAAGATCGCGGCGTCGAACGCGTTCCGGGCCCGCAGATGCAGCCAGGCGGGCGCGTCCTTGTGACCGGACTGCCAGTCCGGGATCAGCGCGCCCTCCCAGATCCCGAACACCGCCCCGTCCCGGTCGGCCGCGAGCGCGCCGCGCCCCAGCGAGAACGCCAGCGGGCCGACGGCGACGGTACCGCTGCGCTCCCGGATCCTGGCGGCCGCGACATCCGCGTCGGGGGTCGCGAAGTACGGCGTCCACGCCACCGCCACCCGGAGCCGCGGCGCCAGCGCCCCGATCCCGGCGACCGGCGCGCCGTCCCGCACCGCCACACTGAATTCTTCGCCGAGCCGGCCTCGGTGGAACTCCCAGCCGAGCACCGCCCCGTAGAACGCCTGTGACGCTCCGAGGTCCCGGGCCATCAAGCTCACCCAGCACGGGGCGCCGGGCGTCCGGGCGCTCGGAGTCGCGGTGGAGGCGTGCTGCTGGTCGTTCATGGGTTCTTGCCCCTGACGTCGCCTGGACAGCTCTGACACGGCTTGCCCCTGCCCCGTGGTGACCGAGTGATTCCCCCGGCGTACCGCGCGGGGTCTCTGCGGTGCGCCCGCGGTGTTCCCGTGGTGGCAGGGCGGCGTTCGGACGCCGGACCGCGGGCAGGGAAGCTCTTCGGGGCCGGGTTCCGGCCCCACTCCATCCTGCGCCCCCGCCGCCCGGGGCGCGAGTCGCGGCCACCGCGCGCGGTCGGGCGCACACCCGGCGGTACGAAACCGGTGCCGCAGGCCGGGTTGCGGCGGCGCGCCGGAGGGTGCGGACGGTCGCGCGGTCGGCCGCCATGTCTTCGGGTCGCCCGACCGGAAGGGCCCGGGTTACGGGCGTACGCTCGGATGCACAGCCTCGGACGCCGGTACGGGCCGACGGCGCTCGGGAACCGGGTCGGCACGGCCGGCCGCGTACCCGGAAAGGAGCACGGCCGCCATGACTCACGCCGAAGAGCAGCACCGGGGCATCGCCGCCGACCGCCTCGGGGAGGCCGAGCTGATCCGCGAGCTGGAGAACATCCACCGCAGCCGGCACGACACCCTCCTCCACGGCTCGTCCGCCGCGCTCTCCGCGCACACCACCCGGATGGCCGAGCTGGAGGAGGAGTATCTCCGCCGCCACCCGGACCGCCCGGTCGCCTCGGGCCGCACCCGGGCGGGCGCACGCGCAAGGGACCACCGCGACTGAACGCGCCCCGGAGCGCTCAGCTCTCCAGAGCCCGCAACAGCATCCGCAGCGAGAAGTGGAACTCACGGGACCAGTACGCCGGGTCGTGGGTGCCCGGATGGAACCGCGTGGTCACCCGGGCACCGGCCGCCCGCAGCACCGGGGCCAGGATCTCGTTCTCGGCCCGCATGATCGCTTCGGTCGGCGACAGGACATCGGCGGGGAACGGGTCGTCCGGATCCTCCAGCCCGGGGATGTGCTCGTCGGGCAGAGTGTCCGGCGGGTCCAGCGGCCCGAGTCGCCCGTCACCGCAGGAGAGCCGCACCGGGACGCCCGCGAGCCGGTCCGCGAGATATACGGGATCGTGCGCCTCCCAGACGGCACGCTGTTCCACCGGATCACCCCATAGGGCGGTCCGGTCCAGCCCCAGGTAGTCCATCGCGGCGCCGACCGCGTGCGGATGCCGGAGCGGGTGTACGAAGCCGCTGTAGCTGGCGGCGGCGCGGAACATGCCCCGGTGCCGGGCGGTGTAGGCCAGGGCGCCGAAGCCGCCTTGGGACTGCCCGGCGACGACGCGCCGTGTCCCCGCGCCGTACTCCGCTTCCACCAGGGGCAGCACCTCGCGCAGATGGAAGGCCTCCACGGCCGGAGGGCCGCCCGCGCCGTGGTTCCACCAGTCGGTGCAGAACCCGAACAGCGGCATCTCGGGCATCACGACGAGGGTGTGCCGCAGTCCTGGCAGGTGCTGGATGCCGTAGTCCCGGGTCCAGGCCAGATGGTCGCCGTCCCCGCCGGGCAGCAGGAGCAGGACGGGCCACCGGTGCACGGGCCGCCGGGCGTGCCACCCCTCGGGCGTGAGCAGCCGCACCCGGCCGGGACGCCCCAGGGCTGCCGAATCCACCAGGAGATCGAGAATCCGCCGCCCCGAGTAGCTCTCCCCGAGCACTCTCGCCGCCCCGGAAGCCGGAGCCGCCGCCCCGGGCAGCGCGAGGGCCTGCCCGCCCGCACCCACCACGGCGGCAAGCGTGAGCGCCCCTTGAACGATGAGCCGCCGGCCGGGACCTGACGGAACGGTACTCATACGGACGCCTCGTCTCCTCGGGTGCCGCCCGCGGGGCCCGCGGCGCGATCCGCCTCTCTCCGAGTGTCCGCGCGGAGGGTGCCCCGGCGGATCGGTCACACCCCTGAAGCCTCCCGGAGTTCACCCCTGAGACGGATGGGGGATTCACCTCTCGGAGGCGCGGGGCGTTCCCTATGATCGGCGCGTCGGAGGCCGGGGCGGAGGGGGAGGGGGTGGGTAGGTTGATGGGCCTAGGGGTGGTTTTGCCGGAGTCGGTGAAGTTGCTGCGGGAGGGGTACGGGCGCTGAGAAAGGGCCAGGTGAGGGAGTGTGCTCCCCGCGGGCGCGGGGATGGTCCCCGGGGGACGGGGAGAGCGGCGCGGAGTTGGGTGTGCTCCCCGCGGGCGCGGGGATGGTCCCTACGTTCCGGACGCGTTCGACCGGGAGATGTGGTGCTCCCCGCGGGCGCGGGGATGGTCCCCCCTACCACGCCGAATCCGACGAGAAGTTCGTGTGCTCCCCGCGGGTGCGGGGATGGTCCCGCCTGTAGCTTCGACGCGGCCACGATCCGGGCGTGCTCCCCGTAGCCGCGGGGCTTCCCCCACCACCCCCGCCGCGCACCGAGCCCCACACCCCCAGAACCCCCTTCCGCGATAGCGTCTCCGCGACGTCGCGCGCCCGCGCGCCCACCCGTGCTCCATCCGCCGTGATCCCCCGTGCAGGAGACCCCAGTGGACCGAGACAGAGCCCCCCACCGCAGAACAGCAGGCACAGGGACAGGCGCAACCGCCACTGCCCTGCGTACCCGCTTACTGGTCACCACCCTCACCGCCCTCGTCGCCGCCCTAACCACCCTCACCGCCGGAACCATCGCCCCGGCCGTCGCCGACCCCCGTCGCCCGCCCCCCACCACCCCCGAAAGCCTCCGGCCCGTCGCGCCGCCGCCCGCCCGGAATCCCGCGGGGGCCCACGCAGGGGCCCACCCCACCGACTCCCGCGGCATCGAGACCGCCCGCGTCTCCCGGCCCGTCGCGCCCGGGATCGGGCTCACCTCGTACGACCGGCTGGAAGCCGGCAAATGGCTCCGGGTCGACAGCCTCTCCGTCCGGCTCGGCGGACCCGCCGGACAGGCCCCCGGTGTCGACCATCTCTCCTCCGGCAAGGTCACCGGCCGGGACACCGTCACCGCCCTCGCCGCTGCCCACGACCCCGGGCCGGGGCGCCGGACCGTCGCCGCCGTGAACGGGGACTTCTTCGACTACAACCGGACCGGCGCGCCCCTCGGCCCCGGGATCCGTGACGGCGCGCCCGTCCACTCGCCCGCCCCCGGCTCCCACCAGGCCGTCGGTATCGGCCCCGACGGCGCCGGGCGCGTCCTCCGGCTCTACTTCGACGGCACCGTCACCCTCCCGTCCGGCCCCGCCCCCCTGACCGCCTACAACGCCGCCCGGGTCCCCGCCGACGGCATCGGCGCCTACACCCCCGCCTGGGGGACCGCCGACCGCGCCCTGACCATCGGCGCCACCAGCGCTGCCACCACCCCCACCGCCACCGCCACCGGCACCGCGCCGCGGACCGCCGAAGCCCTCGTCCGCGACGGCACGGTCCTCTCCGTCGCCGACCGCACCGGCACCGGACCCGTCCCCGACGGCACCACCGCCCTTGTCGGCCGCGACGCCGGGGCGGACCGGCTGCTCGCCCTGCGGCCCGGCGACCCCGTCTCCGTCTCCTTCCGCCCCCGCACCGACGGCGGCGGACCGGTGCCCCGTACGGCCGTCGGCGGCCGCGAACTCCTCGTCGTCGACGGGGTCGCCCGCAGCCACGAAGGGCAGCCCAACAACACCGCCGCGCCCCGTACCGCAGTCGGCTTCTCGCGCGACGGCCGCACCATGCGGATCGTCACCGTCGACGGCCGCCAGGCCGACAGCGGCGGGGTCACCCTCACCGAACTCGGCCGCATGATGGCCGAAGCGGGCGCGTACAACGCCCTCAACCTCGACGGCGGCGGCTCGGCCACCCTCGCCGCCCGCGCCCCCGGCAGCGACACGCTCCAGGTCGAGAACAGCCCCTCCGACGGCGCCCAGCGGCCCGTGCCCAACGGGCTCGCGTTCACCGCGCCCGACGGCAGCGGACGGCTCCGCGGCTTCCGCGTCGAGACCCGTACTCCGCCCGCGGACGCGCCCACCGCGTCACCCGTACGCGGCGGCCGGCCCGACCGGGTCTTCCCGGGCCTGACCCGGGCCCTGACCGCCGCCGGATACGACGAGACGTACGGCCCCGCGGCCGGAGCCCCCCGCTGGCGCTCCGCCGCGCCCGCCGTCGGCCGGGTCGATGCCCGGGGCGTGTTCCGGGCCCTGCGCGGCGGCACCGCCTCCGTACGCGCCGAACACGGCACCGCCCACAACACCGCCCACAACACCGTCCACGGCGCGATCCGGCTCACCGTCCTCGGCCCGCTCGCCGCCCTGGAACCGACGACCCGCCGCATCTCCCTCGCGGACCCCGCCGCCCGCGGCGCCTTCGGACTGCTGGGCCGCGACGCCCAAGGGCACAGCGCGCCCGTCGAACCCGCCGACGTGACCCTCGACTACGACCGGGAGCGGTTCGCCGTACGGGACGACGGCACCGGCTCCTTCACCGTCACCGCCCGCCCCAACACGGCCCCCGGCGCGGCCGGGCGGATCACGGCCACCGTCCGCGGCGTCACGACCGCCCTCGCCGTCGGCGTGGGGCTGACGGAAGAGGAGACGGCCGGGTTCGACGACGCCGGAACCTGGACCTTCAGCCAGGCCCGCGCCGCCGGGTCCGTCGCCCCCGTACCCACCGGGAACCCCGGTACCGCGCTCGCGCTGAGCTACGACTTCACCCGCTCGACCGCGACCCGCGCCGCCTACGCCAACCCGCCGCACCCCCTGCCGGTCCCCGGGCAGCCGCAGTCGTTCGGCCTGTGGATCGACGGCGACGGGCGCGGCGCCTGGCCCACCCTCCACCTGAAGGACGCGGCAGGTTCGGACCACCTCCTGCGCGGCCCGTACATCACCTGGACGGGCTGGCGGCACATCACCTTCACCGTGCCGCCCGGCGCGGCGACCCCGCTCTCCGTCCACCGCTTCTACCTCGCGGAGACCGCGGCGGACCGGCAGTACACCGGGCGGATCACCATCGACACGCTGACCGCCCGGGTACCGCCCGCGGTGGACCTGCCCGCGCCGCCGCGCACCGCGGATCCGCTGATCGGGACCGCGGCCCGGGCCGGGGCCCGGGACTGGCGGTTCGCGGTGATGTCCGACGCACAGTTCGTGGCCCGCGACCCGGGCAGCGCGATCGTGCGGCAGGCCCGGCGCACCCTGCGGGAGATCCGGGCCGCCCGGCCGGACTTCCTGCTCGTCAACGGGGACCTGGTGGACGAAGGATCACCGCGGGACCTGGCGTTCGCGCGGCAGGTGCTGACGGAGGAGCTGGGGACGGCCGTCCCCTGGTACTACGTCCCCGGGAACCACGAGGTGATGGGCGGCCGGATCGACCACTTCACCGCCGAGTTCGGCCCGGCGAGCCGGGTCTTCGACCACCGCGGCACCCGCATCGTCACCCTGGACACCTCCAGCCTCTCCCTGCGCGGCGGGGGCCTCGCCCAGCTCACCGCGGCCCGCGCGGCCCTGGACGGCGCGGCCCGGGACCCGGGCGTCGACTCGGTGCTGTTCGCCCAGCACGTACCGCCGCGCGATCCGACGCCGCAGCAGGGCAGCAGGCTCGGGGACCGCAAGGAGGCGGCGCTGCTGGAGAGCTGGCTCGCCGACTTCCGCCGGACGACGGGAAAGGGCGCCGCGTTCATCGGCGCCCATGTGGGCGTCTTCCACGCGGACCGGGTCGACGGAGTCCCGTATCTGGTCAACGGCAACTCGGGGAAGGCGCCCGCGGGCCCGGCCGGGGAGGGCGGCTTCACCGGCTGGTCGCTGGTCGGGGTCGACCGGATCCCGGCCGCCGACCGGCTCGCGGCCCGCGAACGCCCCTGGCGGCCCGGCCCGGACTGGCTGACCGTGCAGACCAGAGCCCATACGGACGACCTCGTACTCACCGCGCCGGACACCCTCCCGGCGGGCACGGACACCGTCGTCCGCGCGACGGTCCTCCAAGGTGTACGGGCGGTTCCCGCAGCGCACCCGGTGAGCGCGGACTGGACGGCGTCCCGGAACGTCCGCATCACCGGCGCCAGGACGGCGGGGCGGGACGGCACAGGGGAGCCGGTGGTGGCGGTGTTCACGCCGTCGACCGGCCGGCTGACGGCTCTCCGCCCCGGGACGGTGACCCTGGCGGTGACGGTCTCGGGCGAGACCCGGCGCGCGACGATCACAGTCACCCCGCGCGCGGGGTGACCGGGCGGGGGTGACGGCGGCCCCCGGCGTACGCCCCCGGCACCCGGCTCCGTACGCCCCCGGGCGCCCGGGCCCGGCACCGTACGCCCCCGGCACCACCCCGCAGGTCCCGCCGCCCACCCCGTACGCCTCCGCAGGCCCGCCCCACCGCTCCCGCCCCACCGCCCCCGCCCCACTGCTTCCGCCCTGCCCCCTCGCCATGCGGGGCGCGCCGATCGCGGGCAGGGTGGTCCTGAGTGCTCGGGCGAGTGCTCGGGCGGCAGCGCCGCGCACCGGTGCCGCCGCCCGGCGGGCCGGGAGCGTCACAGCACGGAGGAGGAGGTGGTGCGCGTGGGCGGTCCGCGCGCACCGGGTACCGTCACGGCGGGCGGCGGCGGGGACGAGGACGGAGCGGGCCCCTCCGCCCTGCTCTCCCGCGTCCTGGCCGACCTCATGGAGACCGTCCACGCCCACTCCGGCGCCGCCTACCTCCTCTCCGCCGACCGCCTGGTCCTGGAGATGGCCGTCAAGGCCGGACTGCCCCGCTCCTTCTCCGCGCCCTGGGAGCGCGTCCCGCTGACCGCGCAGATGCCGCTCGCCGACGCCGTACGGGAGGGGACGCTGGTCTGGGTGTCGGGGGAGGAAGAGATGTCGCGCCGCTACCCCAGGATCGCCGTGGTCCTCCCGTACCCGTACGCCCTCACCGCCTTCCCCGTCGCCGACGGCGAGACGACCTACGGAGCCGTCTATCTGACCTGGCCCGGCTCCCACCCGCCCACCCTCTCCACCCGCGAGCGCACCGCCCTGGTGACGGCCGGTGACGAGATGGCGAGGCTGCTGCGCAGGGCGGCGGCGACCGGGGTCGTCCTGGCGGCCGACGAGGAGCCCGTCCAGGCCGAGCCGACGGGCACGGCCGACCCCGACGCCGCGGCCCGGGCGCTGCGGATGGTGGCCCGGATGCCGGAGGGCCTCTGCTCCCTCGATGTCGACGGGCGGGTGGTGTACGCCAATCCGGGCACCGGGCGGCTGCTGGGCGTCCCGGCCGCCCGGCTCCTCGGGCAGCGCCTGTGGAGCGCGCTGCCCTGGCTGGACGATCCGGTGTACGAGGACCGCTACCGCGCGGCCATGCTCAGCCAGCAGACCGTGTCGTTCACCGCGCTCCGGCCGCCGAAGCAGTGGCTGCTGTTCCGCCTCCACCCGGGCCGCACCGGCATCAGCGTCCACATCAGCACCATCGGTCAGGCCCCGGGAGCCGAACCCGCGCCGGGGACGGCAGTCGCCCGCCCCGGCGGCGGCAGCCTGGTCTCCATCTCCCACATCCTGAGCCTCGCCGGGGCCCTCACCAAGGCCGTCGGCGTCGACGACGTGGTGGAGACGGTCGCGGACGAGATCATGCCCACGCTCGGCAGCGACGCCCTGGTGATGCTGGCCGCCGAGAACGACCGGCTCCTGGTCCTGGGCCAGCGCGGCTACCCGGACCCGGCCGTCATCGACCGCTGGGACGGGACCCCGCTGACCGCGCAGATCCCCAGTGCGCAGATCCTCGCCACCGGGGTGCCGTCCTTCTTCGAGACGCGGGAGCAACTGGAACGGGTCTACCCGGCCCGGTTCGCGACCCCCGACGGCATGGCGGCCTGGGCGTATCTGCCGCTGATCGCCTCCGGACGGCCGATCGGCGCCTGTGTCCTCGGATACGCCCGCGAGCACCGCTTCTCCACCGACGAACGGGCCGTCCTCACCAGCCTCGGCGGCCTCGTCGCCCAGGCCCTGGAACGGGCCAGGCTGTACGACGCAAAGCACCGCCTCGCCCAGGGGCTCCAGTCCTCCCTGCTGCCCCACTCCCTGCCCGCCCTCCCCGGCCTGGAGGCGGCGGCCCGCTATCTCCCCGGCACCCACGGAATGGACATCGGCGGCGACTTCTACGACCTGATCCCGTTCTGCACCCCCGGGGACGACGGCCGGGCGGCGGCGGTACGGGGCGCGGCGGCCGTCATCGGCGATGTCCAGGGCCACAACGCGACGGCGGCCGGGCTGATGGGGCAGGTCAGGACCGCCGTACGCGCCTATACGGCGGTGGGGCAGGGGCCGGGCCGGGTCATCGAGAGCACGAACCGGCTGCTCATCGACCTGGACGCGGAACTCCTCGCAAGCTGCGCCTACCTCCACCTCGATTTCGCGGGGCGCCGCGCCCTGCTGGCCAGGGCGGGCCACCCGCTGCCGCTGCTGCGGGAGCCCGACGGCCGGGTCCGGGCCCTGGAACTCCCGGGCGGCCCCCTTCTCGGGGTCGACTCCAAGGCCGCGTACCCGGTCACGGAGGTGCCGCTCGTCCCCGGCGCCGTACTCGCCCTCTATACGGACGGGCTGATCGAACGGCCCGGTGTCGACCTCGACGTCGGCCTCGCCGAGCTGGCGCGACGGCTGGCCCGGGCCGGGGACGCACCCCTGGAGGAGATCGCGGACGCACTGGTCGGCATGGTGGGCGCGGAAGCACGCGGCGACGACACCGCACTCCTGCTGCTCCGCCCGTGCGGCCCGTGAAACCCGTCCGGCCCGCGAAAGGAGCACAATCGAGGGAGGAAGAGCGACAGCTCCCCCGGAGGTGACCGCATGGCCGGAAGGCGCCGGTCCCGTTACGTACCGGACCACGGACTCACCACCCGCATGGTGACCACGATGTTCTTCATCGGGCTGCTGTACGTCGTCTTCGTGGGCGTACTGCTGGCCCTGCTGCGAGGCGCGTGGCCGCTGATCCTGATCGTCGCGGGCGGCCTGTTCATCGCCCAGTTCTGGTTCAGCGACAAGATCGCCGCACACAGCATGGGCGCCCGCGAGGTCACTCCGGAGGAGGCCCCGGCGCTGCACGGCGCCGTCGACCGGGTGTGCGCGCTCGCGGATATGCCGAAACCGAGGGTGGCGATCGCGGAGAGCGACGTACCGAACGCGTTCGCGACCGGCCGCAACGAGAAGACGGCCCTGGTCTGCGCCACCACCGGCCTGCTGCGCCGGCTGGAGCCCGAGGAGCTGGAGGGCGTCCTCGCCCATGAGCTGTCGCATGTGGCGCACCGGGATGTGGCGGTGATGACGATCGCGTCGTTCCTCGGGGTGCTCGCCGGAGTGATGACCAGGGTGGGCCTGTACGGCGGCCTGAGCCGGGCCGGGCGCAGCAACAGCAATGCGGCGGTGGCAATGGTGCTGATCCCGCTGGTCAGCGCGGCGGTGTATGCGATCAGCTTCCTGCTGACCCGGCTGCTCTCCCGCTACCGCGAACTCTCCGCGGACCGCGCGGCCGCACTGCTGACGGGCCGCCCCTCGGCGCTCGCCTCGGCTCTGACGAAGGTCACCGGAGAGATGGCCCGTATCCCGACGAAGGACCTGCGGAAGGCGGAGCCGTACAACGCGTTCTGGTTCGCGCCCGCGTTCTCGTCCCGGGAGAGCCTGGGCCGCCTGCTCAGCTCGCACCCGACGCTGGAACAGCGCCTGGACCAGCTGGCCGCGATCGGCGCGCAGCTGTCGCGGCCGTAGGTGACGCGGTGGGTTTCCTGGACAAGCTCCTGGGCCGCAGCCGGCCGGTCCCCCCGGACCTGGACCGCCTGTTCGCCCTCCCGGCGGCGGCGATCACCCTCCAGGCCGCGACGGGATTCGTCCCGACGGGAGCGGCGTCGGTGTGCTTCGCAGGCGTGGAGGGAGGCGCGTTCCGCCGGGTGAAGGAGGAGGTCCGGGACCTGCTGGACGCGTCGTCGCCCGCCGGGCCGGACCCGCAGCCTGATCCTGCCGAGTACAGCGAGGACCCCTACGGCTACACATGGCTGCTGCTGCGTCGCCCGGCGGAGGACACGGTGACGCTGGTGAACGACCTGCACGCGGTCAACACCCTGCTGGAGGACGCGGGCTTCGGCCCGCACCTGCTGTGCTCGCTGATGACGTTCCGTACGGAGGCCCGCCAAGCGCTGGCGTTGGTGTACCTGTACAAGAGGGGCACGTTCTACCCGTTCGCCCCGGAGCCCGGCGCGGGGGAGCGCCGGGACAATGCGCTGGAGCTGGAGGTGAGGGGGGTGCTGGCGGAAGACCTGAGGATGGAGGGGGAGTTGGACCGGTGGTTTCCGGTGTGGGGGGCGCCGGGACTGGAGGGGTGAGGGGGCGGGTGCGCGGTGGCCCCGGGGACGGCGTTCGTGACCGCGGCGCCTGCCCTCAATCGATGTGACTCAGCCAGGCGAGGCCCCCGACCAGAAGCAGCAGGATCGTGCTCCAGAACAAACACCCCAGCAGGTTCTCGCGGTTAATCCTCTCGTTCAGCTGCCGTGTTGCTTCTCTGCCTTCCTCAGTGTCCTTGCGCCAATCGGGCTGGAGCACGGCTGTGCCGTCGGCGATCGCGTCCGCGACCCGCTCTACGTCGTCGCCGTGAAAGAGATAGGAGGTGGTTCTGTAGGCCGTCCCGTACAGGGTCATGGTCCGGACATCATTGGCGCTGGCGACCGCTTGGGGGTTCCGGATGACCGGCCAGGCGCGTTCGACCTCGTGGTATTCGAGGTACTCGCCATGGGCGTAGATGTGCCCCCCTCGCTGCGCCATCAGGTCCGCCACCGGGACGGGATCAGGGATGTCCTCTGTCACAAGGCACCTCCAACCAGGCTGCGTATCCCTCACTCTGCCCGTCGCCCGCCGCTCCCACAAGGGCCCGCCGGGGCCGGCGAACCGGTGCTACGGACACCCGTCGGCCGGGCCCGGTGAGCGCTGGGGCTGGAGGGATGAGGGGTTGGGGGTTTGTATGATCGGCCCGTTCAGCCGGAGGGGCGGGGGAGGAGCGGATTGTCGATTACGGGGTTTTTGCCGGAGTCGGTGAAGTTGCTGTGGCGGCGGCCTGGCGGCGGGTAAAGGTGCAGGTCGCGGAGTGTGCTCCCCGCAGGCGCGGGGATGGTCCCATCACCAAGGCAGCCTGGTACCAGGAAGTCGTGTGCTCCCCGCAGGCGCGGGGATGGTCCCCTTCGGCAGCTCGGCCACGGGCACGTGCACGGGTGCTCCCCGCAGGCGCGGGGATGGTCCCGTCATCTCCGCGGTCACCATCGACACCTCCAGGTGCTCCCCGCAGGCGCGGGGATGGTCCCGTGCCAGTCGTACGTGCTTCCCGCCCGTACGAGTGCTCCCCGCAGGCGCGGGGATGGTCCCACGTCCTCCCAGGTGGCGAACCGGTCGAGGACCGTGCTCCCCGCAGGCGCGGGGATGGTCCCGCTGGGGTGGTCACGCCACCGGCCGAGGGCGAGTGCTCCCCGCACGCGCGGGGATGGTCCCCTGCTCCAGGAGTGCGCGGACACGGACGGCGGGTGTTCCCCGCAGGCGCGGGGATGGTCCCCGAGCGTCTGGACTCCGGACGGGTCGCCCGTCGTGCTCCCCGCAGGCGCGGGGATGGTCCCCCGGACAGGACTGGACGCCCTTGCGGCCGGATGTGGGGCCTGGCCACCGGCCTGCAAGTGGGCCGGGAACTACTGTTCCCTGATGCCGTGACCACGGTGGCCATCACGCCGGATGGCCGACCGGGCACCCAGACGTATCCATTCGTCGCGGCAGCAGATGACATCCTGGCCCAGTGCTCCTGAGCGATCTCACCAACAGTGTCGACCTCCGACCGGTCCGCTATCAGTTCGCCACGGTCCGGGGCGACCCGTACGACGACAACTGGCTGGTCATTGGTGGCACCGTGATGACTCCGGAGGGAAGCTGGTCCTTCGCCGATCCGTGTTTGCTCACCAAGGAGGCTCTTCAGGTGGCCACGTGGCTGCGCGCGGTGGCCGCGGGGACGGTGTTCGTGACCAAACCCGATGTTGAAGGTGGGCTGTGGCCGGACATCTGGTTCATCGAGCCGAATGTGGCTTTCAGCCTTGCCGATCGGAGTAGGGGCGGGGCTGTGGTGATTCGCGTTCATCTGTCGTTGGAGGTGGCACCCCCATGGCAACAAGGTGGCGACGGGGCTGACATCTACCAGTACGTCGTGGAGGTCGGGACGGACGCCGCTGCGCTGCTCTACGCGGCCGACCAGTGGGAGCGCTCTCTGGCTTCTTTCCCGCCGCGCTGATTGCCGCTGTGGGGCAACCCGACTCACGTAACAAGGTGCGGGTCGTGGAGGGCGCTCCCCGCGAGCGGGGATGCCCCTAATGCTTCAGCCCAGATTGCGACTTGGCGGGTGAAGCAGGTCTATAGGGCTCGGTCCGGTCGGCGGTGGCGGGCTGTCGAAGTCCGGATCGTCCCCACACGAGATCTGGCAGGATCCGCTTGTGAACCAACCCGTGGTGACTTTGCGCAAGCTCGTGCTCAATGACTGGAAAGCAGTGCACTCTTGGGCCAGCCTTGAAGAGGCTTGTCGCTACCAGCCTTGGGGGCCGAACACCGAGGACCAGACGCGCGCGTTCGTGCAAACCGCCGTCGAAGCCTGGTCGCATACCCGTCAGCAGAGATTCGCCTACATTGCTCGCTTCGAGAACGAACTCGTCGGCATGGGTGAGCTGAACATTCGTAGCCGTCGCCATCGACAGGGCGAAATCTCCTACATCGTGCACCCGAGGGCCTGGGGGCGTGGCGTGGGCACGGCGATCGGACAAGAGCTTCTGTCTCGTGGGTTTGGGGAATTGGGACTCCACCGGATCTACGCGACCTGTGATCCCCGCAATCTCGCGTCGTATCGGGTGCTCGGTAATCTCGGTATGACGTACGAGGGGCGGCATCGGCACACCGCGTTCATCCGGGACGGCTGGCGGGACTCCGAGATGTTCAGCATCCTCGAATCGGAATGGCGGCCGAGCCCCAGCGGTGGATGATCTTCCTGTAGGGGCCTGTTCGGGCATGCGGGCGGTCACAGTCGATCCTCGGTGCGTGAAGGGTGGGAGGCTGTATTGAGGGGGAGTTGGGCCGCTGGTTTCCTGTTTGGGGAACGCCGGGGCTGGAGGGTGAGGGACGGGCCTTTGTATGATCGGAGCGCCCGAGTGGTGACCTGAGGGGCGGGTGGATTGTGGCCGATGTGCTGATTGCCGGAGTCGGTGAAGTTGCTGCGGGAGCGGGCTGACGGCGGATAAAGGCGCAGGACGTGGAGTGTGCTCCCCGCACGCGCGGGGATGGTCCCACCAACTCGGTGGTCGTCGGGGCTGCTGCGTCGTGCTCCCCGCACGCGCGGGGATGGTCCCCCGTCGCAGCGCACGGGCCCGTCCGGGTGCAGGTGCTCCCCGCACGCGCGGGGATGGTCCCGACGCGCGTCGTGCTCGGACGCATCACGGTAGGTGCTCCCCGCACGCGCGGGGATGGTCCCCCACGTCAGATCCGCTCGAAAGCCTGCGGCTGGTGCTCCCCGCACGCGCGGGGATGGTCCCGAGACGCTGTACCGCACTCCGGAGGCGACCGAGTGCTCCCCGCACGCGCGGGGATGGTCCGGCGTACGAGCATTAGCGATGTGCTGACCAGGCGCGCTCCCCGCACGCGCGGGGATGGTCCGCGGTCGTCCGGGCTGTCCAGGTCGCGGGTGCCGTGCTCCCCGCACGGGCGGGGATGGTCCGAACCAGCCGTGATCAGGCTCCACCCGGGCCAGGTGCTCCCCGCACGCGCGGGGATGGCCTGGCCGAGCCGCTCAGCTCATTGCCCTCGCCGCCTGCTCCCCGCAGGTTGGGTGACCGTAGAGCGCCGTGAGGTGTCCCGCCGTACCCGTCCCAACTCGCCGAAGGGAGTAGCGTTCTGAGTGTCGAGGCCTCAGATCGGAGTGTCCGTATGCCTGACACCGGAGATGACCACATCGGCGCGCGGATCGCATCACTGCGCAAGCTCAGCGGTTACACACAACGGGAGTTCGCCGATGTCGCCTTCCTTTCCCTCGGAGCCGTCCGCAAAGTCGAGCAGGGGGAGCGCCTTCCCACGAGCGGATTCCTGATCTCTGCTGCCCGCGTCCTGCGTGTCACCGTCGAAGAGCTGTCCGGGCAGCCGTACAAAGGCGAAAGCGAGGCGGACCGGAGAGTCCACGCTCCTATCCAAGGCATCCGCACCGCAGTTCGCAGGTACGACCTCCCCTCGGACGTGTATGCCCGCCCGCGCCCCATGCCCGAGCTGAAAGCAGACGTGAAGACTGCGTCGGAGTACCGCAAGGAGGCGAAGTACGCCCGCCTGGGCATGTTGCTCCCCGGTCTCCTGGAGGAGCTGACGGCAGCCGTTCATCTTGGCGAGGACGAGTGGACCCGAGCGTCGGCGGCCCGGCTGCTCGCCTCTTGCTTCTACATGGCCCACGGGTTGGCGTTCCGGCTCGGCTACCCCGACCTGACCGCGCAGTTGGAGGACCGGATGCGGTGGGCGGCCGGGCTCGCCGACGATCCGCTGATGCGTGCCCTGGCCGAGTGGACCCACTCGTATTCCTTCCAGGCCTTCGGTGACTACGACGGTGCTCTTCGCGTGCTGTGCGCTGCCCGCGAAGAGCTGTATGAGGACACATCCGTCACGGGGCCGGCCCGAACCACCATGCTGGGCAGCATCCGGCTCCGGGAGTCGACGATCGCGTCCTTCGCCCAGGACGCCGATCTCACGTCGCTCCACATCACGGAGGCCGGTCGCCTCGCGGAGCAGATTCCGGGTGGTCGCGACCGGCTCTACTACCACATGACCTTCGGGCCGGCGAACGTGTCGGTGCATGATGTGGCCGCCCAAGTCGAGCTGAAGCAGCCCGGAGAGGCCGTTAGGCGTGCCGCCGCGGTGAGGTTCCCGGCGGATATGGCTGCGACCCGCCAGGGGCATCATTTTGTTGCGGTCGCGCGTGCCCATCTCGACCTGGACCGGCGAGAAGACGCCCTGAAGCATCTGAAGCAGGCCCGGGCCATTGCTCCGGAACAGACGAAGTTCCACCCCATCGCCCGGGAAACCGTGCGGATGCTGACCGCGAAGTGCCGCCGTACGACCGAAGAGCTGAGGGCATTCACCCACTGGCTGGGATTCCAGGCGTAAGACCTGCGGATGAAGGGGAGCTGGGGCTGGCGGATTCCGGCGCGGGGGCGCCGGGGCTGGAGGAGTGAGGGGTGGGCCTTTATATGATCGGAGCGCCCGAGTGGTGATCTGAGGGGCGGGTGGATTGTGGCTGATGTGCTGATTGTCGGAGTCGGTGAAGTTGCTGTGGGAGCGGGCTGACGGCGGATAAAGGCGCAGGTCGTGGAGTGTGCTCCCCGCACGCGCGGGGATGGTCCCCTCATCTGGGCCGGTGGAAAGGTCCGGACGAAGTGCTCCCCGCACGCGCGGGGATGGTCCTAGGAGGCCCGATGCCGCAGTACACCCGCTTCCGTGCTCCCCGCACGCGCGGGGATGGTCCTCAGCCAGGCTGTCCGCCGTGTAGAACGTGGTGGTGCTCCCCGCACGCGCGGGGATGGTCCCTGGGCGGCGCCCTGCTGCACCAGCTCGACGAGGTGCTCCCCGCACGCGCGGGGATGGTCCCGCGAACCACACCCAAAACCAGTCGCTCCAATGGTGCTCCCCGCACGCGCGGGGATGGTCCCCTGCCCGAGCGGGTGTGGGTGACCGCGCCCACGTGCTCCCCGCACGCGCGGGGATGGTCCTCGGCCGCACCTCCTGGTCGCCGACCGGAGCCCGTGCTGCTCCCCGCATGTGCTGGGGATGCCCCCAACAGAGTCTCGCCAGGTGACACCCGCAACTACCGAGCGCCCAAGTAGGCGGTTGACTCGCAGCGTATGGCCATGGCAATACGCTATGGGTGTAGGGGTGCTTCCACCGTGCCGGTGTGGTCCCGAAAGCGCGGGTCATTGACGCGACTTCCCGGTGCTGGTGGGCACATTGCCAGGACGGGAGCTGTACTGTGCCGGTCTCCTCTTCACAGACCCCGGCGAACGCCGGGACCCGTATTCACGAGCTGCGCGCCCTCCGAGGCCTCACTCTGGCCGAACTCGGCGCCCGAGCGGCCGTTTCCCCGGCGATGCTGTCCAGGATCGAAAACGGCAGCCGGGTGCCCAGCGAACAAGCCCTCTCGTCCGTGGCTCGCGCTCTGAGCGTCAGTGTTTCTGTTCTCCATGGCCAGCCGTACATTGAACAACTGCGTAAGGACCAGCTCGACCGGGTGATAGCTCCCCTGCGGATCGCTCTGGACGACTGGGACATCGACCCGGACGGGGACGACCCCGCGCCCCGGTCGCTGGACCGGCTGGCGCTGGAGGTAGGGCGCGTTCAGGATTTCCGAACGAGTGCCGAGTACGGCCGACTCGCCGAGTTACTACCCGGCCTGCTCGCCGAGCTGGCACATGCGACCCTGCTCCGGGACATCCCGGGTCAAGAGCGGGAACGCGCCTACTGGCTTCAGTCGGAAGCGGCCCTGGGAGCTTTCTCGGTGGCGTACAAATTCGGCTACATGGACCTCGCCCGGCTCGCCCTGGCACGGATGGCTGGCTCCGCGCGCGAGTCGGGAGACCCCCGACAGGTTGCTGCGGAGCGTGTCAAGAGAGTCCACCTCCTCGCTGAGGGGCCCGCGCTGGAGCGCGGCCTCCGACTGGTGCAGCAGGGACTGCGGGATCTCCCTCCGGACGGCTCCGAGGAGACGCAAGCCGTCCGGGGCGGACTCGTCCTGAAAGGACTTCAGCTCCATGGCCTTCGGGGCGACGGGGACGAACTGAACGCGTGGTTGGAGGAAGCGCGGGGGATCGCCCGCGAAACCGGGGAGACCAACCACTACCTGTTCGTGTTCGGGCCGACGAATGTTGAGCAACACGCCATCGAAGCCGCTGGTGATCGCGACGAGCACGCTTTGGCCGTCGATCTGAGCCGGGCGGTGCATCTGCCGGACGGCTACCCGCCCGCCCGCGCGGGCGTCTATTGGATCGACACCGCCAGATCGCAGGCCCTGACAGCCCGGTTCGACGAGGCACTCGACTCCCTGGAGCGCGCCAGGTCCGTATCTCCTCAGCAGGTGCGGTACCACCCCACGGTGCGTTCCACCGTGGGTGTCCTGCTCAGAGCCCGGCCCCGGGTCCCGGAGCGGCTGAGAACGTTTGCCCAGTGGAGTGGCCTCTAGCAGCTGCCCCGTCCTGTCAAGGCTTCCCCCCGTTTACTCCTTGTCGGCCTCGGAGTCTCTTCGCCCGCTCATGACGTTCCACGCGGAGGCCCGCCGGGCGCTGGTGCTGGTGTACCTGCACAAGAGGGCACGTTCTCCCCGTTCGCCCCGGAGCCGGGCGCGGGGGAGCGTCGTGACAATGCGCTGGAGTTGGACGTGAGGGGGTACTGGCGGAAGACCTGTGGATGGAGGTGTAGCTGGACAGGTGGTTCCGGTGTGGGTGGCGCTGGGGCCGAGGGACGAGGGGTGGGGGTTTGTATGATCGGCCCGTTCGGTCGGAGGGTTGGGGGGAGGAATGGATTGCCGATTATGGGGTTTTGCCGGAGTCGGTGAGGTTGCAGTGGCAGCGGCCTGGCGGCGGGTAAAGGTGCAGGTCGCGGAGTGTACTGCCCGCAGGCGCGGGGATGGTCCCTACAGATGAACGCCGAAGCCCCCTCGCACCGAGTACTCCCCGCAGGCGCGGGGATGGTCCCACCGTTGCCGCCCCGACGGAAGAAACCCCCTGGTACTCCCCGCAGGCGCGGGGATGGTCCCCGGCGCCGCGGACGGGGGTGATGGGCCCGGCCGTACTCCCCGCAGGCGCGGGGATGGTCCCTGCGCAAGCCCTGTGGCGCCGCCGGCCGATGCGTGCTCCCCGCAGGCGCGGGGATGGTCCCGTCCCGAGCACGGGCGGGACGTCGGGAGTGGCGTGTTCCCCGCACGCGCGGGGATGGTCCCTACCGGGCCACGATGATCGCCCGGACCGAGACGTGCTCCCCGCAGGCGCGGGGATGGTCCCGACGACGGCACCGAGCCGGACAGCCTGCTGCCGTGCTCCCCGCACCCGCGGGGACGCCCCGTTAGCGCGCTATCGTTTCGGCGTGGCCAAAGCGGTCCCCGCCCGCGCGGGGACGGTCCCTCGATGCACTCCTCGTCGACCACCGGGCCGGCGTGCTCCCCGCAGGCGTGGGGGTGGTTGCTCTGACGCTTGCTCGACAGGAGGTTCGCTATGACCTTCCCCGCGACTGATCACATTGGTGCCCGAGTCCGGATCGCCCGGAACGCCGCAGGGCTGTCCCAAGTCCAACTCGCCGACTTTCTCGGGCGCACCGAATCGTGGATGGCGAACGTTGAGTCGGGGCGTCAACAACTCGACCGCTATTCGATCATTACGGCCATCGCTGAACAGTGCGACGTTGACGTGGTTTGGCTGCTTGGTCAGCCTTTCCGACTGCACCAAGGTGGTGGAGCCCTCGCGCACGCCCATATTCCCGCGCTGCGCACCGGGCTCCGTCGCTCTTCTCTGATCCTGTCCGGCCATCCGGGCCTGACTCCCCATGGCGCTACCCCTGACATGGCGGTCATGCGCGGAAACCTGGTTGAAGCGAACAGGGAGCGACAGGCGGCCGATCTGCCCTCGCTGGCGATCCGCCTGCCAGTGATGGTGGAAGACCTGAACACCGCACTTCTGACCATGGACGGGCCGCAGCGCCGTGAGGCCCTGAGCCTGTTGGTTGACGCCGCTCGCACAGCCCGAATGTGTCTCAACCAACTCGGGTACCCGGACCTGGCATGGGCGTCGGCAGAGGTAGCGGCTGGAGCCGCTACCTTGCTCAATGACCCCTTGGTCAAGGCACAGGTCGCCTGGGATCGTTGCGGCGCAATGCTGCATCAAGGCTCCCTGCTGGATGCACTGGTTGTTGCAGACGCCGCCCTTCGTGACCTGGAGCCGATCGCGTCTGGTCGGCAGGCTCCGGACAAGGCGTTCTCGCTGCGGGGCGCTCTCCACCTGAGGGCCGCGGTCGCCTTTGCTCGCGGTTCGAGGACCGTTGAAGCCTGGGATCGGATCAGTGCTGCTCTGGATGACGCGAACAAGCTCGGGGCCGACTACTACGACCTGGAATCGCACACGGTGTTCGGCAAGGGAACGGTTGCCGTCCACGCTGCTGAGGTCGGCGTGGAAGTCGATCAGCCCGATGTCGGCTTGACGAAGGTTCCCGAGTTCGACGTGCGTGAAGTGCCGAGCCGGGAGCGGCGAGTGCATTATCAGATCGACCAGGCGCGCGCGTTGCATCGGATGGGGCGCAGCGGATCGGCAGTTGTCAAGCTGCGTGAGGCCGCTACCTCGGCTCCCGCTTATGTGTTCGGGGACCCCATGGCGCGTGCGGCGGTTGCTGACATGGCAATGAAGGGAGTGCCTTCCCAGGCGTCGCGTCTCTCGTTCCTCGTACGCAACATGGAATTGGTTCACTGAGGCCGGATGAGCAGCCTCTGCCACAACACCCCCTAGAAATATTAGGGGGCAGTGCGGCTTCTTCCCGGCATGCTCGGATGCGTCACCTCCGCAATCCGAGTTCTCAAGGGGAGCGGCCATGGGGCCGATCGAAATCAGAAGTCCGACGGACGCCAAGCGGGCATACGCTGTCCTGCTCGGCTGGAAAGTGACTGTAGGGCACCGCTATCGCCCACGTGCAGGCTGCACTTGTGGAAACCGGGACTGCCCCTACCCCGGAGCGCACCCCTGGGAGCATGCGGTGGAACGGACTGCTGACGAAGTCGCCTTGGGTGGGGCGCTGATTGCGCAGACCCACCACTTCGATGCCTTGGTGATGCCTCGGATACTGGGCTTGGCCACGCTTGCAGCCTTGGGCGAGCTCACTTCGCCCCCATGCATCGTGGACCACCTGCGAACAGTGATCCTGGTTCTGCCGGCGACAGGCCGTTATGCCGTTGGCGACTGCCCCGCCTCCGCGGTCGAGCTGCGGACCGGGAAGCACGGTTGGGTGGCCCTGCCGCCGTCGCGCCACACTCGGTGGGACACACCGCCGTGGAGCGACCGGACGGGACGGATTCTCTCCCTTCCCCACGGTAAGGACATCCGTCGCAGTCTCGCCGAAGCAAGCACAGGTCCGGCGGGCACCGAAGCAAGATCACCGATTGAAGGCCAGCAACGGCTTCACCAGTGATCTCGAACGCCCTTCCCGGAAAGGCCTTCAGAGAGACGCACCGGGGTGCGGCGTCTTCATGAATACGCCCCGGAGGACCGCCACTAACGGTCCGCCCGGGGCTCGACCGACCAGCTTTCAAGGAGCTGACCTGCCGTATGCGTGACCCTATCGTTCGCCGGATCGCCCAAGTAGGGGCCTTAACAGCCCTGTACGTAGCCCGTCGGGTGGGGCGCAGCCCCGCTACTTCTGCGGGGTGGGTGTCATGACCTCCGAAAGCCTTCTCCCCGCCCCCTTCCCCCTCACCGCCGTCTGCCGCGTCTGCTCCCGCATCACCTCCGCCCCCGTCGAAGTCGGTTACATCGAGCGTGCCAGCGGGCCCGGGCTCGTCCAGTACGTCTGCCCCGACCATGCGACCGCCCTCACTCCGGGGCCCGTTCCGGACGAGCTGAACCGGGCGGGAGGGGACCATGGCCGAGCGTGAGACGGGCTCGCTGGCCTGGTTCCGGGGGCGGGTCGTGCCCTGGGTCACGCCGTGGTCCGGGGCGCCCGCGCTTGCCGAGCCCGTGGTCGTCGCGGCGCACGGTCGGGGGATCGCGTATGCGGACGAGGGCGTGCACGACCGTACGTACGACGGGGTCCTCCTCGCCCGAGGCCGCGGCCGCCGGGCCACGGACGCGGGCGGCAGGCCGCTGTACGAGCAGCTCGACGCGCGACGGCAGCGGCGGGCCGGGGACCGGCTGCTCTGCCAGGTCTGCGGGCGCCGGATTCCGGGGTCCCCGGACGGCGTTCTCTGGCTGATGGCCACCGCCGGACTCGGGGCCGCCGAACTCGAAGGGGCGCTGACCCTGACGCCGCCCGTGTGCCCGGCGCCCTGCGCGGTGCTGGCGCTGGAGCAGTGTCCGGCGCTGGCACGCGGCCACACCGCCGTACGGGTCCGGTATCCGCGGCCCTGGGGCTACCGGGGGATCCTCCACGCGCCGGACCCCGCAGGCCGGCGGATCGCCCGCCGCGACGGCGGGTCGGTGCAGATGCCGTACGGGGATCCGCGCCTGCCCTGGCTGCTGGCGGATCTGGTCGTCACCCGGCTCACCGGCTGCACGGTCACCGATGTGGCCGCCGAGCGGGCCCGGAACGGCGGTGCGCGGTGACGGCCCGGCACTCCGGGAGCATGTTCCAGCCGGTGACCAGCGCCCGGGTTCATCACGCGTCGCTCGGGGATCCGGAGATGCGGGACGCCTACGAGGCCGACGAGGGGCTCGTACGGCGGCTGCTCGACGCGGGGGTGCCGGTGCGGGAGATCGCCCGCGCGGGCCGGGCGTTCTATCTGCGCGCGGTGACCTGCGCGGTGCGGGAGCTGGGGATCGCGCAGGTGCTGGACATCGGGCCCGGTCTGCCGCCGTACTCGACCCGGGACACCCACTCCATCGCGGACGAGCACCACCACTTCCGGTCCCGGGTGCTGTACGCGGACGCGGACCCGGTGGTCGTGGCGCACTGGCGGATGTGGGCGGACGGGGCCCGTCACCGGGCCGAAGTGCTGGACCTGCGCAGCCCGGAGACGGTTCTCGCCGGGGCGCGGGCACACTTCGACCCGGGCCGTCCGGTGGCGGTGGTGCTCACCGCCGTACTCCAGGACATCGCGGACGAGGACCGGCCCCACGACTGTGTCCGCAGGATCATGGCTGGTCTGCCGCCCCGGAGTGCGCTGATCGTCTCTCATCTCACGCACGAGCAGGATCCGGGGATGATCCGCCGGGCCGCGGCCGTGTCACGGGAGGCGGGACTGCCCGTCCACCCCCGTGGCTTCGAGGAGGTCGCCCGGTTCTTCGACGGACTCACGCCGGTCGGGCCGGGGCTGCTGCCACTGGGCCTCTGGCACTCCACGCACGCCGACGACCAGGCGCCGCCCGTCGTCCATGCCTACGGAGGTGTCGGACTGACCTGAACACCCGGGCGGCCGGACGGACGGCCCGGCGCCGCAGGGAGGAGCCGGGGCACTGCGGGGCCACCCCCAGCGCCCCGGCTCCGTCGTGTTCGGCCGGTCCCCCGCGCGGGGGACCGGCCTCCCCCGGACGGCGGAGGAAGCCGGCCCCCGCGGGGGATCCGCCACCCGCGCGCTCCGCGAAGGATGGAGTCATGGCACTGAAGATCCTTCACACGCCCCCGTCCACCGGCGACACCGAACGGCCGGTGCCCCGCTGGGCGATGCGCCTCGCTTACGCGCTCCCGCTGCTCCTGCTGCCGTCCTGCCTCTGGCGGCTGCCGTTCGCGTTCCACTTCGAGATGGGGCAGGTCCAGGAGCCGGGCCTGCCGCCGCTCTGGGTGGCCATTCCCTACGTTTTCGGGCTCAGTGTGCTCTCCGAAACGATCGCGTTCCTGGCCATCGGGCTGGTCCGGGGCTGGGGCGAGACCGCCCCCGCCTGGATACCGGTCATCGGCGGCAGACGCGTCCGGCCGCTCGCGGCGGCCGGGCCCGCCTTTCTCGGCGGGCTCGCCCTCACGGTGATGTTCACGTCCGTACCGCTCGGCGGCGGCCGCAGCCTCACCGCGTACGGCATCGTCGAGAACGTCCGGTACACCAACGGTGGCTGGGAGGCACTCGCGACGGTGGCCACGGCGCCCATCGCGATATGGGGACCGATCATGATGGCGCTGGCCGTCGCCTACTACCGGCGGCGCACCTCCGGCGGGGGCGCGATCCGGGTGAAGCGGACCCAGCGGCAGCTCCAGTCGTCGTCCGCGTAGGCCCGGGCCGGTCCATGGGCCTCGTCCGCGGGCAGATAGCGGCCGCGGGTGCCCTCGTGCCAGCCGTGGGTGACGCGGTAGGTCCCGGGGGCCACCCGCAGCACCGCACCGATGCCCTCCTGTCCGTCCAGCCTCAGCCGGGACAGGGTCCCGACCGGCACACCCGCCCTGTCCGTGTCCCCGTCCCCGTCCGCGTCCGCGTCCGCGTCCGGGGGAGGGTACGAGCCGGTCTCCCGGGCGTCCGCCGCCGCCCAGACGACCACGGCCCGGCCGCCGGGGAGTTCCAGCTCTCCCGCCTCCTGCTCCTCCTCGGGGGAGGCTCCGGCGGCGCGCCGCCGGGGTGCGTCCGTTCGGCCGGGGCGTATCCAGGAACGCACGATCAGGAAGCCGTCTTCACCGGAGCCTTCCGCCGGCCCGGCACAGGCGATCTCGGCGGTGCCCTCGCCGTCCATCTCCCAGACCAGGCCGCCGTGCTCGCCGCTCTCACCGAACCGTACGAACGCGGCTTCGAGGTCGTCGTCGTCGGGGTGGACCGCCGCCCAGGCCCGGGCATAGTCGCAGGCGGGGTCCAGTTCGTAGTCGGCGTCGTACACCGCGCCGCCCCACGCGGCGAACGCGTCGGCCGCACAGACGAGCAGGGGTCCGCCGAGGGAGGCGACGGTGGCGGACTCCCACAGGTACGCGGAACGGGACCCGGAAACATCGTTGATCATCTGCGCTGCTGCCTCTCCATAAGGGGTACGGGCGGCTGCCGGTGCGCTCCACGGCGACACCGCAGGAGACGGGGTACCCGCCCGGCGACCGCAGGGGCGACGGACACCCGGACCTCGCGCGGAGAGTATCCGTTCACCCTCACCAGGCCGTCGGCGCCCGCCAGGGAACCGAGGCCGGACGGCACCCGCCGGACGACACGAACTCCTTCACGGCCCGGCGTACGGCGTCCAGCGGGAGTTCCGAGCCGGGCGGGAACTCCGTGAGGTGGCCCATGATGCAGTAGCGCCCCTGGACCTCACCGTCCGGCGTACCGGCGGTGACGACGTTTCCTTCCGCGTCCAGGAAGGCGAGAAGGCCGACCTGCCGGTTCCGGTCCGCCCCGATCAGAAGCTCGTGATCGGGATACCCGGAGGGCAGCAGCGGGCGTTCCAGCGAGTGCAGCTGAGCCAGGTTCTCGTGAACCGGGCCGGTCAGCAGCGAGTCGAACAGCGCGTCCACGTCCGCGGGCCCGCGGAGCAGCTCCGGAGCCTCGGCATGTGCCGGCCGATACCGCGCTTCAACCCCGGAACGCATCCCCACCCCCACACCTGATGAACACCCCGAGAGGGCCTCCGGCAAGCGTACGTGCCGCCGCCTCCGCTATGCCGCGTCACCACCGGATGATGGGCAGACCCGCGCGACGGCAGCCTCCAGCCGGGCATCGTCCGGAGCCCGCCCGGCCCGCTCCCGGAGGGCGGCGAGCCTTTCCCGGGCGTCGCCGCGGGCCAGGGGAGTGCGGGTGAAGTGCAGGACCCCGCCGGTCAGCGAGAACTCGTCGAGGAAGAAGCCGGTGCCGCCGTTGCTGTCGGACTGGAACCAGTGGGCGTCCGCCAGCAGCGGGGAGATGCTTCGCAGGGCGCAGTGGAGATCCCAGCCTCTGAGCCTCAGGTCGTCGCAGTCGCCGGGCATGCCGAGGGTGAACCGGTCGTGCTCCGGTTCATGGCGGAGGAGTTGGCCGACGTTCTCGCCGAACCGGCGGACTTCCGCGGCCGCCAGGTCGCCCGCCCCCGGCCGGAGCGCCAGCCGGACGGTGCGAGGGTGGTGGCGGTGGTGCACCGGGAGGGTCCAGAGCGTATGCCAGTCGGCGGGGGCCTCCCGGATCGCACGGGACTGCGGATGGGTGGCGGCCTCCGCCAGGTCCGGGTCATGGGCGAACCTTGCGGCCAGGCGGCGCTCCCCGTTGCGGAACGCTTCGTGCAGGGTTGCCAGGGCGGCCGTGGTGTCGCCCCGCCGCGCAAGGGTGCAGGCCAGGTCGTACAGGCCCACAGGGTGGTACGGATCCCGGGCGAGACCGGCGTGGAGCAGGCGCAGCGCCACGGCCCCGTCTCCGGCGAGGCCATGGGCGAAGCCGGTGATCAGGAGGCGGTCGGCCGGTCGCAGGGCCGTGGAGCCGGTGTCGTCGAGGGCCTGCCACAGGCCGTTGCCGGTCCGCGGGGCGAGCCGCAGATACAGGGTGGCCAACTCGACTCGCGCGAGACGCAGTTCGTCCTCCGTCGCGCCGCGCTGTCCGGGCCCGGCGGGCGCGGTGTCGTCGGCGAGGCCGAGTACGCAGACATCGCGGGCGTCGTCCGGTCTGCCGAGCCGGTGCCACAGCAGCAGCGCCAGGTCCCGCGCGGCCCGCGGGTCGGCCCCGGAGTTGAGCGCACGGGACAGGATGTCCACCGCCTCGCCGACCTGTCCGTCCGCGGCCAGCGCGCGGGCATGGAGCGTCACGAACTCCGTGCCGCCGAAGCGCCCGGCGGACCGCTGTGCTGCCGTGGCGGCCTTCGCGTACCGCCTACGGTCCAGCAGTTGGCCGGCTTCCGCGAGACAACGGTGATATTCGGCGTCCGTTTTCTCACCCACGGCCGTCGTCCCGGGGCCGCGGGGCCTCGGCCGGTCCGGGGACGGAGAACCCCTCCGGCGGCACCCCCTCGACGAACAGCATCCCCACCCGGACCTTGCCCTCGCGTATCTCCCGGGCCCGCCGGTATCCGGGGGAGTCGTACCACTCCCGGATCCGGTCCATATCGGGAAACTCGATGACCACGAGCCGGGAGGAGTCCCAGGTGCCTTCGACGGGCGGGGGAGCGGCGCCCGCGACGAGATACCGGCCGCCGTGGTCGAGGACGGACGGCCGGGCCACGGCCGCGTAGGCGAGACCGGCCTCCTCGTCGAGCACATCGATGGTGACGACGACATAAGCGGGCATGGGATTCCCCGTTCGCTCGGGTGCGGTGCGTGCCGGTGCCACCGTAGAGAACGCGCGCCGGTGCTGTGCCCGGCGGAGGGGAAGCCCGGCGCCGTCCCCGGTCTCTCCGCCGTTGAGAACAGGGGCAGTTGTGTCAGTGGGCACCGCTACGGTGCGCCCATGTCTGATGAACTTCTCGGCGATCACCCGGGCGCCGCACTCGTGGACTCCTCCGGTATGAGGTGGGCGCCCGGCGCCGTGGTCGAGCACCGGAACCGGCGGCCGCTGACCGGTCATACGGACGCCGTGGTGGCGGTGGCGACGGCCGTGGTGGCGGGCCGTCCGGTCGCGGTGACCGGCAGCCATGACCGGACGGTGCGAGTCTGGGACCTGGCCACCGGAGAGCAGATCGGCGAGCCGCTGACCGGCCATACGGACGCCGTGGCGGCGGTGGCGACGGTCGTCGTGGCGGGCCGTCCGGTCGCGGTGACCGGCAGCCATGACGCGACGGTACGGGTCTGGGATCTGATCACCCGTGAACCGGTGGGGGAGCCCCTGACCGGCCATACCAACTGGGTGGTGGCGCTGGCCGCGACCGTGGTGGACGGCCGCCCCGTCGCCGTCACCAGCAGCACCGACGGAACGCTGCGGCGATGGAACCTGAGCACGGGGGCGCAGCTCGGCGACCCGATGCCCGGCCACAAGGACCTGGTGGGCGCGGTGGCGACGGCCGTGGTCGACGGCCGCACGGTGGCCGTGACCGGCAGTCATGACGCGACGGTCCGGGTCTGGGATCTCGACACAGGGGAGCAGATCGGGGAGCGGATCGGGCGGCAGATCGGCGATCCGCTCGCAGGCCGGGACGGCGAGGTGTCGGCGGTGGCGACGGCCGTACTGGACGGCCGCGCCGTTGCCGTCACCGGCGGCCCGGAGGGGACGGTACGGGTCCGGGACCTCGCCACCGGCGAACCCATGGGCGAGCCGCTGCCCGGCCCCGGCGACCCGGTGCACGCGGTGGCGACGACGGTCCTGGACGGCCGTCCGGTGGCGGTCGTCGCGGGCGACGACGGGACGGTACAGCTGTGGGACCTGGCCACCGGCCGGATGCTCGGCAGGTCGCTCGTCGGCCACGGCAGCGAGGTCCGGGCGGTGACGGCGGCGACCGTTGACGACGGCCTCGTCGCCGTCACCACCGGCGGGGGCCTGGTCCGGGTCTGGGAGCTGGCCGCCGGTCGGGACGCCGGTTCCGCGCCCCGCCCCACCGGCGCCGCTGCCGACGCAGACTGGGAATCATCGCTCGCGCAGGGCTTCGGCGTGCTGCTGGGCCGCCCGCTGTCGGACTACGACCCCGACGCCCGCTACGGGGCCTACTACGGGGGCAACTTCCTCGACGAGACCGAGTCGGACCGGGACCCCGCCTGGCTGAGCCCCGACGCGCTCAGCGGCAAGGTGCCCGTCGTCCTGGAAAGTCTCCTGCTCCACAGCGAACTGGACCTTCCGGAGCTGCGGTTCGACGCGAGGCGGTCCCTGTTCGAGATCGACCCGGAGGGGCTTCCCGAAGCATTCGCGGAGGACCTGGACGCGGCCGGTCTCCCCTCCTTCCGCATCATCCGGGGGGACGAACTGGCGCGGCTGCTGGACCGGCACGGCCTCGACCTGACCGATCCGGACCTGCCGGAGGACACCTGGACCGTCTGGCAGGCGCGCATCGTCTCCGACGGGACGCTCCTCGGCGCCCTGCGGGCCGCCACCGCCATCGGGCAGGGGCCGGACAGTCTTGTCCCGTACCGCGACGTCAACAACGGGGACCTGGGCACCGAGGCCGCGGCGGAGGCGCTGGTCGCCGCCGTACACCACCCCGGACTGCGCGCGCATCTCCGCACCTTCTCCGAGGCGGAATCGCACGACCTCGACTATCAGGTGTACTCCACCAGAAACGGGGACTGGAGCGGCTGGCAGGGCAACGCGTGGAAGGAGGCGGGCGTGCTGGTGACCCAGTGGCTGGGCGCCGTGGACCAGTACGAGGTCTCGGTCGTCCAGCTCGGTACTGCCCTCGAACGGGAGTGAGCCGAACCGTCCGTATCCGGGTCCGGTCCTCCCGGTGCCACCGGCAGCCGTGGGCGCTGTCGGTGGCGGCTGGTTGGATGCGGGCATGTCTGACGAAGCGGGTGTGGACGGGCTGTTGGCGGATCCGGCCTTCCTGGTGCACGGCGATCCGGACGAGGTACTGGGGCTGGCGGACGCGGCCTCGGAGCCCGCCGCCCGGCTGGCGGCTGCCGTCTACCGGATGTCGGCCCATCTGCACAGGGACGCCGGTCCGGGGCTGCGCAGGCAGTTGCTGGCGCTGGACGCCGCCCGCTACGGGGACCCGGAAGCGGGGGCCCGGATCGCCGCGGTGGCCGTTGACGGTGAACCCGCCCCGGAATGGCGGACGGAGTGGGCGACCGGCACCGAGGCCGACCACCGCCTTCGGCATGTCCTCGCCGACTTCGACAGTGAGCCGTGGGCGGCCTGGTCCGTGACGACGGCCGTGCTGGACGGCCGTCCCGTCGCGGTCACCGGCGGCGACGACAGGCGGGTACGGCTCTGGGACCTGGCGACGGGCCGGCTCACCGGCGAGCCCTTTGCCGGACCCGCCGGTGAGGTCTCCGCGGTGGCGGCCACGCTGGTCGGCGGCCGCCCGGCCGTGGTCACCGGCAGCCTCGGCGGCACCATCCGGGTCTGGGACGCGGAAGGCCGCCCCGTCGGCGAACCCCTCACCGGCCATGCCGGCGGCGTGGCGGCGGCCGTACTGGACGGCCGCCCCGTGGTGCTCTCCGGCCGCGACGACGGCACGGTCCGGGTATGGGACCCGGCCACCGGACAGTCCGTCGCCGACCCCCTCACCGGCCACACCCACTATGTGAGGGCGGTGACGACCACCGTCCTGGACGGCCGCACGGTCGCGGTGACCGGCAGCCTGGACGGGACCGTCCGGCTCTGGGACCTGACGACCGGCCGACCGCTCGGCGAACCACTCACCGGCCATACGGAGGGGGTGTTCGCGGTGGCCACTGCCGTACTGGACGGCCGTCCCGTCGTGGTCAGCAGCGGCGACGACACGACGGTACGGGTGTGGGACCCGGCCACGGGCCTTCCGCTCGGCGAACCCCTCACCGGCCATACCCGCCGGGTCAACGCGCTGGCCACCGCAGTACTGGACAGCCGCCCGGTTGCGGTCTCCGGCAGCGATGACACGACGGTACGGGTGTGGGACCTGGCCACCGGCCGTCCGGTCGGCACACCCTTCACCGGCCACACCGACAGCGTGCGTGGCGTGGCGACGGCCGTGCTGGACGATCGTCCGGTCGTGGTCACCGTCTCCGACGACGCGGAGGTACGGGTCTGGGACCTCGCCCCCGGCCGTCCGGTCGGAGAACCCCTCACCGGCCACACCGGCATCGTGTGTTCGGCGGCGACAGCCGTCGTCGGGGGCCGTACGGTCGTGGTGACCGGCAGCGGCGACGAAACAGTCCGGGTACGGGACGCGTCCACCGGCCGCCCGGTCGGCTCGCTCCTCACCGGCCATACCGACACCGTGGGCGCGGTGGCCACCGCCGTGGTCGAGGGCCGTCCGACCGCCGTCACCGGCAGCAACGACCGGACGGTCCGCTTCTGGGACCTGACCACCGGCCGCCCGGTCGGTGACCCCCTGACCGGTCACACCGACTGGGTGGGCGCGGTGGCAACCACCGTCGTGGACGGCCGTCCGACCGCCGTCACCGGCAGCAACGACGGCACGCTCCGGCTCTGGGACCTGGCCACCGGCAGCCCGCTCGGCGAACCCCTCACCGGCCACACCAGCACGGTGAACACCGTGGCCACTGCCGTCGTACAGGGCCGTCCCGTCGCGGTCTCCGGCGGTTTCGACAGGACCGTCCGGCTCTGGGACCTGGCCACGGGCCGTCCGCTCGGTGAGCCCCTCACCGGCCACACCCGCGGGGTGACCGCGCTGGCCACCGCCGTACTGGACGGTCGTCCGGTCGTGGTCTCCGGCAGCGACGACACAACGGTACGGGTGTGGGACCTTGCGACGGGCCGCCCGGTCGGCGACCCCCTGACCGGGCACCCCGGCGGAGTCGGCGCGCTGGCGGCCGGGACGGTGGACGGCCGTCCGGTCGTCGCCGTCGCCGCCGGGTACGAGATAGGGATACGACACCTGGCCACCGGCGAACCGGCCGGTCCCGAACTGGTCTTCCCCGCACCGGTCTTCACGGTGGCCTTCACCGCGGACGGGCGGCTGCTGGTGGGGTTCGGCCGCGATACGGCGCTGCTGAGCCCCCGCTGACGGGGTTCCGCGCGGCGGGCCGGGCCAGGAGGACCGGCGGTGCGGTTTCCGCCCCCGCGGCCCCTGGCCTCGGCGGCGCGCAGTCCCTCGGAGGTCGGCTCGCGCTGAAGGCCGCGCTGGAGTTCGCCGATGGCGAGGGGTGCATGGGACGCGCCGCCCGCCACCGCCTCGCGGTCCCATTACCGCAGATGGCGTGCGAAGAAGGCTCCCGTCCGGCGCCGTACCGCGGCGAGTGTCACCGCCGGGTCGCCGGTGCCGACCAGACCGGCCCGTGCTGCCGCCGTCATAAGACCGGAAGTCTGGAGTGGAGGGACCAGCGAGCCGTAGTCGGTGAACGCCCAGTGGTTGGCGTCGTTGAGTAGCGCGCGGTGGCCGGGAAGACCCGCCCAGGAGGCCTCGATCCGGGCGGCGCCGTCGAATCCGTCGGTGCGGAACAGCAGCAGCGGCTGGTCGAAACCGGCCGGTGCCGGGTGCAGGTCGAGATAGCCCTCCAGGTTTGCCACCGCGCCGACCCTGCGGTCGCGGCAGGCCGCGTACGCCACCGCCGTGCCGCCTGCGGAGTGCCCGTACATCCCGATCCGGCGGAGGTCCATGACCGGTGCGAGCGGCAGGTCGCCGAGCCGGTCCAGGACCAGGCGGAGGTCCGCGATCCGGGTGTCCACCATCGTGCGGAAGGTCGCCGGGTCCGGCGGTCCGAACAGGACGGTCGTCCGCATTCCGGTGGGCAGTTCCACTTGAGAAGCGTCACCGGGATGGTCGACGAGGACGACCACCCGGCCGTGGCTCGCCAGGTCTTCGGCAAGGGTTGTGCCGAGCGTGCGGGAGTCCCCGCCGCCGGGTGAGTACACCAGTACCGGCCGCCGCCCGGGCAGCGGCGGCGCGCCCGCGTACCCGTGGGTGAGGACCGCGCCCCAGTCCACCGCTCCCGGCTCCGGCAGTCCCGGACGAATGTACGGCGCGTATCCGGCGAACTCCCCGGCCTCGGCCGGGGTGAGCTGGGGGGCTCGGGAGAAGCCGTGTACCGATCGGGCCGGATACAGGACCGTCAGCATCAACTCCCGGACTCCGCCCACCCATGGGTCGGTCCGGGACGGGTCCGTCAGATGGACCGTCCGCATGCCTACGGGGTACGGGCCGCCGGGCGCGGGGAGCCGGAGGGCCGAGCCGCCCCCGGCGGCGGACGCGGCCGTGGGCAGCAGGGCGGCGGCACTCCCGAACAGGGTGCCTTTCAGAAGAGTGCGTCGGGAATTCATAGGAACATGCTTGGGGCGGGGGCCGTCACGGTGCGAAGGTTGAGGTCCTGGCCGAAAGGCTGGTTCAGGACGAGGAGCTGTGCGGGTGCTGCGAATCCACTTCACCGCGGAGGACTTGGCCCGGGTCCGCTTCGCGTCCCGCCCGGCGCCGCTCCAGGAACTGCACGCCGCCTTGACGACAGCCGTGACCCGGAGTGGTGGGCCGCTGTTCGCGCTCTGGCGCGGCCGTGTCCTGCGCTCTCTCCCGTCCGCGGCCAACCCGCTCGCCGACCTGGTTCCGGCGGGTCGGCCTCCTTCCTTCCTCGATGTCCTCGGCGACACCATGGCCGGCGGCTTCGAACGGATCCGCGCCGCGGGCCCCGGTCTCGTCCGCTCCGAGCTGGAGCGGGTCTACGGGACCAGGCCCGTGCCCCGCTGGATTCATGGCCTGCACGCGGGCGACGAGACGGCCTGGCGCACCCTGCACCGCGCCCAGCAGGCCGCGTACGAGACGGTCATCGCCCCGGTCTGGTCCGTCGTACAGGATCTGCACCGTGAGGAATTCACCCGCAACGCCCTGACCGTCGCCGAGCACGGGGTGGCCGCCGCCCTGACCGGCCTGGCGCCGTACGGCCGGCTTCACGAAGGTGTGTGGGAATGGCCCGGCCCGGCGCCGGACCGCGATGTCCGTCTCGACGGCCGTGGCCTGATTCTCCTGCCCACCTTCCACCACCCGGCGGGCCCGCTTCTGCATGACGTCCCGGGCGATTCCGCAGTCCTGACGTACCCGGCCGGCCCCGGAATCCCGCCCAACGCGGGGGACCCCGCCGCCGCGGCCGAGGCCCTTGCCGCCGTCCTGGGCCGCACCCGGCTGGACGCCCTGCGCGTTCTCGCCGAACCTCACACCACGACCTCCCTGGCCCGTGTTCTGAACGTCAGCAACGCGACGGCCTCGTCCCACGCGGCCGCGCTGAGATCGGCAGGCATGGTGACGACGACTCGCACGGGCCGCTCGGTCACCCACCGCCGCACCGCCCTCGGCGCACTGGTCGCGGGCGCCTGACCGCGGGTGGTCCGCCACACGGGTCGGCCGCCCCCGACCCTGTCGGGCTCGCGCTGCCCAACGCCGCGTCACACCGCCGTGTCACACCGCGGCGGTGCGCCCGCCGCGGCGTCCGGCCACCGCCAGGAGCGTCAGACCGAGCACCGCCCAGCAGGCCAGGACGAGCGCGGGGCCGCCCGCGCCGGTGCCGTCCGAGAAGGACGTGGCGCGCAGCAGACTGCCCACCGCGCCCGGCGGCAGCAACTGTCCGAACGCGGCCCAGTGCTCCGGGACCCAGTGCGGGCCGGTCGCGAAACCGGAGAGCGGGTTTGCCAGCAGCATCATGAATGCCGCGCCGAGGCCGAGGCCGGGGGTGCCGATGAGGGACTCCAGGCCGAGGAGGGTGAGGGTGAGGGCCGCGATGCCCAGGGACAGCCCCAGGGCGTTCAGCCAGTAGGAACCGGCAAGGGACCCGGTGGCGTACTGGAGGACCGCGGTCACGGAGAAACCCGCCACCGGGGCGAAGAGGACGGCTCCGGTGAGACGCGAGCGCAGACCGGGGCGGCCGGGGAAGCGGAAGGCGAGGGCGGCGGCGGAGAGGATGCCGCCGAAGAGCAGGGGCAGCGCGGCGGCGCCGAAACCCGCCCCCTTGGCGTCGTCGTCGGGGAAGGGGGCCAGCTCGTTGACGGTGGGCGCGGTCCCGTGCTGTGCCGCCGCGGCGGTCGCGGCGCCGGTGAGCGCGGTGGTGGCGCCGGGGGCCGCCGCCGTGGCCCGGTAGAGGGTCACGCCCTCGGGGGAGAGCGCGAGCCCGCCGAGGACGTCCCGGTCCTCGACGGCCGAGGCGAGGGCTTCCGCACTGTCGTACCGGGTGATGTCCCAGGCGTCACCGGCCAGCGCCTTCTCGGCCTGCGCCACGGCGGCCCGGGGGCCCGCCAGACCGATCGGCACCTCCTGCGGGCCGCTGTTCACGGCGGGCAGCGCGAAGGCGAACAGCATGGTCACGACCACGGCGGTCAGGGCCAGGAGAAGGGCGGGGATGCGGGGGCGCCGGGCGGACGGCGCAGCGGCAGCCGTAGTGGTTTCCGGTGATATTTCCGGTGATGTGGACATGAACGCTCCCTGGTGGAGGTAAGGGTTCCTGCGGGACCGGGCCGGGCCCGGCCTCGTGGTGCAGCTGCCGGACGTGGCGCGGCAGGCCCCCGTCGCGGCGGTGGAGCCGGGGCTGCCGTCAGCGCGGGCCGATATTGCGATGACACATGGATACAGGATACCTTTATGGGTATGTCAAGTCTTAGTGAATCCGGTGGCAAGGGCCCCGGCGCCCCGGTCCCCGCCGACGTGGTCGCGGCCGCACTCCGCGCCGCCGAGGCCCGGGGCGTGGACATCGCCGACGTACCGCTGCTGGCCGTCGCCCAGGAGGCCGGCATCTCCCGCAGCACCCTGATGCGGCGCCTCGGCGGCACCCGCCGGGGCCTGGACGACGCACTGCGCGCCGCCGGTGTCGACCCGGGCGGACAGCTCCCCGTACGCGACCGCGCCATCACCGCCGCAGCCACCCTGATCAGCGAGAACGGCCTCGGTTCCCTCTCCCTGGAACGGGTCGCCGCCGCCGCGGGCTGCTCCGTGCACAGCCTCTACGCCGTCTTCGGCGGCCGGGACGAACTCCTCCGGGCGGTCTTCGAACGCCACAGCCCGATCCTCGATATCGAGACCGTCCTGGCGGACCCGCGCATGGACTTCGACGACCGGGTCCGCGCGGTCTACCGGCTCTTCACCGAAGCCCTCGGCCGGGAACCCCGGGTCGTCCCCGCCATGCTCGCCGAGGCCCTCGCCCGGCCCGCCGACGACACCGTTCAGGTGCTCGTACGCCACGCCTTCCCCCGCATGCTCGGCGCGATCGGCCAGTGGCTCGCCTCCGAGGCCGCCGCCGGGCGCATCCGGGACCTGCCCCCGCTGCTGCTCGCCCAGCAGTTCGCCGGCCCGGTGCTCATCCACTTCCTGCTGCGCCCCGCCTGGTCCCGGGTACCGGGCATCGAGGTCCCGGAAACCGGCGAGGTGTGCGCGACCTTCGCCGACACCTTCCTGCGCGCCGTCGCCGTCACACCACCGGCCGACGGAGCCCGGGCCACCGCTCCCGGAGCGACCCCATGAACCCGACCGCTGCCGGGGACCCCATGAGCCCCGCCGCCCGGCAACCCGCACCACCGGACCGGTGACCGGGCACCGCGCCCCGCCCGGCCCGGCGGCAACCACCCCCGGAGGCCTCCATGCCGCTCGTCGTCGATCTCAACGCCGTCGATGCCACCATGACGGCCCTCGTCGGAGGAAAGGCCGCGAACCTCGGCGAACTGCTGCGCGCCGGGTTCCCCGTACCGCCGGGCTTCGCCGTCACCACGGACGCCTACCGGACGGTGACCGCCACCCGTGAACTGCCCGGCCTCACCCCCGGAGCGGCCCGGCGGGCCCTGCTGGAAGCGCCCGTGCCGCCGGAGGTGTACGACGCCGTCGTCACCGCCTACCGGGCGCTCGGCGACGGGGTGCCGGTCGCGGTGCGGTCCAGCGCCACCGCGGAGGACCTGCCGTCCGCGAGCTTCGCCGGACAGCAGGACACCTTCCTCCAGGTGATCGGCGCGGACGCCGTCGTCGACGCGGTACGGCGCTGCTGGGCGTCGCTCTGGACCGACCGCGCCACCGCCTACCGCGAAACCCACGGCATCCCCCACGACTCCGTGTACCTCGCCGTCGTCGTCCAGACCATGGTCGAATCCGCCGTCTCCGGTGTCCTGTTCACCGCGAACCCGGTCACCGGCGACCGCCGCCAGACCGTCATCGACGCCGCCCCCGGCCTCGGCGAAGCCGTCGTATCCGGCGCGGTCGACCCCGACCGCTACGTGGTCGAGAACGGCACGATCACCGAACGGACCCCCGGCGGCAAACAGCTCGCCGTCCGCCCCCTCCCCGGCGGCGGCACCGAACAGGTCACCCTCCCGCCCACCGGCGAACCCGCCCTGACCGACGACCTGATCCACCGGCTCACCGCCCTCGGCGGAGCCGTACAGGACCACTACGGCAGCCCCCAGGACCTCGAATGGGCCATCGACGCCGAGGGCACCGTCCAGCTCACCCAGGCCCGGCCCGTCACCACCCTCTACCCCCTGCCCGAACACGACGGATTCCACGTCTGGTTCTGCTTCACCCTCGCCCAGGGACTGGAACGCCCCATCACCCCCGCCGGACGCGCCGCGTTCCGCGAGATCGCCCGCTCCGCCGGTGACATCGTCCTCGGCAACCCGGACGCCACCGGCTACACCGAAGCGGGCGAGCGGGTCTTCTTCGACCTCACCGCCGTACTCCGCCACCGGATCGCCGGACCGCTCGCCCTGCGGCTGCTCGGCCTGATGGAGTCCCGGTCCGCGGAGATCCTCGCCGAACTCCGCGCCCGGGACCCGCGTCTGAGGCCCGGCCGCTCCCCGGTACTGCCCGCCGTCCGCCGCGCCCCGGGCCTCGCCCGCCGCTTCCGCGCCCCGTCCGCGCTGGCCCGGGCGCTCACCCGCCCCGAAGCCGCGGTCCGCGCGGCGTACCGGCTGGAACCCCGGATCACGGCCCGCGCCCGGACGGCCCCGACCGTCCAGGACGCCCTCCGCGACCTCGTCGTCCCCGTCGTGCCCGCCATCGCCCCGGCCGCGCTCACCGGATACGCGATGCTCGCGCTCACCGGCAGGCTCGTCCGTACGGAACCGGGCGAACTCCAGACCGTACTCCGCGGACTGCCGCACAACGTCACCACCGAAATGGACCTCGCCCTGGGCGCCCTCGCGGACGCGATCCGCGCCGACCCCGCCGCGGCCCGCGCCTTCCGCGACCCCGGGCAGGACACCGCCGGACTCGTCCGGGCCTACCGGAACGGCGACCTCCCGCCCGTCGCGCAGACCGGACTCACCGCCTTCCTCCGCCGCTGGGGCCACCGGGCCGTCGCCGAAATCGACATCGGCATGCCCCGCTGGTCCGAGGACCCGGCCCATGTCATCGGAGTCATCGGCAACCTCCTGCGCACCGACGACCCGGCGGCCCGCCCGGCCGCCGTCTTCGCCCGTGCCCGCGCCGACGCCGAAGCCGTGATCGAACGCCTCGCCCGCCGCGCCGGGCCGCGCGGACCCCTCGTACGGTTCGCCCTGCGCCGCACCCGGGCCCTCGCCGGTCTGCGCGAATACCCCAAATACCTCGCCATCCGGGTCCTCGCCGAGGTCCGCGAACGCGTCGCCGAACGCGGGGCCCGGCTTCACGCCGAGGGCCTGATCGACGCGCCCGGAGACATCTTCTACCTCGACTTCGACGAGATGGGCGACTTCGACGGGATTGGCCCGGGCGCGGCGCCCGCTCCCGCTCCCGCCACGGCCACGGCCACGGGCGGCCGGGGCCCGGGGACCCGGCGCCCGGACGGCGCACCGGACGACCTCCGGCGGCGGATCGCCGAACGGAAGGAGAGTTACGCCCGCGAGCTGCGCCGCCGCCCGGTCCCGCGGGTTCTGCTCTCCGACGGCACCGCCCCGGAACCCCACCATCCGCCCGCCGCCCCCGGCTCGCTGACCGGCACCCCCGCCTCCGCGGGCACGGCGACCGGACCGGCCCGTGTCGTCACGGACCCGGTCGGCGCCCGCCTCGAACCGGGTGAGATCCTGGTGGCCCCTTCCACCGACCCCGGCTGGACGCCCCTCTTCCTCACCGCGGGCGCACTGGTCATGGAGATGGGCGGCGCCAACTCGCACGGCGCGGTGGTGGCGAGGGAGTACGGCATCCCCGCCGTGGTCGGCGTCCGCGGCGCGCTGGAGTCCATCACCACGGGCGACATCGTCACGGTCGACGGAACCACGGGAGTGGTCACGGCGGCCCAGGACAGCGGCCGGTAGCCCGCGGTCCGGCCCCCTTTCCGCCCCGCACTCCTTCTGGAGCCGCCGGGCTGCCCCTGCTTCACTCCACCCCACCCCACCGCACGAAAGGCTTCCGAACCATGCGGAGGTACGTTCTCACCGGCACGCCCGGCTCCGGCAAGACATCGATCCTGCGCGGGCTCGCCGCCCTCGGCCACGACACCGTCGAGGAGGCGGCTACCGAGGTCATCGCCCGGGCCCAGGCCCGCGGCGAACCCGAACCCTGGACCCGGGCGTCGTTCATCGACGAGATCACCGACCGCCAGCGCCGGGCCCGGACCGAGACCTCGGCGACGGGACCCGTCCGGGTCTTCGACCGCTCCCCGGTCTGCACCCATGCGCTCGCCGTCTTCCTGGGGCTGCCGGTGTCCCCCGCGCTCGCCGCGGAGTTGGACCGGATCACCTCGTCGGGCAGCTACGAACGACAGGTCCTGTTCATCCGGAACCTCGGCTTCTGCGAACGCACGGCCGCCCGGCGGATCACTTTCGAAGAAGCCCTCGCCTTCGAGAGGATCCACGAGCAGAGCTACCGCACCTTCGGTTACGAGCTGATCGACATCCCCGCCGCCGAACTGACCCGGCGGGTGGACATGGTCGACGCGGTGATCTCCGGGCAGCCCCGGTGACACCCCCTCACTCCGCCGCCGCGCGCCCCGCCACGGCCGTACGGGACCCCGTCACCCGCCACAGCACCAGCACGCTCAGACCGAACATCAGAATGCCCAGCGGCACATGGAGCCACGACACATAGGCGATGCCCACCGCCACCTGCACCGATGCCAGGGCGAGAAACCCGGACGCGTAGACGACCGGCCGGCGCGACCCGCCACCCGCCCGCCGGGCCAGCACCGCGGCGAGCAGATACACCATGGCCGAGCCGTACATCACGCGGGAACCTCCGTCGTGCAGGGCGTGCCCATGGGACGCGAACAGCAGCGTCCCGGCGGTGACCGCCTGGAAGAGGAGCGCCGCGGTCTGCGCGGCGACGGCGACCCGGAGAAAGGTGCGGCTGCGGTTCCCCGGCTCTGTGGTGGCGGCTCCGGCCATGGCACGGTCCTCTTCTCTGCCTCGCGGCGCTGTTCCGAAACGTCTCGCCGATCCGACGGAACAGGCCCCCGGAATGTCAGGCGGGGCGCCGGAATCACCGCCGGATGCGGTGATTTCCCGTACCGGAGACCATGGGCCGGTCACCAGTGAGCAGGGGGAGCCGCGACCATGAGCACGCCGTCCCGGCCGGATCACGACCGGCCGCACCCGCACCCACACCCGTACCGGTACCAGGGGCCGCACCCGGGCCCGGACCCGCGCCCGGAGCCGGACCCCTGCCAGGCGCCGGACCCGTACCCGTATCCGGACCCGGTGACCGGGGAGCGGCACCGGCTGACCGGGCTCGCCTACCGGCTGCTCGGCTCCCTGGCGGAGGCGGAGGACGCCGTCCAGGAGACCTACGCCCGCTGGTACGCGATGCCACGGCCGCGGCGCGAGGACATCGGGTCGCCGGCCGCCTGGCTGACCACGGTGGCCACCCGGGTCTGCCTGGACCTGCTCGGCTCGGCCCGGGTGCGGCGCGAACGCTATGTCGGGGCCTGGCTCCCCGAACCGCTGCCGGACGGTACGGAGTGGACCGGCGGCCCGGTGCCCGGCGGCCGGTCCGGACCCGCCGACCCGGCCGACCGGGTCGCCCTGGACGAAACGGTCGGGATGGCGTTCCTCGTCGTCCTGGAGTCGATGACACCGGCCGAACGCGCGGCGTTCGTCCTGCACGACGTCTTCCGCTACCCCTTCGCCGAGGTCGCCGGGATCCTCGGCCGGACCCCCGCGGCCTGCCGCCAACTGGCGTCCTCGGCCCGCCGCCGCGTCCGCGCCGCCCGCACCCCGCCGGTGCCGCCGGAGCACCAGGCCCGTACGGTGCGGCACTTCAAGGAGGCATGGGAGGCCGGGGACATCGAGGCCCTCGTCGCACTCCTCGACCCGGACGCGACGATGACCGCCGACGGCGGCGGACTGGCGGGCGCGGTGCGCCGCCCGGTCGAAGGCGGCGAGCGCATCGCCGGATATCTGCTGCAACTCGCCGCCGGAGCCCGCGCGCCGGTGCTGCGGGAGCGGACCGTCAACGGCCGGCCCGGTCTGGTCGCCGAGTACGACGGAACCGTGGTGACCGTGGCCGCGTTCGGCCTCACCGGCGGCCGCATCACCCGTATCTGGGCGGTCCGCAACCCGGAGAAGCTCCGCCGGTGGAACCTGCCGGGCTGACCGGTCGCCCGCGCCCGGCCGCCCGTGCGGGACCGGTGCGCCGGAGCGGCCCTCGGTACCACCGGCCCGCGGAACCACCGACCTGTTTAATTGCATTAGGCACCGAACGGGTCCTGATGTGATGATCATGCGTGCCGCCGCCGGTCTGCGCTGTCTGAGCAGCGCTTCCGGCCGACGGCGTTCACCAGCCCCTGAGCACCACCGGAGCCGTACCCCGTGTCTGTCGTTTCCCGTCGCCCGTCCCGCGCCCTCACCACCGCTCTCGCCCTGCTCGCCCTCGGCGCGGCGGGCTGCGGCGGCGACCCGGTGGCCGGGCCGGGCAGCACCGCGGTCGCCGAGAGCAGC
Organism: Streptomyces sp. NPDC003691; assembly: GCF_053981115.1. Lineage (NCBI taxonomy): Bacteria > Bacillati > Actinomycetota > Actinomycetes > Kitasatosporales > Streptomycetaceae > Streptomyces > Streptomyces sp. NPDC003691. The sequence continues at coordinate 55,842 of NZ_JBSFNQ010000001.1, read as the reverse complement.
GCCCCGCCGAACGGTGAACGGGCGTGGGCCGAGAAGGGCATACCGGCGGTCCGGGCCTTCCACGCGGCCCCCTCGATGAGGATGGACCTGGTCGCCGAGCGGAGCAGTGGAGATGTGCGGGCCACCATTCGGGCGGCCCGTACCGGGGAATGCCTGTTGGACCTGAAGATCGGCTCCGCGCGCTCCTCCCAGACGCTCAGGACGAGTGACGGCGTGATGTACATGAAGATCAGCGAAGCCCAGATCAGAGCCGCCGTGGCGCACAAGGGTCCGGAGCGGACCGAGGCGGAGGTACGCCTGTTCGCGGACCGCTGGCTGCAGGGCGACCCGGTCTCACCGACCGTGCGCCAGGCACACGGCCTCTGCGACTTTCGGAACCGGATCCCCACGGATCCGGGGGACCCGCGGACCGCCCCGGTACCCGTGACGACCACGGAGAACGGCCGGGAGCTGCTGGTCTACCGGATGCGGGACAGCGGCACCGACATCGACATTGAGATGCAGGTGACCACCGGACCGGAGCCGGTGCTCCACCGCTTCCGGCTGTCCGGGCCGGACGCGGCCACCCTCACCTTCTCCGAGTACGGCAAGCCCGTACGGGCCGAGCGCCCCCCGGCGCGTGACGTTCTCACCACCGAACAGGCAAAGGCGCTCTACGAAGCGGCCCCGGACGGCCGGTAGCGGCCGCGGCGGACGGGCGGCGAACCGGCCCGCGGCGAAGCGTCAATGGGCATGCGCCGCGGCCGGGCCGTCGGGCATGATCACCGGATGATCGGCAGCAACGTCACCCACCGCACGGCGGACGGCATCCGGATCCCCGGCACCTGGCGCCACGCGTTCATCCGCAACGGCGACACCTACTTCCTCACCGACCTGTTCATCTACGCCGACGGTCTGGTCGACTGCTGGGGACTGGTCACGCTCGACGAGTTCGAGGAGAAGCTCCGCAGCGGATGGGTGGCCACCACGCTGCCCGAGGGCGGTGTGGCGTCCGCGCACCAGCTGGCCCGCTGGAAGTTCGCCGAACCGCAGACCTGGACGACTCCTGAGGAACTGCTCGCCGAGGTCCGCGACACCGTCGACGAGCTGAACGGCCGTTCCGACTCGACCGATCGCTGCCTCGCCGCGGTGGACGTCTTCCTCGCGGACCGCACCGAGGAGAACCGGGACGCTGCCAGGGCCGCCTATCTGGCGATCCCCGAGACCGTACGCCACTACGCACTCGGCGACATGGACAACAAGGACGGCCCGCTGCGGGACCTGGTGGCGGGCCCGGGCGGGCGGATACCCGGCGGGTACCCGGTCACCCCGAAGGAGTACGAAGCGGCCCTCGCCTACTTCGAGGAGCGCTTCCGGTGGACCGCCCGGGCCGCCGAGCGGGTGCCCGCGGACGGACCTGTGGACTCCTTTGCCCCCGCGGTCCGGCTGCCCCACTCGTATCCTCTGCGCGCCCTGGAGAACCCGGACAACCGGGCCCTGCGCAACGACTACCCCGCCCCCGTCACCGTGGACGGGATCACCTACCCGTCGGTCGCCCACGCCTACTGGGCCCGGTCCGTCGCCGACCCGGCGGACAGCGCGGCAGTCGCCGCCGCGGAGACCGGGGCGCAGGCCGCCCGGCTCGCCGCCGGTGCGGCCCGCCACGACGGCTGGGAGCGGACCCGTACCGCGGTCATGGCCCGGCTGCTGCGCGCCAAGTACGCGCAGCACCCCGCGCTCGCCGCGGTCCTGCTGGCCACAGGGGACGCCACCGTCCTGTACAACGACGCCGACTCGGACTACTGGGGCGACAACGGGGGCCGCGGCCGCAACTGGGCGGGGCGCCTGCTGGAACTCGTCCGGTCGGAGCTGGCGGCGGACGACGACGGTACGGATGGCGACCGTGCGGACGGCGACCTTACGGGCGACGGGGGTACGGGCGGCGACGCGGCGGACGGCTCCGCGCCCGTCGCCCGGGACCGCGGCCTCAGCCGCTGGCCTCGCGCAGCAGCTCCTCGTCCGCCCCGTACAACTCCAGAGTGAAGCCCAGGCCGAAGCGGGTGATCAGCTTTGCGAGAAGGCCGAGCCGGTCCGGGTCGATCACTCCGTTCATCAGGACCTCGCCCTTGTGCGGGTCGAGTTCGAGGCGGCACCAGTCCGTCTCGACCTCGTACCCGTACCAGGACGACGACCGCGACCGCCAGCCGGCCCGGGCGAACCACTCGGCCACCGTGGACGCGTTGCGCACCCGCACGGTCCCGTAGAGGGCGAAGTCGGCCTCCTCCCACTCGGGAGCGAGCTTCGGGCCCTCGTCCTGCTCACCGTCCACCAGACCGTCCACGACCGGACCTCCCCCTCAGCCGTTGCGCAGCACCCGGAACCGGCCGGGTGCCGCTGGATCCCGGTCCACGACCTGGACGGGTGGCCAGGCCCACTGCCGTACGCCGATCCCCGGGGTGCGCGTGAGGGCGACCGTGCCCCGGGTGCCCTCCACCGCCGTCCGGGCCCAGGCCGCCGCGACGGCCGCCCGGCCGGTGCCATGGGTGCGCAGGGCCTCGGCGAGGACGGTGACGGTGTCCCAGCCCTCGAAGGCCACGAACGACGGCGCCGTACCCAGCCGGGCGGTGAGCCGCTTCCCGACGCGTTCGCCGAGCGGGCCGGGGCGCTCCGGCAGATAGCGCAGAAACGGGATTCCGGCGCCGTCCCCGCCCAGCTCCGCCGCCCATCCGGCGAACTCCGGCTGTCCGGCCGGAGCGCCGATCAGCAGGTCCGCCAGCCGCCGGTCGGCCCGGACGGCCCGGACGATCGGCACCGCCGGATCGGGCTGGCCGACCAGCAGCAGCAAGGCCGTCGCACGGTGCGCGGCGAGCGCGTCGCACAGTGCCTCGGGCGTCAGCTCGACGGCGTCGAGTTCGACGACGGTGCCGCCGCGGGGCGCCAGCCGGTCGCGCAGGATCCGGGTTCCCGCGGCCCAGTAGGCACTGGGCTGCGCCGCGACGGCGATCCGGTCGCGGCCGGAGGCGAGCAGGAAGTCCGCGTAGATCCGCCAGCCGTGGGACTGGGCCGGGGCGATACGCGCGACCCACTCCGTCGGTTCGTCGGTGAGCGCGTCGAGGACGGCCGACGAGCAGAGGAACGGCACTCGGAGGGCGTCGGCTCGGGCGGCCGCGGCGCGCGCGACGACGCTGTGGTACTCGCCCACGACGGCCGTGGCCCCCAGGGCGGCCAGTTCGTCCACGGCCGCCGCGGCCCGCTCCGGATCGGCCGCGGTGTCCCGGACCAGCAGCTCCAGCGGCCGGCCGTGGATCCCGCCGGCGGCGTTCGTCTCGTGGACCGCGAGGTCGAGTCCCGCCAGCAGATGTTCACCGGCCTCCGTCCAGCCGGGCCGCGTCAGCGGGGCGAGCGCACCGACGAGGATCGCGGGCCTGTCGGCGGGGTCCGTCCCGGAGGGCGCGGAGGGCGTGTTCATGGGACGGGGTCTCCCTCGGGTTCGGGACCGGACCGGCCCGGCCCGCAGCGGCCGGGCGGCGGGCAGCGGGGCCGTACGCCGGGTCATTGGAACCGCCGCCGCGCCCCGGAGGCAACCGAATATCGCCCGCTGCCCGCTGCCCGCCGCCCGGCGGTTCACCAGTTCACCGGTTCACCGACTCAGCGGCCCGGGGGCCGGACCAGCCCCAGCCCGCTCCCCGCCGCCTCCCCTGCCGCGAAGAAGCGCGCCACCGCCGCCTCCGTCACATCCGCCGGGTCCGCCGGTGACCAGCGCGGGCGGCGGTCCTTGTCGACGACCTGGGCCCGGATGCCCTCCACCAGGTCGGGGGAGGAGAACGCGGCGCACGACACCCGGTACTCCTGCTCCAGGACCGCTTCCAGCGATTCCAGCTCCCGGGCCCGCCGCAGCGCGGCCAGGGTCACCTTGAGGGAGGTGGGGGAGCGGGTGAGGATCGTCCCGGCGGCCTCCTTCGCCGCGGGGGAGCCGTGGGCGAGCAGGCGGCGCACGATCTCCTCCACCGAACCGGCCGCGTAGCAGGTGTCGATCCACTCCCGCTGCTCCGCGAGTTCGCCCGCCGGGGCCGGGCGCGCGTACTGCCGTACGGTGTCCCGTACGTCCCTCTCCGCCAGCGCGGCCGTGAACGACGGCAGGTCGCCCGACGGCACATAGTGGTCGGCCAGCCCGCACCGGATCGCGTCGGCCGCGCCCACCGGGAGCCCGGTCAGCGCCAGATGGGTGCCCGTCTCGCCCGGCGCGCGGGCCAGCAGATACGTACCGCCGACGTCCGGGACGAACCCGATACCGGTCTCCGGCATGCCCACCGCCGACCGCTCGGTGACGATCCGTACGGAGCCGTGCGCCGAGACCCCTACCCCGCCGCCCATCACGATGCCGTCCATCACCGCCACATACGGGGTGCGCAGCCGGGCGATCCGGGCGTTGAGCCGGTACTCGTCGTACCAGAAGTCGAAGGACTCCCGGCCGCCCGCGACGGCGTCTGCGTGGATGGCGCGGATATCGCCGCCCGCGCACAGCCCCCGCTCCCCGGCGCCCGTGAGGACCACGACCGCCACCGAGGGGTCGTCCTCGAACCGGTCCAGCTCCGCGGCAAGGGCGCGGACCATCCGATGGGTGAGTGCGTTGATGGCCCGCGGCCGGTTGAGCACGAGATGCCCGGCCCGGCCCTCGGTGCGCGACAGTACGGGCGCGGGGTCCACCTCGTCGTGGGCCATGCGGCGGTGTCCTTCCTCGTCGGGCTGCTTGCGGATCTTCCCCGCCATCCTCCCGGCCCCGGCCGCCGCGTCAATCCCTCCCCGCCGCCGCCCGCGCCGGGACCCGCCCGCCCCTTCCGGATTACTGCAACAGGTTCTACCGTGTGCCCGCGCCCGTGACCGGGATCCCGGTACGCCGCCGACCGCGAGAGCACTGGAGGGGCCGTGCACCTCGACCACACGCCCGAGCAGCAGCAGTTGCGCGAGGAACTGCGCGCGTACTTCCGCACCCTGGTGCCGGACGACGCCCGCGCCCGGTTCACCGACCCCGCCGGGCAGAAGCGCTTCTACCGGGAGACCATCCGCAGGCTCGGCGCCGACCGTTGGCTCGGCATCGGCTGGCCCGAGGAGTACGGCGGCCGCGGAATGGACGCCTTCGCGCAGTTCGTCTTCTTCGACGAAGCGGCCCGCGCGGGCGTACCGCTGCCGCTGATGGCCCTCAACACCGTCGGGCCGACCCTGATGCGGTACGGCACCGAGGAGCAGAAGACGTACTTCCTGCCGCGGATCCTCGCCGGGGAAATCGACTTCGCCATCGGCTACAGCGAACCGGACGCGGGCACCGATCTGGCCGCGCTGAAGACCCGGGCGGTACGGGAGGGTGACGAGGAGACCGGCACGTACACCGTCAACGGCCGGAAGATCTGGACCACCAACGGCGACACCGCCGACTGGATATGGCTCGCGGTCCGCACCGACCCGGACGCCGCGCCGCACCGGGGCATCACGATGCTGCTCGTCCCGACCACGGCCCCCGGCTACTCCTGCACCCCCATCACCACCCTCGCCTCGCACGCCACCACCGCCGGTTTCTACGAGGACGTCCGGGTCCCCGCGAACCGCCGGGTGGGCCCCGAGAACGGCGGCTGGCGCCTGATCACCAACCAGCTCAACCACGAACGCGTCACCCTCGCCGCCCACGGAGCCATGGCGATCCGCGCCCTCCGCGACGTCCAGGCCTGGGCGGCCGCCACCAGGCTCGCCGACGGCCGCCGGGTGATCGACCTCAACTGGGTCCGCGGCCGCCTCGCCCGCACCCACACCGCACTGGACGCCCTCAAGCTCATCAACTGGCGCCTGGTGAGCGCGGTGCAGGACGGCACCCTCACCCCGCAGGACGCCTCCGCCGCCAAGGTCTACGGCTCCGAAGCCCGCCGCGACGCCTACGCCTGGCTGATGGAGATCACCGGCGCGGCGGGCCCCCTCAAGGACGGATCCGCCGGAGCCGTACTCCGCGGCGACCTGGAACGCGGCTACCGGGCCGCCGTCATCTTCACCTTCGGCGGCGGCAACAACGAGATCCAGCGCGAGATCATCTCCTGGCTGGGCCTGGGCATGCCGCGCGTCCGCCGGTGACCGCCCGGCCGGGCAGGGCCGTCTCCGTATCGCCACCGGCCGGGTGGGACGGCGCCGCGCACCGTGGTCCCCCGCTGCGCATATCGCGATGGGCGACGTCGGCCGGGCATGCCGAGAGCACGGAAACCGCTGGAACCGCCCCGGAACAACGCCCTACAGTCGCCGCTGTGGCTCGATTCGTTCATCTCACGCCGACCTCCCGCGCCGCGCAAGTACGCCGTTCCGGGCTGCGGGCCCACCGGCGCAGCCGGCCTACCGAAGCGCGGGGCGTGTACCTGTTCCCCGTCCTGCCGTCGTTCACCCTCACCCACCAGTGGCTGCGCGAACTGGCCCGGCACAAGAACCCGCGCGGCATGTCGGCCGTCGACGTACTGCTGCCCGACGACGAGGCCGTACTGGTCGGACACTACGGCGAACCCAGTCCGGCCGCCGTGAGCGCGGCCGAGGCCGTCGGCCGGATCACCGCACTCGACGACCCGCGCGGCTGGGAGGTGTTCCTGCCCCGCGCCGTGGCCCCGGCCGAGATACGGCGCGTCCGGGCCGTACCGCAGGGCGTCGGCTGGCGGTACCGGCCCGACGTCCACGGCAGGCGTCCGTGCCCCTGCCTCGGCTGTGCCCCCGTCGGTTCCTACGGTGCCGCCCGTCTGCGCAGGCGTCTGGCGCGCCCGGAGGACGAGGCGGAGTACCGCGCACCGTGGCCGGGGACCCCGGCGCTGCTGGAGCGGATCGCGGATGCGGAGGCGGCCGGTGACGCCGCCGCCCTCGCGCGGGCCCTGATGGTGCTCGGGCGGCGTGATCGCGGCCCGCTGCGCGAGGTGGCGCGGCTTGCGGACCACCCGCATATGGACGTGCGGGAGACGCTGGCCTTCGCCGTCACGTCCTGGCGGACACCGGGCGCCGCTGAACTGCTGGAACGCCTCGCGGCCGACCCGGCCCGCCAGGTCGCCGTCGCGGCCCGTGACGGGCTCACCGACCGGGCGTGGTGGTCCGGAGCCCCGAACCCCGACGACCCGTCCGACGACGGCACGTCCCGTCCTGCCTGGGGAAGTTGGCGCCCCTTGCCGGCCCGGTAGCCGAACCGTCCGACCCGCGGCGCCGCCCGCTGCCGCACCGAATCCGTCGGGACACCCGCGGCCGGGATCCCCGGTGCCGGGGCAGCCGCTTCTGAACCTGTGCCGTTCCGCGGCTTGTCCCCGTTGATCCAGAACGGATGATGGTGCACATGTCTGATGGGCTTCATGCCGACGGTGCCGCCCCTGTGTCTGCGGGACCGCACGGGCAGTGGGCGGATCCGGGGGGCCTGGTGAACTCCGACCCCGGGGAGGTCCTGGGGCTGGTGGATGCCGCCCCGGGCCCGGCCGGGCGGTTGGCGGCGGTGTACCGGGCGTCGGCGCACTTGCACCGGGACGCCACGGCAGGAGTGCGGAGGCAGTTGCTCGCCCTGGACGCCGCCCGGTACGGGGACCGAGAACTGTCGGCGCGGATCACCGCCGTACCCGTGAAGGGTGAACCGGCCGCGGAGTGGGGTGTGGACTGGGCCACCGGCAGTCTGGTCGACCACCGGTTCCGGTATGCCCTGACCGGCCACACCGGCGGGGTGTACGCGGTGGCGACGGCGGTGGTGGAGGGCCGTCCGGTGGCCGTCACCGGTGGGGACGACGGCATGGTGCGGGTGTGGGACCTGGCCACCGGTGAGCAGGTCGGTGAACCTCTGGCCGGGCATACCGGCAGGGTGTGGGCGGTGGCGACGGTGGTGGTGGAGGGCCGTCCGGTGGCCGTTACCGGTGGGGACGACGGCATGGTGCGGGTGTGGGACCTGGCCACCGGCGAGCAGGTCGGTGAACCTCTGGCCGGGCATACCGGCAGGGTGTGGGCGGTGGCCACGGCAGTGCTGGACGGCCACCCCGTCGCCGTCACCAACGGCACCGACAAGAAGCTGCTCGTATGGAACCTGACCACACGCCGCCGGACACCCCTCACCGGCCGCACCCGCAAGGTGGAGACTGTCGCGACGGCGGAGTTGCACGACCGACCCGTCGCCGTCACCGGCGGCCGGGACGACACGGTGCGGGTATGGGACCCGGCCACCGGCGAACAGATCGGCGAACCCCTGCAAGGCCACACTCGCACGGTGGCGGCGGTCGCGACAGCCGCGCTGAACGGCCACCCCGTTGCCGTCACCGGCAGCGGAGACGGGACGGCGCGGGTGTGGGACCTGGCCACCGGCGAGCAGATCGGGGAACCTCTGGCCGGGCACACGGGCGGGGTGCAGGCGGTGGCGACGGTGGTACTGGACGGCCGCCCGGTGGCCGTCACCGGTGGGGACGACGGCATGGTGCGGGTGTGGGATCCGGCCACCGGCGAGCAGATCGGCGAACCCCTGACCGGGCACATCGGCAGGGTGTGCGCAGTCGCGACAGCGGTGGTGGAGGGCCGTCCCGTCGTCGTCACCGGTGGTCGGGATGACACGGTGCGGGTGTGGGATCTGACCACCGGCGAGCAGGTCGGCGAACCCCGCCCCGGCCACACCGGCCCCGTGGACGCCATGGCGACGGCGGTGGTCGACGGCCGCTCCGTCGCCGTCACCGGCGGTCCCGACGGAATGGTGCGATGGGACCTGGCAACCGGCCAGCGCATCGGTGAACCTCCGGGCTGCCGGACCGGCGGGGTGGCGGCGGTGGCGACGGCGGTGGTCGACGGCCGCCCGATCGCCGTCACGGGTGTCGCCGACGGGATGGTGCGGTGGGACCTCACGACCGGCCGTCAGATCGGCGAACCCCTGGGCTATGTGGGGGTGTGCGCGGTGGCCACGGCGGTGGTGGACGGCCGCCCGGTCGCCGTCACCGGCGACGGGGACTGGGATGTGGAGGTGTGGGACCTGACCGCCGACGGCCGGACCGGAGAATTCCTGACCCATCACCCCCTCGGGGTCTGTGCGGTGGCGACGGTCGTGGTGGACGGCCGCCTGGTCGCCGTCACCGGCTCCCGGGAGGAAACCGTGCAGGCATGGGATCTGGTCACCCGGCGGCGCATCGGCGAGACGAAGATCCCGGGCGGCCATTTCGCCCCGGTGTGGACGGTGGCGGCCGCGGTGGTGGACGGGCGTCCGATCGCCCTCATCGGCGCCCCCGGTGGTGTGGTCCGGTGGGACCTGACGACAGGTCGGCAGACCGGCGAACCCCTGCCCCACGACCGGGTGTGCGCGATGGCGACAGCGATACTCGACGGCCGCCTGACCGCCGTCACCGGCAGCAACGACGGGACGGTGCGGGTATGGGACCTGACCACCGGCCGGCTCGTCGGGCAGGAGCTGGTGTTCCCCGCCCCGGTCAAGGCGCTGGCCCTCACTCCGGACAGCAGGCTGCTGGTCGGCTTCGGCTGGGAGGTCGCCGTGCTCTCCCGCCGCTGACGGGCCCGGAGAACGAGCGGCCCGCTCCAGCCCCGGTTCTCTTCATTCCGTTCACTCATTGCCCGTGCGGATGGACATCATTGCCCGAATGGACGCCCCTGCCCTCGCCGAACAAGGCGGCACAAGGCGGCGAATGCCCGCCCGTGCCCGGGGAGGGCCCGGATCGGCGCCCCGGCGGGCGGAGCGCCGATCGTGGTCGGTACACGCGGCAACGTGCCCCACCGGATCTCCTGATCGTCTGGCTGGAGCCCGCAACTCTCAGGGACGGCCGGAGTATTCCGGTCGCTAGAAGAGAGTCCCCGACGCCCTTAACCGAACGGTGAACTGCGCGGGGACAGTCAGGCATCAACACTGGGACGCCCCCGCATCAATATCATCGCCCGTCGCGCCGCGAACCGGACTCCCCCCGCAGACCGGCAGGTCGAGAGCCGGTCCGGGCGCGAGACCGCCCCCGGCGGCCGGGCCCGGCGCGTGGACGTGCGCGCATCAAGGCCCCGGGGGCTGCCGTGACGGCCCGGGGGAGTGGCACGCTTCAGATCCCGCCGGTGTCGGCAAACACCGCCGGACGCAGTGCCCTTGGAGCCCGCAACACGCCCACGCGCCTTGCGCGGGGCCGCTGAATTCTCAGGAGGCAGCACCATGTCGCACACCCCTCCGTCCGCGCGCTGTGTCGTGCACGGTGTCCCCGCGCCACGCCGGTCCTCCGTGCCCGACGCCGTTGTCGTCGTGGTCATCGCCGTACTCGCCTGCGGCCTCTCGCTGTCCGGCCTGCCGCCGCTGTCCGTCCTCGCGGTACTCGGCGGCGCCGGCCTCGTGGCGGCCGTGACGGTACGGCTCCTGCGGCCGGACACCCCGGGGCCGGGCCGCACGATCGCACGCATCGCACACGCGGTCTCTGCGCCGTAAGGGCGCTGCGGTGGCGGGACGCAGAGAGAACCCGATACGGACGTCCAACCGCGCGCTGGCCGCGCTGGCGCAGTGGCTGCGCGACCAGCGCGCGGCCCGGGGATGGTCCTACACCCGGCTGGCGGCCCGCGCGGGCTGCCACGCCACGACCCTCCAGCGCGCCGCGTCGGGGCGGGCGGTACCGAGCGCGGAAATCGTGAAGGCGTACGCGGAGGCATGCGGAGCCTCCGCCGACGTCGCCATGAAGCTGTGGCTGGAGGCCCGCAGGGCCGAGCAGCGCGGCCTGCCCGGCGGGCGGGCGTCGAACCCCTACGACATCGAGGACCCCGAAGCGCTCCGCGCCGGGCTGCGGGAACTGCACACCGCGGCGGGGCGGCCGTCGATGCGGGAGATGGAACGGCGCGCGGGCGGCCTCGGCAGGCTGCCGCACAGCACGGCGCACCGCATCGTGCTGGGCCGGACCGTGCCGCGCGACGAACAGCAGCTCGCCGGATATCTGACGGCGTGCGGGGTGATCGGAGCGGCCCAGCAGCCGTGGATCACCGCATGGCGGCGTGCGCTGGGCCTCGGGACGCGCATCCCCCCGGCCCCGCGCCCACCGGAGCAGCCCGCCCCGCAGCGGGAGCAGCCGGTGCTCGCGGCACCCGCCCCGATCCCCCGGCCCGGGCCGTACTTCATGCTGCTCGGGCCGGTCCGGGCCGCCCTCGACGGCCGCCCGCTGCCTTCGGGCTCCCCGCAGCAGCGGGCCCTGCTCGCCGCCCTGCTGCTGCGCGAGGGGCGCACCGCGACGGCCGCCGAACTCATCGACGCCATCTGGGGTGACGAACCGCCCTCCCAGGCGCTGGCCGCGCTCCGTACCTACGCCTCACGGCTGCGCAAGGTCCTCGGACCCGAGGTCCTCGTCAGCGAGTCGGGCGGCTACGCGATCCGCGCCGACGAGGGTGCCCTCGACCTCCGCACCGCCGAGGAACTGGCCGGAGCCGCGGAGAAGGCCCGGACCAGGGGCGACCTGAACCGGGCCCGCGCCCTCCTCAACGAGGCGCTCGCCCTCTGGGAGGGCGAGCCGCTGGCGAACGTGCCGGGGCCGTACGCCGACTACCAGCGCACCCGGCTCGACGAGTGGCGCCTCCAGCTCACCGAGGCCCGGCTCGACCTGGACCTGGAGACGGGCCGGCACGCCGAGGCGGTCTCCGAGCTCACCGCGCTCACCACCGCCCACCCACTGAGCGAACGCCTGCGCGAGCTGCTGATGCTCGCCCTCTACCGCAGCGGGCGGCAGGCCGAGGCACTGGCCGTGTACGCCGACACCCGGCGTCTCCTCCGCGAGGAACTCGGTGTCGACCCGCGCCCCGAACTCTCCCGTCTCCAGGAGCGGATCCTCCGGGCCGACGAGGATCTGAACGGGCCCGGCGAGACCGTGAAGGACACCGTCCCCGTGCTGGTGCGCCCCGCCCAGCTGCCCGCCTCGGTACCGGACTTCACCGGACGCGCCTCCTTCGTACGCGAACTGACCTCGCGGCTGGTGCCCGCCCGGAGCGAGGTCATGGCGGTGGCCGCGCTCGCCGGAATCGGCGGGGTCGGCAAGACCACCCTGGCCGTGCACGTGGCGCACGCGGCCCGCCGGTACTTCCCCGACGGCCAGCTCTACACCGACCTCCAGGGGACCGGCCCCCGGCCCGCGGAGCCGGAAGCGGTACTCGGCGGGTTCCTCCGGGCCCTCGGCACACCGGACTCCGCGCTCCCGGACACCCTCGTCGAGCGCTCGGCGCTCTACCGGTCGCTGCTGGGCGGACGCCGGATCCTGGTCCTCTTGGACAACGCCCGGGACGCGGCCCAGGTCAGACCCCTGCTCCCCGGCACCGGAGGCTGCGCGACCCTGGTGACCTCGCGGATCCGCATGCTCGGCCTGGCGGGCTCCCGCCCGGTGGACCTGGACGAGATGTCCCCGCAGGAGGCCCTGCTGCTCTTCACCAGGATCGTCGGCGAGGAGCGGGTCGACGCCGAACGCACGGCCGCCCTGGACGTGGTGACGGCCTGCGGCTTCCTGCCCCTGGCCATCCGTATCGCGGCGTCCCGCCTCGCTTCCCGCCGGACCTGGACGGTCTCGGTCCTCGCGGCGAAACTCGCCGACGAACGCCGCAGGCTGGACGAACTACAGGTCGGGGACCTCGCCGTGAAAGCGAGCTTCGAACTGGGCTACGGACAGCTCGACGAGGAGCAGAAACGCGCGCTGCGGCTCTTCGGCTCCATCGCCGCCCCGTTCGTCACGCTGCCGTTCATGGCTGCCCGGCTCGCCCGCGGCGAGGCGGCGGCGGAGGCGCTGCTGGAGAGCCTGGTGGACACCGGGCTGCTGATGTCCATGGGGCCCGGCTGCTACCACATGCACCATCTGGCCCGGCTCTTCGCCCGGTCCCGGGCGGAACGCGACGAACCGCCGCCGAGGCCCGGCGCGTGACAGGTGCCCGGCCGCGCGAGCCGGGCACCTGCGTACCGGGCGGGCCGCCCCCGCGCCGGGCCGCCCCGGCGCGGCGGACGGGATCAGAGGAGTCCGTGGTCGCGGGCGTACAGGGCGGCCTGGGTGCGGTCCCGCAGCCCGAGACGGCCGAGGATGCGCGAGACATGGTTCTTGACGGTGCCCTCGCTGAGATAGAGCCGGCCGGCGATCTCCCGGTTGGTCGAGCCGCCCGCGATCAGCCGCAGCACGTGCAGTTCACGTTCGGTCAGCGCCCCACCGGGCGGTGCCTGCGGTGCCGCCGGGACGGCCGGGGCGCCGGCCGTCAGTCCGGCGAGTACCGAGGCGTCGAACTGGGCGACCCCGGCCCGGGCCAGCCGGACCGCACGGGCGAGTTCGGCGGAAGGCAGGTTCTTCAGCAGATAGCCGACGGCCCCGGCGCGCAGCGCACCGGTCACATAGCCGAGGTCGTCGAAGGTGGTCAGCATGACGACCCGGCAGGACGGCACCCGCGCGGCGAGCGCGGCGGCGGTCTCCACACCGTCCGTCCCCGGCATCCGCACATCGACCAGGGCGACGTCCGGCCGGTGGACGACGGCGGCCTCGACGGCCGCGGGCCCGTCGCACGCGGTGGCCACCACGGTGACACCGGGCTGGACGCCCAGCAGTGAGGCGATGCCCTCCCGCACCAGCTCCTGGTCGTCGACGACCAGGACCCGTACGACATCCGCCGCGTCCCCGTCCCCGACCCTGCCGCCGGCGCTGTGTCCGTCACCCCCGTTCCGGTCCCCGACGTTGTTCCTGTCTCTGTCGGCGTGGCCGCCGTGGGGGCCGTCGTCGTGGCCGTCCCCGGCGCGCGGCCCGCCCCGGGCCCCCGGGGCGGTCATCCGGCGCCTCCCGGAGCGGGCCGCACACGCGGAACGGTCACGGTGACCACCGTCCCGGCAGCCGGGCGGCCGTCGACGTCCACCCGTCCGCCCAGCAGCTCGACCCGTTCCCGCATCCCGCGGATCCCGGACCCGGACCCGGACCCGGATACGAAGCCGGGGCCGGGGCCGGTTGCGGATACGGCTACGGATGCGGAGCCGGGGCCGGGGCCCGCCGAGCGCGCGGTGGACCCGGCGGCGAAGCCCCGGCCGTCGTCGGTGACCGTCAGCCGGGCCGCGGACTCGCCGAACGCGGCCGTCACATCGACATACGTCGCCCGGCCGTGCCGCCAGGCGTTGGTGAGCGCCTCCTGCGCCGACCGGTACAGCGCGGTGAGCGCACCGGTGTCGTACCCGGCCTCGTCCCCGGTGGTGCGGACGGTCACGGTCAGCCGGTCGTCGCCGAACCGGCGGCCCAGCTCGGTGAGCGCACGGCCGAGGGAGAACGGCCGCGCCTCGCGCAGCGCGCCGACCGACTCCCGTACCTCCGTGAGCGCCCGCCCGGCCGACCAGCGGGCGTCCGACACGGCCCGGGCCGCGGCCGCCGGATCGAGATCCCGGAAGACCTCCGCCTTCTCCAGCTGAATCCCCACCGCGGTGAGATGGTGCCCCAGACTGTCGTGGATCTCCCGCGCCACCCGGTTCCGCTCGTCGGCCGCGGACAGCTCCGCCACCCGCAGGGCGTACCGCGACAGCCGCTCGTGCGCGTCCGACAGCTCCGTCAGCGCGCCCTCCAACTCCGCCCGGCCCCGCTGCTCCCGTACCGCGACGGAGGCCATCGACAGGGCCAGCGCCAGCCCCAGACCGAGCATCAGCAGATCGGAGACGTACTCCGCCCGCACCCACCACCGCGGCACCGCTACCGTCCAGCCGCCGACCAGCAGGGCCACGCACCCCGCGCCGGACACCAGCCCGGCGCGCGGGCCGAGGGCGAGACGGGCGGTGAACGGCACCAGGAAGAACAGCGCCCGGGAGACCCCCGAACCGTCCAGCGCGGCAACAACCGCGAACAGCGCGATACGGGTGGCGAGCAGAACCGCCGCGGTACGGGCCGGGGCGCCCGGCCGGGGCGTCCGCCGCCGTTCGGCGCTGTCGAGGGCGAGCAGCAGGAGCAGCCCCGCCGCGAACCCGGCGGTGCGCCCCGGGTGAACCGGCCCGTCCGATACGGCGGTGTGGTAGAGCCCCCCGGCCAGAACCGCCGTGTACAGCACGGGCGGAATCCACGGCACGGCGGTCGGCGGCGGCAACATGCGCTCCCCTCCCGGTCGCTGCTGCACCGGACGTTACGGGACCGCGTTCCCCGGTGGGGGGCCGGCCGGAGTCCGGTCCCGGAATTGGCCACAGGTCATGTGCCGGTCGGCACGGGGGCGGCCACGGCCGGAGTGCCGGACGGCGGCAGAACCGGCCGTCCGGCACTCCCCGCCACCCGGCCGCGCGCCCTACGTTCTGCCGGAACCCGGAACCCGGAACCCGGAACCCGGAACCGGGCTTCAAGGGCCCAAGGGCCCGCGCCCCGGAGGCCCCTAAGCCACTGAGTCCCGCAGCCCGAGCCCCCGGATCCGTATCCCGTACACCGTCCCGTCCCGCCCGCCCGGCAGAAGGAGTCCCCGATATGTCTCGTACGAAGTACCGGCGCCGTCTCGTCGCCCTGGTGTCCACCCTGCTCACCGCCGCCCTGCTGCCCGCGGCCGGGGCGAGCGCCGGCGGCCCCGGCTGCGCGGCGGAGCGGCTGCGCGTCCCCGGCGCGGAGCGGGTCACCGGCCACTGCCCGGCCGATCTGACCACGGCCGGTCTGGTGCCGCTCGGCCTCACCAACCCGGCGGACTACGCCGGGCTCCAGGCGGCGGGCACCGTCAACCCCTCGAAGGTGCCGGGCATCCAGCTCGACGGCTACTTCCCCGACACCTCCACCACCAACACCAACCACGGCTGGAACCACGACAGCCAGTTCGTGATCCGGCTGCCGGAGCGCTGGAACGGCGGCCTGGTCGTCGCGGCCCCCTCCGGCACCCGCCGTCAGTACGCCAACGACCGGATCATCAGCGACCACGTCCTGGCCCGGGGCTTCGCCTACGCCGCCACCGACAAGGGCAACACCGGCCCCGCGATGTACCGGGACGGGGTGGAGCCCGGTGACGCCATCATGGAGTGGCACCTCCGCCTCACGCAGCTGACCGTCGCCGCGAAACGGGTGGCGGCCCGGCACTACGGCCGCCCGCCCGCCCGGACGTACGCCGCCGGTCTCTCCGCCGCCGGATATCTGGTCCGCCGCCAGCTCGAACAGTTCCCGCGGCTCTACACGGGCGGTATCGACTGGAACGGCCTGCTCCTCACCCGCGACCAGCCGGGCCTGCTGACCAACATCCCGCCCGCTCTGCGCGCCTTCCCCCGCTGGGAGCGGGGCGAGCCCGGCGCGGCCGAGGCCATGTACGCCGAGGGATACCCCCGGGGCTCCGAACCCCTCTGGAAGGCCCACTATCTGACCCAGTGGGACGTGCTCCAGCGCGTCATGCGCGAGGAACTCGACCCCGGCTACGACGGTGACGCGCAGGCGGGCACACCGTTCTGCCCCGAGGGGACCGGCGCGGGCTGCGACACCGACTACGACTACGGCTCCCGCCCGGCCGCCGTCCACGACGCGGTGGAGCGGGTCTCGCTCACCGGCCGCATCGGCCGCCCGCTGATCACCGTCCACGGCACCCTGGACGTCCTGCTGCCGATCAGCCGCAGCGGTGATGTGTACGCCCGGAAGGTCGCCGCGGCCGGTCGCGGCGACCTCCACCGCTACTACCGGATCCAGGACGGCACCCACACCGATGGCTACTACGACCTCGCGCCCGCGACGGTCCGCCCCATGCAGCCCTGCTTCATTGAGGCCTTCGACGCGCTGGTCGCCTGGACCACCCGGGGCACCACCCCGCCGCCCGGCCGTACCGTCCCCCGGCCCGCCGACGGGACGACGGCGGGCTGCGGGCTCTGACCCCCGAGACCGGACAACCCTGAAAAGGCCGAACAACCCCGGAAACGCCGGACAGCCCCGGCCCTGCCGGGTGCGAACCGGGGCGGAGGCGTTGTCGGACCGGGTTGATAGCGTCACCGCCGTGACGGAGTTGGCGGAACTGGTCCTGACCCCCGGCGAGCGCGCCGACGGGGTCCGTGTCGACAGCGTGGTGTTCAGCATGGACTGGACCGGCGAGGAGGAACCGGGGGAGCTGGCGGCGTTCGTGGCCGCCCGGGTACGGACCTTCGGAGCGGAGCCGTACGGAATCGGCACCGAAGGCGTCCCGCATACGGACGAAGGCGATCCGGCCCTCCGCCGCGGCGACCTGCCGGTCCGCCTGCTCGACCATCTCGCCGCCGCCCTGGCGGAGAGCGGCGGCACGCTGCTGGCCGTGGAGAACGGCACCGACACCTACGAGATCCTGGTCGCGCCGGCCGTCGGGTCCGCACCGGACGGACTGATGTACGGGGGCTCCCCGGTACGGGCCTGGGGCTCCGTCTGCGAGGCGCCCCTGACCAGCCTGAACTGCCCCGGCTGCACGGCGATGCTGGTCTGGGAGGTACCGGACACCCGGGTCCTGGCCGGTGAGCGCTGCGACTGCGGGACCGCGCTGTTCGACGACGGCGGACGGCCGCTGCCCGGTGTCGCCCTCCACGACTGAGCAGCCGGACCCGCCGCCGCTCCCGGCGTCTGGAACGATGGGCCCGTGCATGCTGATGACCGGGTCGGCGGGGGAGTTCCCGCCGGACTCGCCGAGCTTCTGCGGGGCGCCGACGACGGCCGCCCGGTGACGATCGTCCCGTCCGTCTGCCGGGCTTGCGGCGGCCGTACGTTCCTCGTCCTGGTCAACGCCTCCGGCGCCGAGCGGAAGTGCTCCGGCTGCGACGCCACCGCGTTCATCGCGGACACCGGGGAGTACTGGGACGACGGCGAAGACGCGGACTGGGAGGGCGACGAACCCGGCCTCGCCGGATGCCCCTGCGGGGGAGAGGAGTTCGAGGCCGCGGTCGCGTTCTCCCTCGGCGCCGACGGAGAGGTCCGCTGGGTGACCGTCGGACTGCGCTGCACCGACGACGGATTCTGCGGCGTCTACGCCGACTGGAAGATCGACTACAGCCCCACCGGCCATCTGCTGACCCTGGTGTGAACGCGCGGGCGGCACCGCTGTCGGTGGCGGATGGCACGATGCCCCGCATGGAACTCGTACATCCGCTCGACGGCCTGGACGACCACCCCTGGGCATCCTTCTCCCACGCCTACGGCACCGCGGAGGACCTGCCCGAACTGCTGCGCGCCCTCGCCGGAACCGACGAGGAGGCCGCGGAGGAGGCTCTGTCCGAGCTGTACGGAAGCGTGCTCCACCAGGGCACGGTCTACGGTGCCAGCGCGGAGGCCGTGCCGTTCCTCGCCGGGATGGCGGTGGCCGGGCACCGTACGGCGGACGTTCTGGTGCTGCTCGGCGGGATGGCGGAGAGCGGGGACGAGCGGGGTGTCGCGCCCGGCGTGGTCCGGGCCGCCGTGACGGACCGGCTCCCCCTGCTGCTGCCCCTGCTCGCGGCGCCCGATCCGGGCGTGCGCAGGACCGCGGCCTGGGCGGTCTCCCACACCCGCGCCGCGGCCGCGCTCCCCGCCCTGCTCGCCCGCTGGGAAACCGAGACCGAACCCGCCGTCCGCGCCGAACTCCTGGCCGGGCTCGCCCGGATCGCCCCGCCGTCCGCGGTGGCGGCCGCCGACGCGGTGCTGGAATCGTTCGAGTCCGGCGAGGTGCTGCTGGCCGCGGTCCTCGCCCGCCTCGACACCGGCGCCCCGTGGACCGAGGCCATGCACCAGGCGATGCTGGCCCTCCTGCCCGCGGACTCCGTCGCCTCCGATCTCGACTTCGAGCGCAGCGAGCCGCTCTGCGCGGTCGTCGAGGCCCTGCTGCTCCGGGACCGGGAAACCGAACGCGAGGCCGCGTTGGCCCTGGTCGACGCCGCTCTGCGGGATGCGCGCGCCGAGGTGCGGGCCGAGGGACTCTGGGCGGCGGACCGCGCCTGCATGCTCTCCCGCAGCGCGCCGGGGCGCCTGGTGGGGAGCCTGTGCGCGTCGGTCACCGACGATGCGTCCGCGCTGGACGCGGCCTCTCTTCTCGGCGGTCTCGGCGAAGCCGCCGGACCGGCCGCGGCCTTCCTCGTCCCCCTCGCCGCACGCAACCCGGACCGGGCCGACGACCATGCCGACCGTGCCCTGGCCGCACTCGTGCTCATCGCGCCCGGCCGGGCGGCGCCCTTCCTCGCCGCCGCCCTCGGACGGCGCCCCCGGGCCCTCGGCGCCACCACCGAACTGCGGCAGCGCACCGGTGCCACCGTGCCCTTCGACCGGAAGCTCCTCGACGCCGTGCGGGACCGGCTCTCCCGGCCCGGGGAGCTGACCGGCAACGAACCGTCGTACCTGCTCCAGCTGGCGGCCTCCTGGGGCGCCGACGCCGCACGGGCGCTCCCCGAACTGTGCGGGATGCTCCCGCACCATCCGGAGCAGGCCCCCCGCGCGGTTGCCGCCGTCGCCTCCGACTGTGCCCCGGCCGTACGGGCCCGTGCCGTCGAAGCGCTCCGGACGGCCGCCGACCGGGGAGCCCTCGCCGCGGCGAAGGCCCTCCATGAACTCGACGGAACTGCCGAGCCCCTGCTGCGCTGCCTCGACCGGGAGCTCCGGAGCGGCGGCGGCCGCGACGGGGACGCCGCCCGGACGGCCGCCGGACTGGGTCCCGGGGGAGCGGTGCTGGCTCCGGCCCTGCGTGCGGCGTTCAACGGCACCGGTACCACCGGCCCGGAGCTGGACGGCGATACGGCCGTCGCCGAGGCGCTGTGGCGGATCACGGGGGACGCGGACGGGACGGTCGCCGCGCTGGACTCGGTCTTCGAACGCGCGGGACGGAATGCGTGGTCCCGGTGGCAGGTGGTGCGGGCCGCCCGCGCCGCCGCGCTGCTCGGTCCGGCCGGGCGTCCCCTCACCGCCCGGCTGGAGGCCGCCCTCGGCGATCCGGAGCAGGTACCGGCGGTCGTGTCGGCCCTTCTCGCGGTGGCCGGACCCGCCGTCCCGGACCGTGTCGCGCTCGCCGCGGCGGTCCTGAGGTCCGCCGAATCGGAGGCCGATCCCGAGGGGGCCTGCCGGGCCCTGGAGGCCCTCGGCGCCGATGCCATGACCCCCGGTCATCTGAGCCGGCTGGCCGCGCTCGCCGACGGCGACGCCCGCACCGTCCGCTCGGGCCTGGAGGGCCGCATCATCGTTCAGGACGAGGAGTTCCGGCGGCAGGCCCGGGCACTCCTCGCGGCCTTCACGGACCGCCCGGCGTCCTGACCGGCCGCCCGCCGGCCGCGCGCCGCGACCCGTCCGCCGCGCCCCGCGCGCCGAGGGCGGGGAACGGACCCGGGGTACGGACTTCCGGGCCCGGGACACGACCCGGCCGCGGGGTGTGCGCGGTCCCCTGACCGCCCCCCGGGCCCGGGCGTCCCGCGCCCGTCCGGAGCGGCGGCGCGGCACCGGCCGTCAGGGGCCTGGCGCCTCCCCGCCGCCCGCCTCGCCGTCCGGTCCGCCGTCACCGATCCGGCGGGCCAGGCCGTGCAGATGGACCGCGAGCTGGAGCCGCAGGGCGTGGTCCGGCTGCTGCCAGTCGGGGCCGAGGAGGCCGCCGATCCGGTCCATGCGCTTCAGCAGCGTATTGATATGGATATGCAGGGCGCGGGCCGTCGCGGCGAGATTGCGGGAGTGGTCGAAGTACGCGGCCAGGGTGCCCAGCAGCTCGGTGCCGCGTTCCGTGTCGTGCGCGGTGATCCGCCCGAGTGAGCCGTCGAGGAACGCCCCGAGGTCCTGGTCGCGGTCGGGGTCGAAGAGGACCGCGTACACGGCCAGCCGCTCGGTGGTGGTTCCGCCGTCCCGTACGCCCAGACCGTGCAGCAGCCGGCGGCAGCGGTTCGCCAGGGTCACATCGGTGCCGAGTGGTTCCGGGCCGGGCCGGACCGGAGCGGCGCACACCAGGACCGGCGCGCCGATGACCCGGGCCAGCCGCCGGTGGACGCTCCGCGCGGCAGCTTCGGCGGTACGGCCGGTGTCTCCGTTCCTCCCGGCGGCCGCCCCGGCGCGGATCAGCGCCACCGGCACCCCGAGATGTTCGCCCGCCAGTCCCCCGTACTCCTCGGCGAGACCGTGCAGCAGCCGGGTGGTCTCGGCCTGCCGGTCCGCCGTCGCGGTCACCACCAGGACGGTGTCCAGCAGCTCCGGCTCGACGCGCCGGGCGCGGGCGCGCAGCGCGAGTTCCCCGGCGAACGGGCGCGGGGCGGTCAGAAGCTGGGTGAGCAGTTCGCCCCGTACCCGCTCCTCCGCCCGGACCACGGCGTCCTGCGTCAGGGTCAGCAGGGCCGTCGTCTGCGCCGCCCGCTCCAGGGTGCGTGCCTCCACGGGGTCCGGTGTGCCGGCGCGGGACAGGACCAGCGCGCCCATCTGGGTCGCGCCGACGACGACCGCCGCCACCGTATGGCGCAGGGTGCCGTCCCGTTCGACCGTGACGCACCGCCCGGACCTGCGGCTCTCCTCGATACCGCGGACGACCGCCGCGGCCATCATCGGGGAGGCGCTCAACACCGCCCGCTCGCGGACCGCCGCCTCCTCGGAGTCGGAGGGCAGGCCGCGGGCCGCGAGCACCCGCCGCGCATGGTCGAGGACCAGTACGCTCCCGCCCAGGCCGGCCACCACCAGATCCGCGACCGCGCCCGTGTCCCCGCCCGCCAGCACCACCCGGGTGAGCGCCTCGTGGACCTCCTCGGCCTTCTCGATCGTCGCGTACGCGCTCTCCAGGGCGCGCAGCGCGCGACGGCTCTCGTCGTACAGCCGGGCGTTCTCCAGGGCCACCGCGGCATGGTCCCCGAACGCGCTCAGCAGCGCCACGTCGTCCCGGACGAACGGCCGCTCCTGCCGGTTCGCCGCGATCAGGGTGCCGAGGAACCTGCCGCCCGCGACCAGCGGGACCCCGAGCATCGACACGATGCCCTCCGCCTCGACGGCACGGTCGACGCCCGGATCGTGGACGATCCCGGCCGACGCCAGATAGTCGCTCTCCCAGTACGGCGCCCGGGTGGCCGCCACCCGCCCGGCGATCCCGACCTGCGCCGGAGCGTGCATCCGCCCGGCGAACCCGGGGGTCAGCGCCCCGGCCGCGGAACGCACCCGCAGATAGGTGCCGTCCTCCTCCAGGACCGCCAGATACGCCAGATCCGCGCCGATCAGATCGTGCGCGTGCCCGACGACACTGGCCAGCACCTCGTCCGGGCCGCGGAGCGCGGTCAGGGACCGCGCCGTCGCGTACAGACTGGAGAGTTCGCGCTCCCGGCGGCGGTGCCGCTCGATCAGCTCGTCCGGCCGGTCTTCGGTACGGTCCATCGGCTGTCCTCGGTCGTCACCCACGCGCGGTGGGCGAAGCATACGCCCGGACGCCGGAAACAGTGGAGGAATCACACCTCCGCCCACCCGTCGGACCGTCCTAGCCTTGCCGACATCGAGCGGTGCCCCGGCCCGCTCCCCGCCCGGGGCCGCACCCCGGCAACTCCTCCGCCGCAGCCAGGGAAGGTCACGCATGATCACATCCCCCCGTCCCGACGCCCGTTCCTGGGACCGCATCGCCCTCCCCGACCCCACGGTCCGGGAGCGGGTCACCGCGGAGGAGTGGGCGGTCCGGGTCGATCTGGCCGCCTGCTACCGGCTGATCGCCCGGTACGGCTGGACCGACATGATCTACAACCACATCTCGGCCCGGGTGCCCGGCCGCCACGACCGTTTCCTCATCAACGCCTTCGGGCTGCTCTACGAGGAGGTGTGCGCGTCCAACCTGGTCACCGTCGACCTGGCCGGGAACGTCCTGGACGGGCCCGAGGCGGGCGCCAACCCCGCCGGGTTCATCATCCACTCCGCGATCCACCGGGCCCGCCCCGAGGTGGCGTGCGTCCTGCACACCCACAGCAGGGCCGGTTCCGCCGTGGCGGCCCAGCCCCGCGGACTGCTCGACATCAGCCAGCACGCCATGCGGTTCCACGGCCGGCTCGCCTACCACGACTTCGGCGGCATCGTCCTCGACGAGGCGATGCAGGAGAAGCTGACCGGCGACCTCGGCACCAAACGGGCCCTGATCCTCCGCAACCACGGTCTGCTCACCACCGGCGTCGACATCCGCTCGGCCTTCGAGGACCTCTACTATCTGGAACTGGCCTGCCAGATCCAGATCGCCGCGCAGGCCGGTGGCGCGGTCACCGAATGCGACGCGGAGACCGCCGGGCACACGGCACGTCAGTTCGACACGTCGAACGAGGCGTTCATCCACGGCCGGGACTGGGCCGCGCTGCGCCGCATGCTCGACCGCACCGACCCCTCCTACGCCCGGTGAACCGGCCCCGGGCCGCGACGGGCGCGGCGCCACCACGAACCGGCGGACGGAGAGCGGGATGACGGACGGAACAAACGGCCCGGCAGCCACCCTGGCGGCGCTGCGCGACGGCACCACCACCAGCGAGGCACTCACCGAGCGGCTGCTCGCGGACGCCGCGCGGAACGCGGACCTCGGCGCGTACATCACCCTGGACCCCGAACGGGCCCTGCGAGCGGCCCGCCGGGCCGACCGTTCCCCGGCGACGGGTCCGCTGCACGGCGTTCCGGTCGCCGTCAAGGACAACATCCATGTCGCCGGGCTCCCCAACACCGCGGCCACCCCGGCCCTGAAGGACTTCGTCCCCGACGAGGACGCACCGGTGGTGCGGCGGCTGGTCGAGGCCGGGGCGTTCGTCCTCGGCAAAACCAATCTGCACGAACTGGCATACGGGATCACCAGCACCTCCTCGGCCGCGGGCCCGGTGCGCAACCCCCGGGACCGCACCCGGATCGCCGGAGGCAGCAGCGGCGGCACCGCGGTCGCCGTCGCCCGCGGAGTCCCGGCGGGCCTCGGCACCGACACCGGCGGCTCCGTCCGGATCCCGGCCGCCCTGTGCGGACTCTGCGGGCTGCGGCCCACTCCCGGCCGCTATCCCGCCGGGGCGGTCACCCCCCTGTCGGCCTCCCGCGACACCGTGGGACCGATGGCGCACACCGTCGCCGACCTGGTGCTGCTGGACGCGGTGCTCGCCGCCGAGGCTGCCCCTGCGGTCCCGGCCGCGGAACCCGGGCGGCTCCGCCTCGGGATCCCGCGCGGTGCCCTCACCGAACCGCTGGGCCCGGAGACCGCCGCCGCGTTCGACCGCGCCGTCGACCGGCTCCGGGCGGGCGGGGTCGACGTCGTCGACGTACCGGCGCCCGGCTTCGACGGTGTGGAGGAGCGGCTCGGCTACCCGATCGCGCTCTACGAGGCACGCCGCGAACTGGGCCGCTACCTCGACCGTTACGTCCCAGGGCTGACCCTGGACGGACTGGCCGGGCGGATCACGGGCCACGACGTCCGTGCCCTGTTCCTGGACGCCATCGTCGACGGCGCGCCCCACCGGGTCACCGGGGCCGAGTACCGGGCGGCCGTGGGGGCGGGCCGCGACGGGCTGCGCGCCGTCTACCGCGGCCTGTTCGGGGGACGGCGGTTCGACGCCCTCGTCTTCCCCACCACCCCTCGGTCCGCCGGCCCGCTGGACGACCCCGCGGGCCCGGTCGACGTCGGCGGGCATCCCGTGCCGGCGTTCGCCGCCTTCACCCGCAACACGTCACCGGGCAGCATCGCCGGACTCCCCGGGCTCACCCTGCCGATGACCCCCGCGTCCGGCGGGCTCCCGGTCGGTCTGGCACTGGACGGACCGCCGGGCTCCGACCGCGCGCTGCTCGCGGCCGGACTGCTGGTGGAGCGGCTGGTCGACGCCGAGAGGGGGCCGTGAGCGGTACGGGACCGGGGAACCGGGACCGCGCGACAGCACCCGGGTACGGGACCGGGGGCCGGGACCGTACGCGACCCGGCCGGGCCCGCGGACGGCACGCCCGGGCACTCCGGGCGGTGCCGTCCGGCCGGAGTCATGGCTGCCGTGCCGACGGCCGACCGGACCGGTGCCCGGAGCCGTCCGCGGTACCCGGCCGCCCGGTGCCTCAGCGCGGCTGCTGCTCGGCGATCACGGCCCAGTCGTCCCCGGCGCGGCCGTCGGCGATCGTCTGGTCGAACACCTCCCTGAGAAGTTCCCCGAACGGGAGCGGGACCTCGTGGCCGGCCGCGGCGTCGAGGGCGAGGCCGAGGTCCTTGCGTCCGAGCGCGGCGGTGAACCCGGCCGGCCGGTACCTCCGCTCCGCGATCATGGCGCCGTAGCCGGAGTAGACGGGCCCGGGGAAGAGCGTCGACGACAGGAGCTCGGTGAACTCGGCCGGGTCGGCACCGGCCGCCTCGGCGACGCTGACCGCTTCGCCGAGGGACTGGATGGCGCAGGCGATCAGATAGTTGCCCAGGACCTTCACCGTGTTGGCCTGTTCGGGGCGATCGCCCAGCCGCCAGGTACGGGCCCCGATCACCTCGAAGAACGGCCGGGCCCGGTCGACGAGACCGGGCTCGCCAGCGGCGAGGATGTTCAGCGCACCGGCCTCCGCCACGCTCACCCGCCCGAACACCGGGGCGGCCAGGTAGCCGAGTCCGTGCGCGGTGTGTGCCGCGGCGGCCCGGCGGGCCAGGTCCACACCGACCGTGGCCATGTTCACATGGAGGCCCCCGGGGCGCGCCGCGGCGAGGACCCCGGAGTCCAGGAAGGTCTCGGCGAACGCGCGGTCGTCCGAGAGGACCGAGAGCACCACCGGGCTCCGCAGGGCGTCCGCGACCGACTCGGCCCGGCGGGCCCCCTCCCCGGCGAGTTCCTCCGCGGGCCCCGCCGAACGGTTCCACACCACGACCTCGTGGCCCGCGCGCACCAGATTGCGGGCGATCGCCCGCCCCATCCCGCCCAGTCCGACAACGGCGACCTCGCCCATGTCCCGGCCTCCCACACCAAGATCGAATACCTGAGAAGGGGCCATTCTGGCGTACCGCGATCCGACGCGCCGCACCGCGGCGGCCCGCGCGCCCGGCCCGGGTCAGCGGTGCGGGCGGGTGTTCAGCCGGGCCGCTCGCCGGGTCAGATGGTCGCGTTCGGCGAGGTCGGTGGCCTGGTGGGCCGCCTCCGCGTAGAGCCGGGCGGCCGTCACCGGGTCACCGTCGCGCTCATGGAGGTACGCGGCCACCGCCGTGTAGCGGGGGAGTGCGGCGTCCAGCTCCGCCAGCGCCTTCAGCCCGGCGCGCGGCCCGTCCGCCTCGCCTACGGCGACCGCCCGGTTGAGCCGGACGACCGGGCTGTCCGTGAGGCGCACCAGCTCGTCGTACCACTCGACGATCTGCACCCAGTCCGTCTCGGCGGCGGTGGGCGCGTCCGCGTGGAGCGCCGCGATCGCGGCCTGCGCCTGGTACTCGCCCAGCCGGTCGCGGGCCAGCGCCGCCTGGAGGATCCCGGTGCCCTCGGCGATCAGCCCGGAGTCCCAGCGGGTCCGGTCCTGTTCGGCGAGCGGCACCAGAGCGCCGTCCGGAGCGGTCCGGGCGGCGCGCCGCGCGTGGTGGAGCAGTATCAGGGCGAGCAGCCCCGCCGCCTCCGGATGGTCGACCGCGGCCGTGAGCTGCCGGGTGAGCCGTACGGCCTCGGCCGCCAGGTCGATGTCCCCGGAGTAGCCCTCGTTGAAGACCAGATAGAGGACGCGCAGCACGGTCGCGACCTCACCGGGCCGGTCGAACCGCACCCCGGACACGGTCCGTTTGGCCCGGCTGATGCGCTGCGCCATGGTCGCCTCGGGCACCAGATAGGCCCGGGCGATCTGCCGGGTGGTGAGCCCGCCGACGGCACGCAGGGTCAGCGCGACGGCGGACGACGGCGTCAGCGACGGATGCGCGCAGAGGAAGTAGAGCCGGAGGGTGTCGTCCACCGAGGACACCGGTCCGGGACCCGGTTCCTCTTCGGCGAGGCCCTGCCGGCGGCGGCGGGCCGTATCCGCCCGGGTGGCGTCCAGGAACTTCCGCCACGCCACGGTGGTCAGCCAGCCCTTCGG
This sequence comes from Streptomyces sp. NPDC003691, assembly GCF_053981115.1. Taxonomy (NCBI): domain Bacteria; kingdom Bacillati; phylum Actinomycetota; class Actinomycetes; order Kitasatosporales; family Streptomycetaceae; genus Streptomyces; species Streptomyces sp. NPDC003691. The sequence goes on along the minus strand of NZ_JBSFNQ010000001.1, from coordinate 29,011 downwards.
GTCCCGTACCGCCTCCGCCGTCCCGTCCGCGGCGCCCACCACCCCCGGAGCCCCGCGGCGGACCGCCTCGACCAGGGCGTCCTGTACGGCGTCCTCGGCCGCCGCGAAGTCGGCTCCGCGGCGGACGAGAACGGTGATCACGCTCGGTACGAGGCTCCGGAGCAGGGCTTCGTCCGTGGGTGATGCGGGTGATGTGGGTGACGTGGGCGGCCCGGGGGATGCGGGGGACGCAGGGGACATCGGGGCCGTTACTCCGTGATGGTGGGCGGGGCGGTCAGCAGCGGACGGACCTCCAGCCATTCGTGGATGGGCCGCCCGCCCGCTCCGGGGGCGGCGGACAGCTCCCCGGCCAGTTCGACGGCGCGCTCATGGCTGTCGACGTCGATCACCATCCAGCCGGCGATCAGATCCTTGGTCTCGGCGAACGGCCCGTCGGTCACCGGCGGCTTCCCCTCGCCGCCGTACTGGACCCATTCGCCCTCGGGGGCCAGCGCCAGACCGCCGACGTACTCGCCGGTCTCCTCCAGCCCGGCCGCGAAGTCGTTCATGTACTGCACATGGGCCGAGATCTCCTCGGGCGTCCACCGGTCCATGGGGACGTCGTTCACCGGAGCCGGGGCGCCGCGGTAGTGCTTGAGCAGCAGGTACTTGGCCATGGTGGTTCTCCTCGGTGCGGGTGCGGTCATTGTCACCGCGTTCGTACCGGGGACGGAGCAGGGCACGGATTCTCGACATCCCGCGCGGGATTTTTTGGTTCCGGTGGGGGAACGGGGCGAACACGGCGATTCCCGCCTCCCCGTCCCCGTATCAGGCCGCCGGTCCGCGCTCCCGCGGCGGCGCGAAGCGGACCGGTGCCCGGAACCGGGCCCGGCGCGCCGCCCGGCGCAGGACCGTCAGTACCGCCGGGCCCGCCAGCAGGATGCAGACGAAGTTGGTGACCGCGCGGCCCGTGTCCCAGCCCAGCGACGTCGCCACGTCGAAGGCGAGATAGCGCTGCCACTGCTCGGTGAACGGCAGCCCCGGCAGATAGGCGATCGAACTCCCCGGGTCGGCCGAGAACGGCCAGAACGACAGATTGAGCAGAAAGCCGAAGAGATAGCCGGAGAACGAGCCGTACACCGCGAGCATCAGCACCTCCCGGCGGCCAGAGGCCCTCGGCAGCATCCCCGCCAGCATCCCGACGAAGGCACAGCCGAACATCTGGTACGGCATCCACGGGCCGACCCCGCCGGTGATCAGCGCCGACGCGAACAGCGACGTACACCCCAGGGTGAAGCCGAAGCCCGGCCCGTAGACCCGGCCCGCCAGGACCAGGACGAAGAACACCGTCTCCACCCCGGCCGTGCCCGCGCCGAGCGGGCGCAGCGCCGCGTTCACCGCCGACAGGACGCCGAGCATCGCCAGCGCCTTGGAGTCGATACCGCCCTCGGCGATCTCGGAGATCACCACGGAGAGGACGAGGACCAGCAGCACCCCGAAGATCAGCGGGGGCGCGTAGTGGGAGGCGAAGGTGCCCGGGGCGACGACGAACGGCCAGAAGAAGGCCACCAGCCCGAGAAAGGCCGCCAGGGTGATGACGATCCCGGCCCGCGGGCCGATCCTGATCGCCGGAGCCGGAGCCGGAGCCGGAGCCGGAGCCGGAGCCGGAGCCGGAGCCGGAGCCGGAGCCGGAGCCGGAGCCGGAGCCGGAGCCGGAGCCGGAGCGTGGGTGTGGGTGTGGGTGTGGGTGTGGGCATCGGCCGGAGCCGGGGCCGTACCGTCCTCCCGGTCCGCGCCGCTCATTCCGCCCTCCCCCCACCCGCCGCTACCGCGGTCACCTGTCTGACGGTGAGATACGGCAGCGGCGCCAGCACCTTCGCGACCTGCGGGGCGAACACCGGCGATGCCGTGATCACCTCCGCCGTCGGCCCGTCCGCGACGACATCGCCCTCCGCCATCACCACCACCCGGTCCGCTGTCCGGGCCACGAACTCCACATCGTGCGTGGCGACCACCACCGCCCGGCCCTCCCGCGCCAGCCCGTCCACGATCCCCGTGAGCTGCTCCTTCGCCCGGTAGTCCAGCCCCCGCGTCGGCTCGTCCAGCAGCACCACCGGCGGGGCCGCGGCGAGCTGGATCGCCAGGACCAGGGCGAGCTTCTGCCCCTCGGAGAGGTCCCGCGGATGCAGGTCCCCCGCGATCCCCGGCACCAGCCGGTCCAGGACCGCCCGCGCCGATACCGCCGCCCCCGCCGCCCCGTCCGCCCCCTCCGGCGCCGACTCGCGGTCCGCCTGCGCCAACTCCTGGTCCACGGTCTCCAGATAGAGCAGGTCGGCCGCCGTCTGCGGCACCAGGCCGACCAGCCGCCGCGCCCGGGCCGCGGGCAGCCCCCGGGGATCGGTGCCCGAGGCCGGCGGCCCGCCGTCCCCGGCCACCCGGACGGTCCCGGCCTGCCGCGGCCCCGAACCCTGGAGCGCCCACAGCAGCGACGACTTCCCCGAACCGTTGCGGCCCATCAGCGCCGTCACCTCCCCCGCCCGCAGCTCCAGCGCGGCCTCCCGTACCGCGGGCACCCCCCGGTACTTCACCGTCACCCCACGGGCCGCCAGCACCGTACGGCCGGGCGCCGGGGGAGCGGGCCGCGCCGGAGGCGGCGGGACGTCCGCCAGAGCGGCCCGCAGCGGGCCCGCCGCGCGGCGCGCGTCACGGATCGACAGCGGCAGCGGCGACCAGCCCGCCGCCCGGCCCAGCTCCACCACCGGCGGTGCCACCGCCGCGTCCCGGAACACCTCGGCGGGCGGCCCCGACACCACCCGCCCGTCGCCCGGCAGGTGCAGCACCCGGTCGGCGTACTGCACCACCCGTTCCAGCCGGTGCTCCGCGACCAGCACCGTCACCCCCAGGTCGTGCACCAGCCGCGTGACGGCCGCGAGGACCTCCTCGGCCGCTGTCGGGTCCAGCGCCGACGTCGGCTCGTCAAGGACCAGCACCCGCGGATGGGCGGTCAGCACCGAACCGATCGCCACCCGCTGCTGCTGACCGCCGGAGAGCTCGTACAGCGGCCGGTGCCGCAGCTCCGCGAGGCCCAGCAGGTCGAGGGTCTCCTCCACCCGTTTCCGCATGGTCGCGGCGGGCACCGCCAACTGCTCCATGGCGTACGCCAGCTCCTCCTCCACGGTGTCGGTGACGAAGCCGTCCAGCGGATCCTGGCCCACCACCCCCACCACATCGGCCAGCTCCCGCGGCGGATGGTGCGCGGTGTCCCGGCCGTCGACGACCACCCGGCCGTGCAGGGTGCCGCCGGTGAAGTGCGGCACCAGCCCGTTCACGGCCCCCAGCAGTGTCGACTTCCCCACCCCCGTATGCCCGGTGACCAGGCAGAGTTCGCCCTCCTCCACCGTCACCCGGATATCGCGCAGTACGGGTTCCGGCGCCCCGTCGTAGACCACGGAGACTTCGTCGAAGGTGATCACAGGGCGGCGTCCTCGGTACGGCGCGCGGCGGCGCGCGGAGCGGAAAGGGGGGCCGGTACGGCGGACGGCGGCGGCGACAGGAACCCGGCGGCCCCGGCGAGCAGCACCGCCGCGGCCGGGACCGGCGGCAGCGACGGCCAGTCCAGCGGATACAGCGAAGGGTTCAGCGCGGCCGCGTCGAACCCGGCCCCGCTGAACAGCAGGGCGGCCGCGAGCACCCCGCACCCGGCGACCGCCCACTCCGGAAGCTGCCAGGGGTCCGGCCGGTAGACCGTCCGCGTCACCCGCCGCCCGCCCAGCCGCAGCCCGGCCAGGCAGAGCGCCGCCCCGGCCGCCATGGCCGGCAGCCCCAGCGGCCGCGGGGCCGACGCGTCCAGCAGCCCGTACGCCCCCGCGCACAGACCGCACATGCCCAGCAGCATCAGCGCGCCCGTCAGCCTGCGCGAACGGGGTGTCGCTGAGCCCGCCCGGCCGTAACCGCGCGAATCCATCGCCGCGGCCAGCCGCAGCGACCGCTCCAGGGCGTCCTCCAGGACCGGCACCACGATGCCGCGCAGCGCCCGCAGGCCCTTCGTCCGGCCCGCCCGCAGCCTGCGCGCCCGGTGCACCCGCCGTACGCTCTGGACCAGTTGGGGCGCGACGCTGATGGACACCGTGACGGCGACGCCCAGTTCGTACAGGGCGCCCGGCAGCACCCGCAGCGCCCGCTTCGGATTGGCCAGGGTGTTCGCCGCCCCGATACAGCACAGCATGCAGGCGAGCCGCAGGCCCTCCACCGCCGCCGACAGCAGGGCCTCCAGCGACACCGGACCGCCGATGCGGATACCCGCGTACCAGTCCGGGGTGGGGACCGTGGGCAGCGAGAACAGGAAGTGGTCGTCGGGCGTGATGCCGGTCCCGAACACGGCCCGGAACACCACCCGGATCGCGATCACGATCAGCGCCAGATACAGGTAGTAGTGGAAGCCGCGGGCCCACGGCGCCTCGGTCCGCCGCACGGTGACGACATATCCGAGGACCGCGAGGACCAGCAGGAGCAGCAGCGGGTTGTTGGTCCGGCTGACCGCGGTGGCCAGCGCCAGCGCCCAGATCCACCAGGCGACGGGATGCAGGGTCCGCGGCAGGGTGCGGCCGCCCGGGGACGGCGCGGGCCGGGAAGGGGTACGCGGCACGGCGGCTCCGTCTACTCCGTACGGCGGCGGCGCCGCAGCGTGACCACGGCCGCCCCGCCGAGCACCACGACCAGCCCGGCCGTCGCCAGCACCGGGAGCGCCGAACCGGAACCCGAATCCCGGCCCGCGGCGTCCGCCGGGGCGGCATCCACGACCACCGGGGCCTTGCTCGCAGGGGCGGCGATGGACGGCGGTGCGGGGGACTGCGACGGGGACGGGGGCGGGGCGCTTGTTGTCGCGGGGGCGGAGACCGTGGCCCGGGCGGAGGGCGCCGGGGGCGGGGGCACGGGTGCCGTGGAACGCGCCGGTGCCGGGCCGGTGTCCGTACCCGGCGGCACGGCGGGTGCCTTCCCGGTCGGTGCCGCAGCTCCGCCCACCGGCCTGGTGTTCCGCGCCCGGACCTGGTCGGGGGTGATCCGGGGCCGCCCCTTGGTGCCGTCGATGTCCGTCCCGCCGAAGATCCACAGGTCGACGCTGCCGGGCTCCGGTTCGTAGAGCATCGCGCCGAGGGTGCTGTACTCCCAGGTGTTCTCGCCCGGGTCCGCGTGCCAGTACGACCAGTAGGCGGTCGCCGGGGGAGTGAGGACGCAGTCCTCCTGCTCCGGCGGCGGGAACATCTTCCCGCCCCGGTGCCCGCTGTAGCCGATGCGGCAGACGAACGCGGGGCCGTCGTGCCCGGTGCCCGCCGTCCGCCAGCCGCCCTGGTTCAGCAGTTCGTAACCCGTGGTCGGAGTCGTACCGCAGGAGCGGTAGACCGGCCCGCCCCACGGCCCGAAGTCGACCGCGAGCACCGCACCCGACGAGGTGGTGCACCGCCCCATCGGCTGCGGATCGGCGGCGACGGGGACGGCCGGCGCCACCAGCGCGGCAGCCGTCAGCCCGAACGCGGCCAGGGCACGGGCGGCCCGTGCGCGGCGGGGCGCCGAAGCCGCCGGGCCGGCCGCGGCACGCGCCGCCCACCCGTCCCGGGGGCGGGCAGCCTCGGCCGCCCGCGGACTCGGCGCGCCAGCCGCCCCGAACGCTCCCACGGTACGGGCTGCTCGCAGCTGGCGGGGTACGGGAACGGCGGGGAGTCCCAGTGCCGCGTCCGTCGGTCCCGAGGCGGGCACGGTCCGGGTCGTCCGCGAGTGGCGGAGGCGGGGTGCCGGAGCCGTCGGGGGCGTCGGTGCGGCGGCTGTCGGGCCGACCTCGGCCACGGCCCGGGCCGTCCGCAGACGGCGGGGTACGGGGGCAGCAGGGATCCTCGGCGCCGCGGCCGTCCGTCCGGCCGCGGCCACGGCACGCGCCGCCCACCCGTCCCGGGTGCGGGCTGCCTCGGCCGCCCGGGGACTCGTCATCGGCCCCGCCCCGCGGCGGTACGGCGGCGGACCGCGGCGACCGCGCCCGCACCCGCGACCAGCAGGGCCGCCGCGGTACCGGCGAGACCGAGGACACCGGTACCGGTGGACGCCAGGCCGCCCCCGCCGGAACCGCCCCCGGCCGCGCCGCCGGTGCCCGCGGCCCCGCCCGGGTCACCGGGGGTGACGATCACCGGCGGTTCCGACGGATCCGGGCCCGGGTCCGGCCGCGGCGACGTCCCGGTCAGACTGCGCTCCAGCACCGCGAACGAGATCCCCGTCGCACCGCTGACGGCCTGCGCCGACGCCCGTACGTCCGAACCGGGCCGGCCGTCCGCGGCCACATTGAACCCGCCGTCCCGGTTCTGCTGCCCGGCGAGGAACAGCCGGGCCTTCGTGATCCGGTCGCGGTGGCGCGCGGTGTCGAGGGAGAGCCCCTGCACCGCCAGCCCGGCCGAGTTCACCGAGTTGCCGGACGCGCCCGGGAAACCGCCGTCGGCGAGCTGCTTCCCCGCGAGCCACTCCAGCGCCCGCGCCACCGCGGCGTCCGCCCGTTCGCCGCCCGCCAGGGCGAGCGCCATCGCGGCCATCGCCGTGGAGTCGACCTCCTGGTCCGCGGGATCCTTCGCCGGGATCACGCTCGGGAAGGCGCCCGACTCCCGCTGGAGGGAGAGCAGATACGCCACCGGCTCCGCCGCGGCGGCCCGTTCGCCCGCCCGGACCTGCGCGATGATCCCCAGCGCCTGCCCGAAGACGGAGGTTGCGTTCCGGTAGTTGCCGCGGGCGGCGCACTGCCCGTCCGCCGCCGTACACACCGCCTTCTCCAGCGCGGCGATCAGATCGCGCCCGCCGAAGTCCCGGGCGTCGCGGCCGACGGACTGCGCCAGCACCGCCGCCTTGCCGACCGCCCCGCTCACGGGCCGGTCCGTCCCGGCGCGGGTCCAGTCGTGCAGGGCGCGCCCCTCGTTGTCCCGGCCGCCGCCGTCCAGGAAGTCCACCATCCCGCGGAGCGTGTTGTTGTCGTACCCGGTGGCGGCGAGCGCGAAGGCGCCGTCGATCGTCAGCCCGAAGTCGGCGCGCGGCGAGCCGGGTGCGGCGGGGTAGTAGCGGCCGCGCACCAGCCGCCCGCCGCCCGTGAGATAGGCCACCGCCTTCTTCAGATCGGGGCCCCGGCCCTGGCCGGGCTCCCCGGGACCGCCCGGCTCACCGGGGCCCCCGGGCTCACCCGGATTGCCGGGCTCCGCCGGGATCTCCCGGGCCACCAGGGTCAGCAGATCGGCGTCCGCCCCGGCGAGCGCGGCGGCCTCCGTCGGATACAGATGAGGCTCCAGCGCCAGCTCGTCCGAGCTGAAACCGCCCAGCGGGAACTGACGGCCCGCCAGCCAGGCGACTGCCCTGTCCGCCCGGGCCCCGTCGCCCACGGCCCGCAGCACCTGGGCGGCCAGCGCCGTGGTCCCGACGTCCCCGTACCCGGTGCCGCCGGTGTAGACCGGGAGGGAACCGTCCGCCCGCTGCTGCCCCTTCAGCTCGGAGAGGACTTCGGCCAGCGCCCCGTCGTACCCCTTCGCCGCATGCAGGGCCAGGGCGATCCAGGCCGTGGCGCCCGGTTCGCCGTCGCAGTACTGACCGGGCGGGTTGAGCATGCCGCCGTGGCCGCCGCCGGGGCAGTCGAGCCGGGTCAGCCGGGCGACCGCCGCCTCCGGGGGCTTCACACCCGCCCGGACCAGGGCGATCACGGACTGCGCCTGCGCCTCGGTGGAGCCCGCGCCGCGGAAGTCGCCCGCGGCCGAACAGCCGGGCTCCGGCGGGGCACCGGCGGCGGGTTCGGGACAGACGGTCTTCAGCAGATCGCCCGCCAGATCGTGCCCGCCGAAGTCCCGCGGATCCTTCTCGGTGATCTCCGCCAGCAGCGCGAGCTGCGCCGCGGCAGCCGGATCCGGTGCCTGGTCCGCGCCCCGCGGATAGGCATAGGCGGTGGTACGGGAGCGCAGATAGGCCGCCACCCGGTCCAGTACGGCACCCTTGCCCACGGTCGCGGCCAGCGCATAGGCCGCCTTCACCGTAAGCAGGTCACTGGGCTCGCCCGGCGCGGTCTCCACCCGCTCGCCCCCGGTCAGCCGCTGCTGCACCCAGCTCCCCACGGCCCGGGTGCGGACCTTCCCGGGACCGGCCCCGGCCCGCACCTGGTCCGGGGTGAACGACGGCTTCCCGCCCGCGCCCCCGGGCTGCGTGGCCCCGAAAACCCAGGCGTCGGTGTCGCCCGGCTTCAGCGTCCGGGACATGGCGCCGAGCGTGCTGTACCGCCAGTCCTTCGCGCCTTTCGCGGCGACCCAGTACGACCAGTAGGCCCCCGCGCCCGGGGTGTCCTTGCACTTCTCCGCGTCCGGAGTCGGATACTGCCTGCCCTCGGGCGCCGAGGCATGGCCGATACGGCAGACGAAGGCGGGGCCGTCGTGCTCGGTGCCCGTGGTGGCGAAACCGCCGGTGTGCAGCAGCTCGTACCCGGTCGTGGGAGTGGTGTCACAGCCCCGGACCACCGGCCCGCCGAAGGCACCGAAGTCGACGGCGACGACCGCGCCCTTCGCCGTGGTGCACTTCTCGGGCGCACCGGCACCGGCATCGGCGGCTGTGGCGGTTGCTGCGGCCGCCGGGGCAGCGGCGGCGCTCGCCGGAGCCGTGGCGTACAGCCCGCTCGCACCGAGCACCAGCAGCGCGGTCAGCGAGACCACCGGGGAGCCCGGGCTCCGCCCTCCGCCGCGCCGCCCCCGAGCCCGTCGCATCGTCCCCACCGCAGCCCCTCGTGTCGTCCGCGCGGGCACGGCACGTGGCGGGGCGGCCCCGCACGGCGGGGAACACACCCCACCGGAGGCCGGTCGACCACGCCGTAGTCCGCGACGGCGTTTCTCGCTGATTGAGCACCCAGACCAGGCAGTCCGGCTCGTCCGCCGCGCGGCGGACTCACGGTTGCGGGTCAGCGCCGGAATTCCACCGGCTTCCCCTGGTACCTGAGCGTGCGGGCCGTGTCGGACACGGCCCGGCAGCCGGATTGGAACATGTGGCCGAAACGGACGTCAAGACGGCCTCCCCCGCCGGCCGCCCCTGAACCGGGGCCGGTAGCGCGGCAGTTGTGCCTCGGGTACCGTCCAGGGCTGTCACATGGGGGAATCCGGTGGGAATCCGGGACTGACGCGCAGCGGTGTGGAACGGCGGGAGCCGGACCGAGTCCGAATGCCCATGCGGCGAGCACCACCTGGAAAGCCGTCACCTCGCGTTCGGACGACGGCCGGCGCCCCCGCCGCCCCGGTTCCCCGGGCCCGGTGACGGGCGTTCGCGGCCGGCGTCCCCCGACACAGGAGCAGGCCCATGTCCCGTACCCCCGCCTCCGCGACCTCCGCCGCCCCGCCCTCCCGCCGCCGCACCCGGATGCGCGGCCTTACCGTCGTCACGACCGCGGCCGCCGCGCTCGTCGCGGGCACCCTCCCGGCCTCCGCAACCTCCACCCCCGCCCAGATAGCCACCTCCAAAACCAACGGTGTGAACTATCTGAAGACCCTCCAGGCCGCCGACGGTTCCTACGCGGGCTCCGGGCTCTCCAACGAGTGGGCGTTCAGCGCCTTCGCCGCCGCCGGAACGGCCGCCGTCGACGTCGCCCCCGGCGGCGACACCACCAAGAACGCCCGCACCGTCTACCGCAACCTCCTCGCCACGGCCGCCTGGCCCTCCGCCGCCCCGGTCGTCACCGACTACGAGCGTGCCGCCCTCAACGCCCACGCCGCGGGCATCGACCCGGCCCGGGTCTCCGCCTCCCGCAACCTCATCGGCGACATCTACTCCTACTGGCAGACCGCGGAGACCGGATACTTCGGCAGCTCCGCCAACTACAACGGCACCGTGTTCGCGGGCCTCGCGCTCGCCGGCGCCAGAACCCAGTCCGGGGACCGGCGCGTACCGCAGGCGCTGCTCGACGCGATCGTCACCCGTATCCGGGCCAACCAGCACAACGACGGCGGCTGGGACTACCAGAAGGCCGAAGGGAATCCGACCCGGCTCGCGGCCCCCGGCGACGTCGATATGACCGGCGCGTCCATGGCGGCCCTCTGCGCCGCCGGAGTCCCCGCCACCGACCCCGACATCGTGCAGGCACGCCTCTTCCTCAAGGGCAAGTTGGTCAACCTGTCCGGTGCCTTCACCGCCATGTACGGCATCAACTCCAGCTCCAACGGCTGGGCCGTCTCCGGTCTGAACGCCTGCGGCATCAACCCGCAGACCGGTGACTTCCTCACCCCCGCCGGAAAGACCCCCGTCGACTTCCTGATCGCCCAGCAGTTCAACCCCGGCGGCGGCTTCCGCTACCAGCCCGCCGACTCCGCCCCCTCCGCCTACTCCTCCACCGACGCCCTGCGCGCCGTCGCGGGCGCGGGCTTCACCGCCGCACCGCCCCTGCCCACCTCCGGCGCCCCCCGCTGGGTCGCCCAGAGCGCCTTCACCCCCGGCACCGCCACCGAACTCGCCCTGAGCGTCGCCGACGGTACGGGCGCCCTCAAGGTCTGCTCGGTCGCCTTCACCCCGACCGGCACCACGACCACCCTCGGCGCCGTACTGGACGCGGCCGCCACCGCCGCCACCCCCGCGGGCTGCGTCACCTCCGTCACCCCCGCCACCGGCACGGGGACCGTCACCGCGGTCAACGGCACGGCCAACAGCGGCACCTCCGTCTGGCGCGCGAGCACCGACGGATCCGCCTTCACCGCCGCGACCCGGGGCCGGGTGATCTCCGTCGGTGACACCATCGCCCTGAGCTACGGCTCCTGACGCTCCGGCCGGTCCGGGGCCGCGCCGCACGGCCCGGACCCGGACCCGGCCCGAAATTCCCGGCCGTTCGCCCGGCACACCCACCGGCCCGTACCCACTGTCCGACCGCCCCGCCATACTGGACACCAACGGGGAGGGCGGAGCACACCGACGGGGGCAACGGAAGGCAATGGCGGATTCCAGGCTGATCCAGGGCCGGTACCGGCTGGACGAGGTGATCGGGCGCGGCGGCATGGGCGAGGTGTGGCGCGCCGTCGACGAGTCCCTCGGGCGGGGCGTCGCGGTCAAATGCCTCAAGCCCGTGGACCCCCACCACGACGCCTCCTTCGCCACCGTCCTGCGCGAACGCTTCCGCCGCGAGGCCCGGGTGGCCGCCGCGCTCCAGCACCGCGGGGTGACCGTCGTCCACGACTTCGGCGAACACGACGGTGTGCTGTTCCTGGTCATGGAGCTGCTCGACGGGCGCAACCTCAGCCAGCTCCTGGAGGAGAACGCCCATGAGCCGCTGCCGGTCGACGATGTCGTGGAGATCGCCGTCCAGGTCGCCGACGCCCTCGCCTACACCCATGAACGCGGTATCGTCCACCGCGATCTGAAGCCCGCGAACATCGTCCGGCTCACCGACGGCACGGTGAAGATCTGCGACTTCGGCATAGCGCGCCTCGGCGAGAACATCGCCACCTCCTCCCGGCTCACCGGCACCGGCATCGCCATGGGCACCCCGCACTACATGTCGCCCGAGCAGATCGGCGGCGGCCAGGTCGACCACCGCAGCGACCTGTACTCCCTCGGCTGCGTCCTCTACGAGATCTCCACCGGCGTCCCGCCGTTCGACGACGAGGACGCCTGGGCGGTCCTCGTCGGCCACCGCGACACCGTTCCGCAGCCGCTGCGGGTCCACCGCCCGGAGATCCCCGAGCATGTCCAGCAGACGGTGCTCGACCTGCTCGCCAAGACCCCGGACGGCCGCCCGGCCGACGCCCGCGACCTGCGGCGGCGCATCACCCGCCCCGACGGCGTACCCACGGTCCCCGCCCCGGCCGCGGCCCCGCCCGCCGGGCCCGCGCCCCTGCCGGCCTGGGGCAGCCGGATGACCGGCGGCCACCACGCCACGGCCACCGCCCTCCGGCCCGTCCTGCCCGACCACACCGCCGGGCTCACCGGCGAATGGACCACCGGCACCGCCGTACGCACCGTCCTGACCCGCCCGTCGGTACGCCCCGCGCGCCCCACGCCCACCCCGGAGACCCTGGCCGTCCTGGCCGGCCGCCACAGCGCCGGGCTCAGCCTCGGCCGACTCGGCCGCTGGGAGGAGGCGGGCGAGGTGCACCGCGCGGTCGCCGCCGAACGCGAACACGCCCTCGGCCCGGACCACCCCGACACCCTCGCCAGCATCTACGAGGTCGCCTTCACCCTCAGCCGCACCGGCCGCGCGGAGGACGCCCTCGAAGGCTTCCGCCGGGTCGCCGAGGGCCGCGACCGCGCCCTGGGCGCCGACCACCCGGACACCCTGGCGGCGCAGCAGGAAGCCGCCTACGTCCTCGGCGGTCTCGGCCGCCACCTGGAGGCCCACGACCGCTATACGGAGGTCCTCGCCGCCCGGGAGCGCACCATGGGCCCCGACCATCCGGACACCCTGCGCTGCCGCCACAACCTCGCCTTCAACCTCAGCAGACTCGGCCGTCTCGAAGACTCCTTCCGGATGGCCTGCCGGGTCGCCGAGGCCCGCACCCGGGTCCTGGGCGCCGACCACCCCGACACCCTGGTCACCCGGTACGAAGTGGCCTACGCCCTGGGCCAGCTCGGCCGCTGGACCGAGGCCCTGGCCGAGTACCGCGAGGTCGCCGACGCCCGCGGCCGCTCCCTCGGCGCGGACCACCCCGACACCCTCGCCGCCCGCTACGAGGTAGGCATCAGCCTCGGCCGCCTGGGCCGCGGCGCCGAAGCCCTCGACCTCTTCACCGCTCTGATCGCCGACCGTACCCGTATCTCGGGCCCGGACCACCCCGAAACCCTCCGCGCCCGCCACGGCCTCGGCGTCAACCTCGGCCGCACCGGCCGCTGGCCCGAAGCCCTCGACCAGTCCCGCGACATCAGCACCCGCCGCACCCGCACCCTGGGCCCCGACCACCCCGACACCCTGGTGAGCCTGCGCGAGGTCGCCGTCGCCCTCGGCTGGCTGGGCCGCTGGCCGGAAGCCCTGACGGTCTACACCTCGGTAGCCACCGCCCGCGACCGCGTCCTGGGCCCCTCCCACCCCGACGCCCTCGCCAGTCGCAACGACGAGGCCCACTGCCTGGAACAACTGGGCCGCCACGAGGAGGCGGTGGAGCTGTACCGGAGAGTGGCGGCCCTGAGGGAACGGAGGGGGCACTAGCGGGCGGGCAGCGGAGTGCTTGACCAGCGCAAACTCCGGGCCGGGGCCGTGGGATCCGTGAAACTGCGTAAACAACTACGTGATCGTGTGGGGGTGCCGGGTCGGGGGACGTGTCGGTGTGGGCTGGTTGGATGCGGTTATGTCTGATGACCTGCGCGATGACGGTTCCGGTGGGCAAAACGCCGAAGTGGACAGGCGACTGGCGGATACGGGGTTCTTGGTGCATGCCGATCCGAGGGAAGTACTGCGTCTGCTGGATGGTGCCTCGGGTCCGGCGGCCCGGTTGACGTCCACGGTCTACCGGGGGTCGCTGCACCTGCACCAGGGGGCAAGCCCGGCCGTAAGGCGTCAGGTGCTGGCGTTGGGGGCGGCCCGGTTCGGGGATCGGGACTTGGCGCGGCGGTTGGCCGAGGCGACGGTCGACGGTGCCCCGGCAGGGGCGGGCGGCTGGATCCCGGTATGGGCCACCGGGGCGTTGGCGGACCAGCGGTTCCGGCAGTGCCTGACGGGTCATGCCGATGCGGTGATGGCGGTGGCGACCACAGTCGTCGACGGCCGCCCGGTCGCCGTTACCGGAAGCGGGGACACGACGGTGCGAGTGTGGGACCTGGCCACGGGCCGGCCTGCCGGACCGCCCCTGGAGGGCCACGCTCACGAGGTGACCGCAGTGGCGACGGCCGTCGTCGACGGCCGGCCGATCGCCGTCACCGGTGATGAAGACACGGTCCGGGTGTGGGACCTGACCACCGGTAGTCCGATGGGTGACCCGCTCACCGGCCACACCGACAAGGTGGCTGCGTTGGCCACGGCGATACTCGACGGCCGTGCCGTCGCCATCGTAGGAAGCCACGACGACACGGTGCGCGTGTGGGACCTCGGCACCGGCCGGATGCTCGCCCCGCCCCTCGAAGGCATCAGTCTCCCCCGTGTACTGGCGACGGCGGTGGTGGATGAGCGCCCGGTCGCCCTCACCGTCACCGCCGAACAGGAGGAGGCGGTGCAGGTCTGGGACCTTGGCACGGGCCGGACGCTCGGTCCGCCCCTCGAAGGACACACCGGCTCGGTGTACGCCGTGACGGCAGCCGTCATCGACGGCCGGCCCGTCGCTGTCACCGGCGGTTACTTCTCCGACCCGACGCTACGGGTGTGGGACCTGGCCACCGGTCAACCTGTCGGACCGCCCCTTGCCCCCGAGGCCGACACCGACTACATCGACGCGGTGGCGTCGACGGTCCTCGACGGCCGCCCGGTGGCCGTCGCCATTACGCAGTTCAACGGCGCCACGTCGCTACAGATATTGGATCTGGGCACGGGCCGAACACTGGGCCGGCCCATGCACACCCGCAACGAAGCTGCCGGCATCGCCGGCTCGTGCGAGATGACCTCTGTAGCGACGGCAGTGGTGGACGGCCGCCCCCTCGCAGTCACCGGCTGCCACGACGGGACGGTCCAGGTGTGGGACCTCACGGCCGGTCGAACCGCCGGATCGAGCCCTGAAGGCCACGCCTACGAGGTGACCGCGGTGGCGACGGCGGTCGTCGACGACCGCCAGGTAGCCGTCACCAGCACATGGAGCACCGATGCCGACGGCACCGTCAACATGTGGGACCTGGCCACTGGCCAACCAGTGGGCGAGCCCCTCTACGCCCACTACAGTCCGCTGCACGGGCTGGCGACCGCAGTAGTGGACGGCCGACCGGTCGCTGTCAGCCTCGGCCACGCCCCTGCGGTTGCGGTCTCGGACCTGGCCACCGGACAACCCGCCACCCGGCCTTCCGAAGACAGCATCCGGTGTACGGATGTGGTGGCGACCACGGTCATCAACGGTCGTCCGGTCGCCGTCACCGGCGACAGGAACGGCTTGCAGATGTGGGATCTGGGCACAGGCGAGGCCGGAGAACCCTTCGGCTTCGTCAACTGCCACGTGATCTCATTGGCGACAGCCGTCCTCGGCGACCGTCCCGTCGCCGTCACCGGCAGCGCAGACCGGACGGTACGGGTATGGGACCTGATCACCCGCCAACAGGTCGGCGAACCCCTCACCGGTCACACCAGCCAGGTGCAGGCAGTGGCGACGGCCGTGGTGCAAGGCCGTCCGGTCGCCGTCACCGGCAGCGCCGACGACCGGATGGTGCGGGTATGGGACCTGATCACCCGCCAACAGGTCGGCGAACCCCTCACCGGTCACACCAGCCAGGTGCAGGCAGTGGCGACGGCCGTAGTGGAAGGCCGTCCGGTCGCCGCCATCGGCAGTGGGCACGGAGTGCGGGTGTGGGACCTGACCACCCGCCGACAGGTCGGACCCGAACTGCTCCTCCCCGGCCGGGTCAACGCTCTCGCCGTCACATCCGACGGGCGGATCGTGGTGTGTTTCGACCGTGACATCACGGTCCTGACCCACCTGCGTTCCCTCAGCGCCTGATTCCGGACCCGGCCCGCAGCGCACCCCACTGGCGAGGAAGCGGCGCAGCATCGTCAGGGGTTCGGTGGTGCGGGCGATGCCGGTCAGGAACGTTGCGGACATGGTGTTCGGCCTGCTGCGGAGTCGTGACATCGGTGCGGGTCCCGGAGCTCAGGACCCCGAGGGGGCCGGGCCCCGCAAGGCGCCTCCGGGGCGTGGCCGTTCGCGCCGGGAATCCGCGCGGGGCGGGGCGGTCGAGTGGTCACACGGCCGCATGCCCTCACCAGCCGAATCCCGCACACCCCGTCCGTCGCTCATAACAGCCTGCCTGCCAGGCGGTCTCCCGCCTGGCACCACCCCACCACCTTGACCAAACCCATAGGGGCCCCGTGGGGCTCCCTCCTATACCTCCCACCACCACCCCTCCAGCTCGTCATCCTCCGCGAACTCCACCGGTATCGCGTACGGCGACTGCCGGGCCGCGGCGAGGGCGCCGGTGCGGGTTGCCACCGTGCGCAGGTCCCGGACCGCGGGCATCTCCGCCACCTCCGTGACGTCGAAGGGGCAGCCCGCCGGGCCGCCCACCAGCGTGGCGCAGCCGAACGCGTACCACATGGCGATCAGGTCGCGGTCGCCCTGCCGCTCCGCGGCGACGGCGATTTCGCGGACCACGTCGATCAGCGGGGTGCGGCGCGGCGGGAGGGCGTCGGGGCCCCGGAGTTCGCCCGCGTCCGCCAGGCGGCGCCACAGTGCGGTACCGGCGTCGCAGTAGAAGTAGGGCGGTTCGGCGTAGCCGTCCTCCAGCCAGGATTCGTAGCCCTCGAAGTCGGGAGCCTCCTCGTCGAACGTCCGCAGGCCGGTGAATTCGGTCAGCCCGTCGAAGTACGCGCGCCGCGCGGCGTGGTCGGGGTGCCGTTCGAGGGGGAACCGGTACGTGTACCGGCGCCGCAGCAGGATGTCCATCACCCGGAAATGGGTGAACGAGCAGTCGTAGTCGTTCTGGAAGCCGTAGAGCACGGCGAACCAGTCCCGGACCCGCGGATCGTCCGGCCCGGCCAGGCCGTTCAGGACCCGGACCGAATCGGCCACCAGGTCCTCGATCTCGTGCATGGACATGGTGATCTCCCTCGCTCGGCGGCCGGTCGGTCCGTATCCAAGCAGTGCCCACCGACAGGCGCCCCGCCCGGCGAGGCGGGGTAGCGGGGCCCGGGCGCCCTGTCTACGATCCCGAGAACGCCGCGGAAGCGGACGGAACCGTCCCGAGCCGCAGGAACAACCGTCCCGAGCCACAGGAACAGGAGCGTGCCATGAAGTCCCGCCGCCGTCTGTCGTCCGTTCTGCTCTCCCTGGCCCTCGGGGGAGCCCTGCTGATCGGTGCCGCCGCCCAGCTCGCCAAGATGTCCGCCCCCGACGCCGCCGCCCACGGGCACAAGCGGATCAGCGATGTGGCCCCGATCCTCATCGGCTGAGACACCGCGCCCCGGTGACCCGCGGGCCCGCGGGTCACCGGCAGCGGCGCGCGCTCCCCGCGCACGCGGGGATGATCCCCTCGGCACGATGGGCGCGGGCACCCCGCCGCCAGTGCTCCCCGCGAACGCGGGGCTTCGCGGGGCCGAACGGGGCCGCGGCCCGGAGCCGGAGCGTCCTCATCCAGGGGATGACCAGGTACGAACTCCCCTTTAACGCAACGCCGATGACCCCGCCCGGGCGCCCCGCGGAAGGTCCTCCGGCGCCACGACCGGGGATTCGTGCGCGGGGGGCTCCGGGGGGCCTAAGCTTCGCCGTGTGCTCGACGTGAGGCGTATGCGCGTTCTCTGCGCTGTGGTCGCAGGAGGATCGGTCACCGCGGCGGCCGCCCGGCTGGGGTACACACCGTCAGCCGTCAGCCAGCAGGTGGCGGCGCTGGAGCGGCAGACGGGGACGGCCCTGCTGGAACGGGTCGGACGGGGGGTGCGGCCCACCGCCGCCGGACGGCTGCTCGCTGAGCACGCCGTGCTCATCGGACGGCAGCTCGCCGAGGCGGAGACCGCGCTCGCCGATCTGCGGGCCGGCCGCACCGGACGCCTGGTCGTCCGGTACGCGCCCGGCACCGGCGCCGCTCTCGTCGTCCCCGCCGTGGCCCTCCTGCGGGCGGGGCATCCCGACGTACGGATCGACCTCGGTCCCGCGGACGACACCGCCGCGGTCGCCGACGCGGCCCGCGGCCTGGTCGATCTGGCCGTCGTCACCCGGCTGCCGGGCCCGCCCGACGGCGTACCGGACGGGGTACGGCTGGAACATCTGATGGACGACCCCTACCGGGCCGTCCTGCCCGCCGGACACCCGCTCGCCGCCCGCCGGGTCGTCGACCTCGCCGAACTGGCCCGCGAACCGTGGATCGGTTCCGACGAGCCCGGCCCCGACGCGCTGCGCCACGCCCGGGCCGGTACCGTCCCCGGGCCCGAGACCGTGGTGAGCGGGGAGGACCAGGCCGCCGTGCAGAGCCTGGTCGCGGCAGGTCTCGGGGTCGCCCTCACCCCGCTGCTGGGACTCGGCACCCGGCACCCCGGGGTGGTCGTCCGCCGGGTCCGCAACCCCGAGCCGGTACGGCCGGTCCATGCCGTCCTGCGGACCGTGCCCGGCGGGCATCCGGCCCTGCTCGCCCTGCTCGAAGCCCTGCGCTCGGAGGTGCCCCGCGGCGCCGAGCGCCGTACGGCCCGGCGGCCCGGGGTGCGCGCCCCGGACCGCCCCGGCGGGCTGCGGCTCCCGCGCCCGGCCCCCGCGGGTTAGGGTCCGGGCATGCCCGCACAGACCTCGTACGACGCCGTGATCGTCGGTGGCGGCCACAACGGCCTGGTGGCCGCCGCCTATCTGGCCCGCGCCGGCCGCTCCGTGCTCCTCCTCGAACGCGCCCCGGTCACCGGCGGCGCGGCCGTCTCCACCCGGCCCTTCGCGGGGGTCGACGCGCGGCTGTCCCGCTACTCGTACCTCGTCTCCCTGCTCCCGGACACCATCGTCCGCGATCTCGGCCTCGACTTCGCGGTACGGAAGCGGACCGTCTCCTCCTACACCCCGCACGGCACCGGCGGTCTGCTCGTCGGGGCCGGCCGGACCCGGGACTCCTTTGCCGCGCTGACCGGCGGCGACCGCGAGTACGAGGCGTGGCGCGCGTTCTACGGAATGACCGCCCGGGTCGCCGAACGGGTGTTCCCGACCCTCACCGAACCGCTGCCGGAGCGTACGGAGCTGCGGGCACGGATCGACGACGACACGGCGTGGCGGACGCTCTTCGAGGAACCCGTCGGAGTCGCCGTGGAGGAGCGGTTCCGGCACGACCTGGTCCGGGGCGTGGTCCTGACGGACGCTCTGATCGGCACCTTCGCGGACGCCCACGACCCGGGGCTGGTCCAGAACCGCTGTTTCCTCTACCACGTCATCGGCGGCGGCACCGGCGACTGGGACGTCCCGGTCGGCGGGATGGGCGCGCTCACCGACGCCCTCGCCGCGGCCGCCCGGTCCGCGGGCGCCGAACTGCTGACCGGGCACGAGGTCACCCGTATCGACACCGACGGCACCACCGCCGAGGTCTCGTGGAAGGCGGCGGACGGGTCCGGCACGGTCGCCGCCCGCCGGGTTCTGGTGAACGCCGCCCCGCGCGAACTCGCCCGGCTGCTGGGGGAGGAGCCGCCCGGCCCCGCCCCGGAGGGCGCGCAGTTCAAGGTGAACATGCTGCTGCGCAGGCTGCCCGCGCTGAAGGACGAAGCGGTCGATCCGCGCGACGCCTTCGCGGGCACCTTCCATGTCTCCGAGGGGTACGAGCAGCTCGCGGCCGCCTACCGGGAGGCGTCCGCCGGGCGGCTGCCGGGCGCGCCGCCGTCGGAGATCTACTGCCACTCGCTGACCGATCCCTCCATCCTCGGCCCGTCGCTCGCGGCCCGGGGCCACCACACCCTGACCCTCTTCGGACTGCACACGCCCGCCCGCCTGTTCGCCGGGGACAACGACCGCGCCCGCGCCGAACTCCTCGCCCGCACCCTCGCCGAGCTGGACTCCCATCTCGCCGAACCGATCGCGGACTGTCTTGCCGAGGACGCGGACGGCGCGCCCTGTATCGAGGCCAAGACCCCGCTGGACATCGAGCGGGAGATCGGCATGCCCGGCGGGCACATCTTCCACCGGGACCTGTCCTTCCCGTACGCCACGGAGGAAACCGGCCGCTGGGGCGTGGAGACCGCGCACGCCAATGTCCTGCTGTGCGGGGCGGGCGCGGTGCGCGGCGGCGGGGTCAGCGGGATCCCCGGGCACAACGCGGCGATGGCGGCCCTCGGCCGCTGAACCGGGCCCGCCCGCCGCCGTACGCCCGAACCTTCCCGCTCCGGCGCCGTACGCCGACCCCCTCCCGTCCGGCGCCCTGCGGCGGTTTCCGGCCCGTATGCCGGGTCCGTATCCCCGGTCCGTACGCCGGGCCCGACCTCCTGCGCCCGGAGCCCTCGGAACCGGGTTCCGGGCCGTCCGGCCCGGGGTGCGGACGGTCCGCCGCCCCGTCCGTTGGACGGCTTCTTTCGGCCGTCCCGCCGTGTTCGGCACCGGACCCCGGCCGGCCGCCCGTACCGTGATGATCATGGTCGTGTCCGTGCTGACGGGCGCGTCGGTGGTCGAGCGGAGACGAGGGAGCGGGCGAGAGATGGGTACCGACTGGCGGAAGCGGTCCGTGGTCGTCACGGGCGGGACACGCGGCATCGGGCGGGGTGTTGCCGAGCTGTTCGCCTCGCGGGGCGCGGCGGTGGCCGTCACCGGCCGGGACGGGACGGCCGCGGGGAAGGCCGCGGCGGAGATCGCCTCGGCGACCGGCGGCCGGGTCACCGGGCTGGCACTGGACCTGCGGGATCCGGACGCCGCCGAGGTGCTGGCGGCCGAGGCCGAGGAGCGGCACGGGCATGTGGACGTGGTCTGCGCGAACGCCGGGGTCTTCCCGGAGAAGTCGCTGCGGGAGATGACGGCGGCCGATGTGGACGAGGTCCTGGCCGTCAACCTCCGCGGGTCGATCCTGGTGACGAAGGCGTTCCTGCCCGCCCTGGAGCGCGCCGGGCACGGCAGGATCGTGCTGACCTCCTCCATCACGGGTCCCGTCACCGGCTACCGCGGCTGGTCCCACTACGGCGCCAGCAAGGCCGGCCAGCTCGGTTTTGTACGGAGCGCGGCCCTGGAGCTGGCGCCGGCCGGGATCACCGTCAACGCCGTTCTGCCGGGCAATGTGCGCACCGAGGGCCTGGCCGGGCTGGGGGAGGACTATCTCCGGCGGATGACCGCCTCGATTCCGGCCGGCCGGCTCGGGGAGACCGCCGACATCGCGCACGCGGTGCTGTTCCTCGCCTCCGACGAGGCCGCGTTCATCACCGGTCAGACGCTCACCGTCGACGGCGGGCAGACGCTTCCCGAGTCCCTGGACGCCATGGCCTGAGCGCGCCGGGGCCCGGCCGTCCCGGGGCGGCGGTCCGCCGTCCCGGGGCCGGAGCCGTCCGCCCGGTCAGTCCTCCGAAGGGGTCCAGCCGCTCGCCTCGATACGGGCCGCGTCCCGTGACCGCGCCTCGTCGAAGACGGTCCGGTGACCGTCCTCGACCCGGATCCCGTCCACGTACACCCCGCGCCCCACATACCGCCGGTCGGTGGTGTACCGCCAGCGCAGCCGCAGTCCGGCGGTACCGCGCCAGGGGGACAGATCCGCCGTCATCCGGTGCCAGCGGCGGCCGGACCAGCCGGTCGCGGTGCCCGCCGGATGCTCGCGGTCCGCGGCCCCGGGGCGGGCCGTGCGGAACGGTACGGGCACCCAGGCGGTGCCGCCGTCCGCCGAGGCCTCCAGGAACAGGGTGTCGGCCGACGGTTCGGTGTCCCACCACAGGGAGCAGCGCAGCCGGGCGGTGCCGCCGGTGAGGGCGGGCAGCGCGGGCAGGGCGAGGAGCGCGGTCGTACCGGACGCCATTCCGGAGAACCAGGCGGTACGGCCGTGGGCCGGGCGTACGGGGACGGCCCGCGCCAGCTGGTCGGCGGCCGCGACCCGGGGCGCGCTGCCGGAGCGCCAGGTCCGCACCGGGTGCACGGAGTTGCCGAGGACGATCAGGAACGAGTCCGTCGTCGGGTCCAGTACCAGGCTCGTTCCGGTGAAACCGGTATGGCCCGCCGTCCGGGGCGTGGCCATCGCGCCCATGTACCAGTGCTGGTTCAGCTCGAAGCCGAGTCCGTGCTCGTCGCCGGGGAACGCGGTGTTGAAGTCGGTGAACATCAGCTCGACGGACTCGGGGCGCAGGATCCGGGCCCGGCCGTAGGAGCCGCCGTTGAGCAGGGTCCGGGCCAGCACCGCGAGATCCCAGGCGCAGGAGAAGACACCCGCATGGCCCGCGACCCCGCCGAAGGAGTACGCGTTCTCGTCGTGGACCTCGCCCCACACCATGCCCCGGTCGAGACCGGACCACGGCGGCCGGGCATCCTCGGTGGCGGCGATCTTCGGGCGCCAGGAGGACGGCGGGTTGAAGCGGGTACGGCTCATCCCCAGCGGCGCGGTGATCTCGTCGTGGAGCAGGGTGTCCAGGGTGCGCCCGGTGAGCTTCTCCAGGATCAGCTGGAGGGAGATGAGGTTGAGGTCGGAGTAGAGGTACGCCGAACCGGGTGCGGACGCCGGGCGCTCGGCCCACAGCATCCGCAGCTTTCCTTCGAGCGTCGGCTCCCGGTACAGGGGGATCCACGAGCGGAACCCCGAGGTGTGGGTCAGCAACTGCCGTACGGTGACGGCCTCCTTGCCCGCGGCCCCGAACTCCGGCAGATACGCCGCCACCCGCTCGTCCAGCTCCAGCGCGCCGCGCTCGACGAGCTGGACCGCGAGCAGCGAGGTGAACAGCTTGGAGACCGAGGCGAGGTCGAAGACGGTGTCCCCGGCCATCGGGATCCGCTCGTCCGCGGGCAGTTCGACGCCGTTGCCGGTGGTCTCGTCGTATGCGGCGTAGCGCCGGGCCAGCCCGATCGGCCGGTGCAGCGCGACCGTACCGCCGCGTCCGGCGAGCAGTACCGCGCCCGCGTACCAGGGGCGGGTGGGGGAGGGGAGCAGGTACGTTTCCGCGTCGGCGACGAGCCGGTCGAGCCGGTCGGCGAGCAGCCCGGCGCGAGCGGGGCTGCCGTACCGCAGCACGGGACGGCCGCGGCGGAAGGCCGCCGTACCCGTCCCGGCCGGGGCGGGTACGGCCCGTGCGAACGGTACGGGCGCCAGGGCCAGGGCGCCGCCCAGCGCCAGCACCCCGCCGCTCAGGCGCCGCCGGCTGATTCCGTGTCTCTCCGCCGCCTCGCCCTCCGCTGTCTTGTCCTGCGCCGTCCTGCTCTCCGCCGTCTTGTCCTGCGTCACCCGCGCCCCGCTCTCTGCGTTTCCGCGTCGCTGCGTCGCTGAAAGTATTTTTCGGCTTGTCCGACCGGCAGTGAAACGTTCTTCCAGAGCGTGCCCGCTGTCAACCGCCCGGCGGTGCCGGGCGTCCGCCGGGCTTCCTCCGGGCGGACGGTGCGGCCGGGTCGCAACCTGTCTGCCGGGCGCCCCGCCGCATCCACCCGCCGGGCCGCCCCGGGCCACGGGCCGCCCCGGGCCCGCGGGGCGGTTGCCGAATATCTGACGCAGCATCAGAAACAGTCTTCCGGTCTCCGCGCCGCTGGGGCATCCTGCGCCCCATGGAGACGGAGCTGAGCACGGCCCTCGGCGTTGAGCACGCCATCTTCGGCTTCACGCCGTTCCCCGCGGTGGCCGCCGCCCTCACCCGCGCCGGCGGACTCGGCGTCCTGGGCGCCGTCCGCTACACCGCGCCCGACGACCTCCGGCGCGATCTCGACTGGATGGCGGAGCACACCGGCGGACAGCCCTACGGCCTGGACGTGGTCATGCCCGCCCGGGCCGCGGAGGCCCCCGGCAACCGGCCGCTCACCGAAGCGGACGTCGAGGCGATGATCCCCGAAGGCCACCGCCGTTTCGTCGACGGTGTCCTCGCCCGCCACGGCGTCCCGGAGCTGCCCGGCGGCGAGTCCTCCGGCTGGCGGATCACCGGCTGGATGGAAGGGGTCGCCCGCAGCCAGCTCGACGTCGCCTTCGACTATCCGATCGCGCTGCTCGCCAACGCCCTCGGCTCCCCGCCCGCAGATATCGTCGCCCGCGCCCACGACCGGGGCGTACGGGTCGCCGCGCTTGCGGGCAGCGCCCGCCACGCCCGCCACCACGCCGACGCCGGAATCGACATCGTGGTCGCCCAGGGGTACGAGGCGGGCGGACACACGGGGGACATCGCCACCATGGTGCTCACCCCCGAGGTCGTCGACGCCGTCGACCCGCTGCCCGTACTGGCCGCCGGCGGCATCGGCAGCGGCCGGCAGATCGCGGCCGCCCTCGCGCTCGGCGCCCAGGGCGTCTGGCTGGGCTCGCTCTGGCTCACCACCACCGAGGCCGATCTGCACTCCCGCGCTCTGACCGCCAAACTCCTGGCCGCCGGATCCGGGGACACGGTGCGCTCCCGCGCCCTGACCGGCAAGCCCGCCCGCCAGTTGCGTACTGCCTGGACCGACGCCTGGGACGATCCGGCCGGACCGGGTCCGCTGCCCATGCCCCTCCAGGGGCTGCTGGTCGCCGAAGCCGTGTCCCGGATCCAGAAGTACGAGGTGGCCCCGCTGCTGGGCACCCCCGTCGGCCAGATCGTCGGCCGGATGACCTCGGAACGGTCCGTACGGCAGGTGTTCGACGAGCTGACCCGGGAGTTCGAGACCGCCGTCGCCCGGGTCAACCGGATCGCGGGGAGGGACCGCTGATGCCCCGTACGCCCGCCGAGCACGGCACGGAGCCCGCAGCGCACCCCAACGGCTTCTGGGCCCAGGCCGCCGCCGACCCCGGCCGCACCGTCCTCGTCGCCCCCGGCGGCGAGACCTGGACCGCGGGCCGCCTCCACGGCGCCGCCAACCGGCTCGTCCACGGGCTCCGCGCCGCCGGGCTCACCCACGGAGACGCCTTCGCCACCGTCCTCCCCAACGGCCCCGAACTGTTGACCGCCCAGCTCGCCGCCACCCAGGCCGGGATGTACCTCGTCCCCGTCAACCACCACCTCGTGGCCCCCGAGACCGCCCATATCCTCACCGACTCCGGGGCCCGGGTGCTCATCGCCCACGAACGGTTCGCCGACACCGCCGCCGAGGCCGCGGACCTGGCGGAGCTGCCGCCCGCCGCCCGCCGCGCCGTCGGGGAGATCGGCGGCTTCCTCCCGTACGCCGGACTTCTGGACGGCCGGCCGGACACCCCGCCGGACGACCGCCGGCTCGGCTGGGTGATGAACTACACCTCGGGCACCACCGGACGGCCCCGCGGTATCCGCCGCCCCCTGAGCGGCCGCCCGCCCGAGGAGGCCCACCTCGGCGGCTTCCTCCGCTTCTTCGGCATCCACCCCTTCGACGGACACGTCCATCTGGTCTGCTCGCCGCTCTACCACACCGCAGTACTCCAGTTCGCCGCCGCGTCCCTGCACATCGGCCACCCCCTGGTCCTGATGGACCGGTGGACGCCCGAGGAGATGCTCCGTCTGATCGACGAGCACCGCTGCACCCACACCCATATGGTCCCCACCCAGTTCCACCGGCTCCTCGCCCTGCCCGAAGGGATCAGGAACCGCTACGACGTCTCCTCGCTGCGTCACGCCGTCCACGGCGCCGCGCCCTGCCCCGGGCAGGTCAAACGCGCCATGATCGACTGGTGGGGCCCCTGTGTCCAGGAGTACTACGCCGCGAGCGAGGGCGGCGGCACCTTCGCCACTGCCGAGGACTGGCTGAAGAAGCCCGGAACGGTCGGCCGGGCCTGGCCCATCAGCGAGATCGCCGTCCTCGACGACAACGGCAACGAGGTGCCGCCCGGCACCGTCGGCACCGTCTATCTGACGATGCGCACCGGCGGCTTCCGCTACCACAACGACGACGAGAAGACCGAGCGGAACCGGATCGGGGACAGGTTCACCGTCGGCGACCTCGGCCTGCTCGACGAGGACGGCTTCCTGTTTCTGCGCGACCGCAAAATCGACATGATCATCTCCGCCGGGGTCAATATCTACCCCGCCGAGACCGAGGCCGCGCTGCTCGCCCATCCGGCGGTCGCCGACGCCGCCGTCTTCGGCATCCCCCACCCGGACCGGGGCGAGGAGGTCAAGGCCGTGGTCGAGCCCGCCGGTGGCCGGGAGCCCGGGGAGGCGCTGGCCGGGGAGCTGCTCGCGCACTGCGCCGGGCTGCTCGCCCCGTACAAACGCCCCCGCAGCATCGACTTCGTGACCGCCCTGCCCCGCGACCCCAACGGCAAGCTGTACAAGCGCAGGCTCCGGGACCCGTACTGGGAGGGACACGACCGGCCGATGTGACGGGCACGGGCGGACGGGGTGGCGCGGGCCTGCAACGGCAGGGCCGTACGGGTGGCCCGGGCCCGCAACGGGCATGGGTGAAGGGCCCCGTACGGCCCCGCAACGGCAGGGCCGTACGGGGCCGCGGGCCCGCTCCGGGCAGGCGCGCCACCCCCGGCACGCGGGCGCGCCCCGCGCCCCCGTTGGCGCAACCCCGCGCGCGCCCCCGTCACCACGATGGCAGCGTGGCCTCATGACATCGGGCACCCGAGCGCTTCCGTTGCAGTGGACCACCCTGGCGCCGGTGCTCTCTGTGATCGCGCTCGCCGCGGCCTGGGGGCGGGACCTGCCCGGATTCGCCGTGGCGATCCTGACGGTCTGTCTTTTCGCGGCCGTCCTCGCCGCGGTCCACCACGCCGAGGTCGTCGCCCATCGCGTCGGGGAGCCGTTCGGCTCGATCGTGCTGGCCGTCGCGGTCACCGTCATCGAGGTCGGACTGATCGTCATGCTGATGATCGGCGGCGGCGACAAGGCGTCCACCTATGCCCGGGACACCGTCTTCGCCGCCGTCATGATCACCACCAACGGCATCGTCGGTATCTCCCTGCTCGTCGCCACCCTGCGCAACCGGGTCGCCTTCTTCAACGCAGAGGGTGCCGGCGGCGCCCTGGCCACCGGCTGCGCCCTGGCCACCCTGACCCTCGTGGTGCCGACCTTCACCACCAGCAAACCGGGGCCGGAGTTCACCGGCGGCCAGCTCGCCTTCGCCGCGGTCGCCTCACTGGCGCTGTACGGGCTGTTCATCGGCGTCCAGACGGTACGGCACCGGGACTACTTCCTGCCGGTACGGCCCGACGGCTCCCCGTGCGGTCCCGACGAGCACGCCGAGCCGCCCACCGTCCGCGACACCTGGTTCAGCCTGACCCTGCTGGTCGTGGCCCTGGTGGGAGTCGTCGGCAACGCCAAGCTGATCTCTCCGTCCATCGAGCGGGGGGTCGAATCGGCCGGGCTGCCCACCGCTTCCGTCGGTGTCGTCATCGCCCTGATGGTGCTGCTGCCGGAAACCCTGGCGGCGGTCCGGGCCGCCCGCAGCGGCCGGATGCAGACCAGCCTCAATCTCGCCTACGGCTCCTCCATGGCCAGTATCGGACTGACCATCCCCGTCATCGCCCTGGCCAGTATCTGGCTCTCCGGTCCGCTGATCCTCGGCGAGGGACCGACCAATATGGTGCTGCTGGCCCTGACGGCGGTGGTGAGCGCACTGACCGTGGTGCCTGGCCGGGCCACCCTCCTCCAGGGCGGCGTCCATCTGGTGATCTTCGCGGCCTTCGTCTTCCTGTCCTTCAGCCCCTGAGACGCCACCGGCGCTACGGGGCCTCCGGCTCCGAGGCTTCCGGACCCGGCTGTCGGAGGGAACCTCTAGGGTGCCGTTCACGCCGTCGCGCGGTGCGGATCCCGCGACGGCCCCTCTCACGGCAAGGACCTTCTGAGATGACGGATGAGCCCGTGTCCCGGCAGCCGCTGGACGACGAGCAGATCGAACGCCGACTGGCCCGGATACGCGAGCTGTCGGCGCGCTGGGCCGCCCTGCGGCCGGGCGACGGGGACGTATGGCGGACCGGTTTCTCCGCCCTGACGGAGGCCGAGGTGGTGGCGGCGGAGACCGGGCTGGGGCAGCGGCTGCCGGAGAACTACCGCCGGTATCTGCTGGAGTTCGGCGAGCCCGGGAACCTGCTGATGTCGTACGCCGGACGGCGCCTCGCCGACCAGACCGGCCCCCGGCCCGCCGAGCCCTTCCCCCTCGACCGCCCCTGGGCCGGCACGCCGGCGCAGATCGCCGACTGGGAGGACGAGGAGGGGACCGACTTCTTCGAAGCGGGCCCCGGCGAGTTCTACGCCCAGTTCGACGATCCGGAGGACGCCTTCTACGACCTTCCCGAAGGCGCCGGATACCGGGACGGGACCGTGGTCCTGGGTGCGACCCGCAGCCACTTCCTCGCCCGGCTGGTGCTCAACGGCCCCTGGGCGGGCACGGTGTGGTTCGACAGCTTCGGCAACGACGGCGAGCTGATCCACCTGGCCGACGAGGACTTCTTCGACGACTACACCCTCGGATCGTTCATCGACGCCGCGGAATGGCGGCCGCTCACCGAACTGCCCTGGTACCCGGCACCGGAGGAGGGCGTCGCGGACTTCGCCCCGGGAGACTTCCTCGATCTGACGATCGCCGTGCTGTGCCGCCGGGTCCGACAGGCCGCGGCCGCCCGGGCCTGCGACCGGCTGGACCCGGCCGTGCTCCTGGACGCCCATCTGCGGCTGCGCGACCCCCGGGCGTACGGCTTCCCGGCCGGACACACCTACGGAAGTCTCGCCCCCCACCTCTCGGGACGGGTCCGGGACGAACTCCTGCGGGCCGCCCCGGACCCGGAGGCCGCCGAGTGGATCCTCGAACGCACCGGGGCGATGCTGGGCCCCGCCGCCCGGCCGGCGGCGCTGATCCTGGCCGGGCGCTGGGCGGAGCTGGCCGCCCTCGAAGCGGACGAGTTCCCGGACGACGCGCGCAGCGCGGTCAATCTGGCGCTGGCCGCGGAGTTCCTCGGCGCGGCGCCCGGGCCCCTGAGCGTCCCCACCGCGCCGGGCACCCCGCGCCCCGAGAACGAGCGGTGGGCCGTACTGAGCACCCTCGCCCGCCTCGACGCCGGACGGCGGCAGTCGTTCCTCGGCCGGCTGCCCGCCCAGGACGCCGCCGAACTGGGCCCGCTGCTGGACATCGCCGTACTGCCCGCGAGCCCGGAGGCCCTCGACGGGCTGCTCACCGGTGAGCTGTCCGGCCCGGAGCGCATTGCCGCGACCGTCGCCCTGGTGCGGGCCCTCCACACGGCGGCCGGGGGTGTCCCGGACCCGGCGCTGCCGGACCGGCTGTGCGCCCTGGCCGTCGCGGCCGGCCGGGTCGGCGAGGTCTTCGACCTGCTCGCCGCCGTGCCGGGGGTCCGCTGGAGAGCAGAACCCCTCGGCGTCCGTGGAGCCGCGGAACGCGCGGTCGAGCGCCCGGAATTCCACCGGATCGCCGAGTCTGGTTCCGGTGCCGTGTGC